>NZ_JAUNRW010000007.1 GCF_030535495.1 Corynebacterium sp.
CGGCGCAGCCGGCGTCGATGGCGGCGAAGATGTACTTCGGCTGGAAGTGGATGTCCGCGATGACCGGGATCGGCGACTTCTTGGCGATGATCGGCAGCGCCTCCGCGTCGATGGTCTTCGGGCAGGCGACGCGCACGATGTCACAGCCCGAGGCGGTCAGCTGGGCGATCTGCTGCAGGGTGGCGTTGATGTCGTGGGTCTTGGTGGTCGTCATGGACTGCACCGAGATCGGGTGGTCCGAACCGACGCCGACACTGCCGACCATCAGCTGGCGGGTCTGGCGGCGGGGTGCAAGTGTAGGGGGCGGTGCGTCCGGGATACCAAGTCCGATGTTCATGCGCCTTACTCTAGCCGAACAGTCGCACCGGGTTGACCACGTCAGCGACGATGACCAGTCCACCGATCGTCAGCAGCACCGCGGCCATGGCATAGGTCACAGGCAGCAGCTTCTCGTAGTTCGCGGGACCGGCCGGGGCCAGACCACGCAGACGGCGGAAGAAGTCCCTGACCTTCTCCCACAGCACCACCGCGATGTGCCCGCCGTCGAGCGGCGGCAGCGGGACGAGGTTGAACAGGGCGAGGAAGAAGTTGAGGGAGGCGAGCATCATCCAGAACATGTTCCACAGCGAGCGCTCCACCAGCTCACCGCCGACACGGGAGGCACCGACCACGCTCATCGGGCCCTCGATGTCTCGTTCCGCCCCGAAGATGGAGGCCACCACACCCGGGATCTTCGCCGGGAAGCTGGCGAGCCCGCGGACGGTGGCGTCGAGAAGATCCCAGGTGAACGCCCCGGTGGCACCGACCGCCGCCACCGGACCGTAGGAGACCCAGGCGTTGTCGATGGGCGCGTTGGACAGTCCCACCGCACCGGCGGCGATCTCATTGCCGGCGGCGTCGAGACGCGTCACCGGGGCGACGGGGACGGTGATCTCCATCGTCTGCCCGCCCCGCTCGACGGTGAGGACGGCATCCTCACCGGGCATGGTCAGCACCGTGTCCCGCAGCTGGGTGAAGGACTCCATCTCCTGCCCGTTGAGCGCGAGAATCCGGTCGCCGACCTCGACCCCGGCCTCCCCCGCCGGCCCGAGACCCGTGCACTCGGCCAGCGTCTCCGGGCCCGTCTGATCGGAGACGCAGGAGACCTCACCGACGGTCGGCGTGGTGTCCACGTTGGGGTTCGGCAGACCGGAGGTGACCGCCAGTCCGTAGATGATGATGACACCGACAATGACGTTCATCACCACGCCGCCGGAGAGCACCGCCACCCGCTGCCACCACGGCTTGTTCACCATGGCGTGCGGCTTCTCCTCCTCGGTGAGGGGATCCTGCCCGGTCATGCCCGCGATGTCGCAGTAGCCGCCGAGCGGCAGGGCCGCCACACCGTAGGTGGTGTGTCCGCGTCGCGTGGACCACACGGTCGGGCCGAAGCCGATGAAGTAGCGGCGCACCCGCATGCCGAAGGCGCGCGCGGTGTACATGTGGCCCGCCTCATGCAGTGCGATGGTCACCGCGATGCCGAGTGCGAACAGGACCACACCGAGCAGGTATCCGCCCACTGGTCTCCTTAGGAATCGAGCTTATCGACGATCGCGTTGGCCCGTGCCCGGGCCTCCGACTCGACCGCCAGGATGTCGTCGACGCTCGACGGTACACCAGCGAACTGATCGGCCCCGGCCACGACCTCGGCCACGGTGTCGACGATCTGCGGGAAGCGGATCCGTCCGGCCAGGAAGGCGGCGGCCGCCTCCTCGTTGGCGGCGTTGTACACCGCCGGGAAGGTTCCGCGCCGCGTGGCGACCTCGCGCGCAAGTTGGACCGCCGGGAAGGCGGCGTCGTCAAGCGGCTCGAAACGCCAGTCATGGGCTTGGGTGAAATCGAGCGCCGGCTGCGCACCCGCGACGCGCCGCGGCCAGTCCAGCGCCAGGGAGATCGGCAGTTTCATCGACGGCGGGGAGGCCTGCGCGATGGTGGCACCGTCACAGAAGGTGATCATGGAGTGGATGATGGACTGCGGGTGCACGGTGACATCGATTCGCTCCGCCGGAATGCCGAAGAGCAGCGTCGCCTCGATGAGCTCGAGCCCCTTGTTGATGAGGGTCGCCGAGTTGAGCGTGTTCATCTGCCCCATCGACCACGTGGGGTGCGCCGCCGCCTGCTGCGGGCTGACATCCCACATCTGCTCCCGGCTGAGGCCGCGGAAGGGGCCACCGGAGGCGGTGAGGACGAAACGCTCGATCTCCCGTTCCGTTCCCGAATGCAGGCACTGTGCCATGGCCGAATGCTCGGAGTCGACGGGCACGATCTGCCCGGGGGCGGCGGCCGCCATGACCAGATCACCGCCGGCCACCAGGGACTCCTTGTTGGCCAGCGCCAGGGTGGTCCCGGCCTCGATGGTGGCCAGGGTCGCGGCCAGCCCGAGCGATCCGACCAGGGCGTTGAGGACGGTGTCGGCCTCCACGCCGCGCACCAGATCCTCGGCGGCAGCGGGCCCGGAGAGCACGGGACCACCGAGTGCTGCGGACACCTCGGCGGCGGCCTGCTCCCCGGCCACCGCCACGCGATCCGGGCCCAGGCCCAGCTGCCGGGCCTGGGCGATGACCAGTGCCGGGTCCGATCCTCCCGCCGCGATGCCGACCACCTCGAACAGCTCCGGATTGTCTGCGATCACCTCGATCGCCTGGGTACCGATCGACCCGGTCGATCCGAGCAGAAGAATGCGCCTGGGGGTATCAGCGGATGTTTTCACGACCCCCATTGTGTCACTCCCGAACTCTTGGGGGTGTTTTGTCGCACCTGGCCAACCTATGTGCAAAGATATGGGGCAAGTTAAACATGCCTTCATGACAAGGAGAACAACGTGGCTGCTTCCCACGAGATCGTGCCTGAGGTCCACAGCGGTACCTCCACCCTGGATGTACCCTCCGCCGCCTACGGCTGGAGTGAGCTCTCCCGCACCACCGTTCAGGTGGCGGGTTGGGTGTCGGTCCTGATCCTGCTGGGTTACAACTTCGGTAACCACGAGGGCCACGTTGAGACCATCTGGCTGCTGTCCATCGCCGCACTGGTGGCCATCGGTCTGCTCATCCACCTGTTCGAGCCGAAGCTGAGCCAGGTGCGTACCCTCTCGGCCCGTAACCAGCCGATCAACCACCGCGAGCCCGACTGGACCTACAACCAGAAGACCCTCTCCGGTGTCTACGCTGACCTGACGGACTCCCAGCTGATCGCCATGAACATCGATCCGGCCCGCGTCCAGCACCTGCGCGCCACCCCGGCCGTCGAGTCCCGCCACGCTGTGTCCACCGACACCATCGCCACCGGTACCGGCTCCACCGCCGCCTCCGAGCTCGAGGCCCGCTAAGCAGCACGAGAAGTTACAACCGCTCTCCCCCGCCGGGAGGGCGGTTTTGTCGTGCCCTCTGCGACCCTCCGCGGCCCTTAGTTGACCCAGCGGGAGACTCGGCCGTAGATCTCCGGCAGCCGGGCGCGCACCCGCTTCTCCGCCAGCCGGAGGCACACCCAGTAGAACGCGGCGGGCACGGCCAGCACGAGCAGCACACCGGGGACGACCCACCCGACGGCGATCATGACCGCGCCCGGTGCCGCCGGGATCCAGCCGAGCAGCAGGGAGCCGAAGGCGGCCACGAAGGCGGCACCGGAGAATCCGGACTTGTCGGCCCACGGGCTGGTGCCCGGTTTCGCGGTGGGGAAAGGATTGTGGGTGCTCAGCAGCAGGGCCAGCCCGGCGACGGTGATGAGCATGCCGCAGGCGACGATGCCGACGAGCACGGCGCGGCCGGTGTTGTCGGCGAGGATGATGCTGGCGATGCTGAAAAGGACCACCAGCACCACCATGGGTGTCATCTGCGCAAGGTGCCGTCCGAGCAGCAACGTGCGGGCGGGCACCCCGGCGACGATGGTGCTCCACATGGCGGGGCCATCGTAGCCGAAGTCGTTGCTGGCCAGGGACCCGGACAGGAGCGCGATGAGGATCATGCCGACGTAGAGCATGGGTTCTTCACCGGTGGCCCCCTGCACCAGCAGGACCGCGGCGATGATCGGGAAGGTGACGACGGAACCGATCATGCGGGGATCGCGGCGGAAGTACCGCAACCCGCGGGAGTAGATCATCGCGCCCGGCGTGTACGGCAGCCCGGGCAACAGCACGCCCTCCTTCCGTTCCTCGGTGTCCTCGTGGGTGACGGAATCGGCGGGTGCGTCGAGGCGCCGGCCGATGACCCGACGCCACCACCAGACACCGAGCACGACGGTGAGCACCGTGATGGCGAGCTGGGCGGCGGCGGGGAGCCAGGCGGCGTCGATAAGCGAGGCGAGCAGGCCGGCCGGGGCCGCCGCCGGGGTCCAGGCGAGGATGCGGCCGATCCGGTCGAGGGGGATGCTGTCCAGGCCGTAGGAGATGAGCACGTTGAAACCGAAGATCATCACGATGACCAGCACGCCGGAGAGGATGTTCATCCGTTCGGAGGACACGCGGCCGCCCCCGGAGCTGAGGATGCGGGCCAGCTCCCCCAGCAGCAGCGTCATGAGAAGGACGACCGGCATGACCAGGATCCACCACCACCCTGACAACCAGACCGCGACGCCGGTGGCCAGCACCGTGGTCACTGCGGCGATGGCGCCGCGGGTGGTCAGCAGCGTGGACCACGCCATGGCCGGGTGCAGGTCCCGCTCGGTGACGGGCAGGGTGGCGAAGTCGGCGGCGTTGAGCTGGGACTCCCCGGAGGGGATGACCACCGCGACGGCGATGTAGGCGATGACACCCATTCCCACCATGCCCGCCATCCCCCAGGCCCGGTCCGGCGCGTCGAGCATCCACACGCTCATGGTCAGGCTCACCAGTCCGATGAAGGCGTAGAGGGCGAGCAGCACCGCCATGATCATCGACGCCGAGTTGCCCGCCATCGAGCGCTTCCACAGGGTGCGGTGCAGCCGCAACAGCAGTGAGGTCATCGCAGCCACCCCAGGGTCTCGTCGTCGAGGTCGCGGCCACCGACGTAGCGCACGAAGGTGTCCACGAGGCTGGACCCCTGGCGCACCTCATCGACGTGCCCGGCCGCAAGTACCGTCCCCTGGTGGATGATCGCGACATGATCGCACAGTCCCTCCACCAGCTCCATGACGTGGGAGGACAGCACGACGGTGCCGCCGCGGGCCGCGTACCGGCGCAGGATCTGCTGGATGTGGCGACCCGACACCGGGTCGACGGCCTCGAGCGGCTCATCGAGGATGAGGATCTCCGGGTTGTGCAGGAGCGCTCCCGCCAGCAGGATCTTCTTCGTCATGCCGGCGGAGTAGTCGACGATGAATTTCGGTCCGGCGTCGGTGAGGCCGAGGGCGTCGAGAAGCTCCGTGGCGCGGTGCTCCACCTCCGCCTGCGGCAGCCCGCGGATACCGCCGAGGTACTGCAGATACTCGCGTCCGGAGAGGCGGTCGAAGACCGGTACCCCGTCCACGAGCAGGCCCATCGCCTGCTTCGCGGGCAGCGGATCCTGCCACACATCATGGCCGGCGACCCAGGCGCGGCCTTCCGTCGGGCGCGCGAGGCCAGCGACCATGGAAATCATCGTCGTCTTGCCCGCGCCGTTGGGGCCGACGATGCCGTAGATGGATCCGCGCGGGATATCGAGAGAGAGCTTGTCGACGGCCACCTGGCTCCCGAAGACCTTCGTCAGGTCCCGGACCGCCAGTGCCTGCAGAGTGGGGTCAGTCATGCCCCCACGGTAGCGTCGCTACTTCTCCTCGGCAGCAAGCTGGCCGCAGGCGGCGGCGATCTCCTGGCCACGGGTGTCGCGCACCGTACACGGCACGCCCTGGGCGATGACGCGGCGGACGAACTCGGCCTGTCGGTCCTTCGGGGAGGCGTCCCACTTCGAGCCCGGGGTCGGGTTGAGCGGGATGAGGTTGACGTGGACCTTCGGGCCGAGGGCCTTGTGCAGCTTCTTACCCAGCAGGTCCGCACGCCAGTCGTGGTCGTTGATGTCGCGGATGAGGGCGTACTCGATGGACACGCGGCGCCCGGACTTGTCGGCGTAGTAGCGGGCGGCGTCGAGCACCTCCTCGACGGAGAATCGGTTGTTGATGGGCACGAGGGTGTCGCGCAGCTCATCATCCGGGGTGTGCAGGGACACCGCGAGGCGGACGGACATGTTCTCGTCCGCGAGCTTGCGGATCGCCGGGGCCAGCCCCACCGTCGAGACCGTGACGTTGCGCTGCGAGATACCGAAGCCCTGCGGGGAGGGCTGCGTGATCTGGCGCACCGCCGAGACGACGCGCTTGTAGTTGGCCAGCGGTTCCCCCATGCCCATGAACACGATGTTGGACAGGCGGGAGCCCTCCGCCTCCATCGTGGCGGCGGCCGCGCGCACCTGGTCGACGATCTCGGACGCCGAGAGGTTGCGGTCCAGTCCGGCCTGGCCGGTGGCGCAGAACGGGCAGGCCATGCCGCAGCCGGCCTGGGAGGAGATGCACAACGTGGCACGGTCCGGGTAGCGCATGAGGACCGACTCCAGCAGAGTTCCGTCGTTGAGGCGCCACAGGGACTTGGTCGTGTCCCCGTCGTCGGTCTCGATGGAACGGATCGGGGTGAGCAGCGTCGGGAAGAGTTCCCGGGCCACCGTCTCGCGGGCATCCGCCGGCAGGTCCGTCATGGTGGAGGGATCCGCCTCGAAGCGGCCGTAGTAGTGGCGGGCGATCTGATCGGCGCGGAACTTCGGGAGGCCGAGCGCCGTGATGCGCTCGACGCGCTCCTCGGGGGTGAGATCGGCGAAGTGGGTGGGCGGCATGCCGCGCTTCGGCGCGGAGAACTGGAGAGCAACGGGTTCAGCCATAGTGCCCCCCATCTTTGCATGTCGCAGGACTGTTACCCAAGTGTATGACGTGTTACGTGGCGGAATTCGCATGCACAGCGTTGAATGATGGTATGACACGACCACAGAGCAATGACCCGGTGTACGACAACGAGCCGGTGTACGACATGGAACCGGACCGCTCCCCCGCTGTGCGCGACGAGCCCATGCCCGACCACCTCGACGAGCACCGCGACATCCACGCCGAGGACACCCCGGACCCGGCCCCCTCGCGGCAGGGCCCGGTGACAGAGACCGAGGTGGAGACGAAGGTCAAGGGTTCACTGGCGGGTGGCACCTGGGCGGCACTCATCGCGGGAGCCCTCCTGCTCATCGCCCTGCTGGTGTTCATCCTGCAGAACCAGCAGCAGGTCGAGCTCAACGTCCTGACGTGGACCTTCCACTTCCCGGCCGGTATCGGCTACCTGTTCTCCGCGATCACCGGTGCGCTCATCATGGCGCTCGTCGGTGTGGTCCGCATGTTCGAGCTGCGCCGCCAGGTCAAGCGGCAGCGGAAGATGCGCGGATAGTCCCGGTGGTGCTCAGCCACCCAGGACGCTGAGCACCAGCCAGGTGACCATCGCGGAGGGCAGCATGCCGTCGAGGCGGTCCATGAGGCCGCCGTGACCGGGCAACAGGGTGGACATGTCCTTGATGCCCAGCTCGCGCTTGAACTGGGATTCCACCAGATCACCGAGCGTCGCACAGACCACCAGACCCAGGCCCATGAGTGCTCCGATCCACCACGCCTCACCGAGCAGCAGCGCGACGGTGAGGGCACCGGTGACCACGCCTCCGGTGACGGATCCGGCAAACCCCTCCCAGGACTTCTTCGGGCTCACCGCCGGGGCCATGGGGCGGGACCCGAACATGACGCCGGCGATGTATCCGCCCGTGTCGGAGGCGATCACGCACAGCATGAACGTGACGATGTACGCCCCCGGCCAGATCCCCTCCGAGGAGATGAGCGAGAGCATCGCCGCGAAGGAGGCGAACAGGGGGATCCACGTGAGGACGAAGATCGCCACCGCCGTATCCCGCAGATAGTTCTGCGGCGGGGTGGTGCGACCGTGGTAGAAGAGCCGGCCGAACATCATGAACAGCACGGCGGTGACGTAGGCCGCCACCAGGCCGGTGGTGCCGAAGGGCCAGGACAGCCACACCATGAGCTGTCCGAGCACCAGCATGGGCGCCCGCGGGATGAAGTACGAGTGTTCGCGCAGCCGCACGATCACTTCCCACGTCGCCACGCCCACCGCGGCGGCCACGAGCGGGTACCAGCCGATGGGGCCGATCCACACCGCCAGGAGCACCAGCCCGCCGAGCAACGCGCTGACCCCGATGGCCGCCGGCAGGTTCCGACCGGCCGAGTTCCGCGGTTTCGGCAGGTGGCCCAACTTCGCTTCAGTCACCTGGGGCCTCCTGGATGATGGGGAACGGACAAAGGATCGGGGGGTACGCGGGTGGCGTCGTGAAGCAGGGAGGTCCTAGACCTCCATCAGCTCCTCTTCCTTGCGGGAGACGACCTCGTCGATCTGGGCGACGTAGTTCGCGGTGACCTTGTCCAGTTCCTTCTCGGCGGCCTGGACCTCGTCCTCGCCGGCGTCGCCGTCCTTCTGCAGCTTCTTCAGCTGCTCCATGCCCTTGCGGCGGATGTTGCGGATGGCGATCTTGCCGTCCTCACCCTTGCCCTTGGCCACCTTGACCATGTCACGGCGGCGCTCCTCGGTCAGCTGCGGGATGGTCACGCGCAGGACCTGGCCGTCGTTGGTGGGGTTGACGCCGAGGTCGGAGTTGCGGATGGCGTTCTCGATCTCGCCCATGACGTTCATCTCGTAGGGCTTGATGAGCAGCATGCGCGGCTCCGGCACGGAGATGGTGGCCATCTGGGTGATCGGGGTGGGCACGCCGTAGTACTCGGCGATGACACCGTTGAACATCGCCGGGTTGGCACGACCGGTACGGATCGTCGTCAGATCCTCGCGGGTGTGCTCGACGGTGTGGGTCATGCGGTCCTCGGACTCGAAGAGGATCTCGTCGATCATGGGTGAAGCCTTTCTTAAGGTGTGTTTACCTGCATCAATCTACCAGGCTGAGCTCAGGAGTTGACGAGCGTGCCGATCTGCTCGCCGGCGACCGCACGCGCGATGTTGCCTTCGGTGAGGAGGTTGAACACCAGGATCGGCATGTCGTTGTCCATGCACAGGGAGAACGCGGTGGCGTCGGCGACCTTGAGGCCCTTCTCGATGACCTCGCGCGGGGTGATCTCGGTGAACAGCTCCGCATCCGGGTTGGTGCGCGGGTCGTCGGAGTACACGCCGTCGACACCCTTGGCCAGGAAGAGCACGTCGCAGCCGATCTCCAGGGCACGCTGCGCGGCGGTGGTGTCGGTGGAGAAGTACGGCATACCCATGCCGGCACCGAAGATGACCACGCGGCCCTTCTCCAGGTGGCGGACAGCACGCAGCGGCAGGTAGGGCTCGGCGACCTGGGCCATGTTGATGGCGGTCTGCACGCGGCAGTCCACCCCCTTCTGCTGCAGGAAGTCCTGCAGTGCGAGGCAGTTCATCACCGTGCCGAGCATGCCCATGTAGTCGGAGCGGGCGCGGTCCATGCCACGCTGCTGCAGTTCGGCACCGCGGAAGAAGTTGCCGCCGCCGATGACCACGGCGATCTCCGCGCCGGTGTTGGCCACCTCGGCGATCTGGCGGGCGACGTTCTCGACGACATCGGGATCGATGCCGACCTCGCCACCGCCGAACATCTCACCTCCGAGCTTCAACATGACGCGCTTGTAGCTGGTCCGTTTCGGGGTGGGGTTGGTCACCGTGTGAGCTCCTTGAGAGGGGGCGGTTTGATCGGATCCCATCCTATCCCGTGGCCGGGGGACGCGAAAACCGCCGCGCCCCGGAGGGCAGCGGCGGTCGTCGATAAGCGTGAGGCGGGGCCTTAGGCCTGGCCGACCTCGAAACGCTTGAAGCCGGTCAGGGTGACGCCGGCGTCATCCATGAGCTGCTTGACGGTCTTCTTGGAGTCGGCGACAGAGGCCTGCTCCAGGAGGACGACGTCCTTGTAGAAGCCGCCCAGGCGACCCTCGACGATCTTCGGGATGGCCTGCTCCGGCTTGCCCTCCTCGCGGGTGATCTGCTCGGCGATGTTGCGCTCCTTCTCCACAACCTCCGCCGGGACGTCCTCGCGGGTCAGGTAACCGGCCTTGAGGGCGGCAACCTGCATGGCGGCGGCCTTGGCGGCAGCCTCTGCCTCAGCACCGGAACCGGTGTAGGCGACCAGGACACCGACTGCCGGCGGCAGGTCGGAGGCACGCTGGTGCAGGTAGACGGCGACGTTGTCGCCCTCGACGGTGGCGGCGCGACGCAGCTGCAGCTTCTCGCCGATCTTGGCGGACATCTCCTGCAGGACATCGGCGGCCGGCTTGCCGTCGATCTCAGCGGCGGCGAGCTCCTCCGGGGTGTTGGCCTTGGCGGCGGCGGCAGCCTCGGCGATCTTCGCGGCCAGCTCCTTGAACTCGGCGTTCTTGGCCACGAAGTCGGTCTCGGAGTTGATCTCCACCATGGTGTTGCCGGAGACGGCGATCAGGCCCTCGGAAGCGGAGCGCTCGGCGCGCTTGCCCACATCCTTGGCACCCTTGATGCGCAGGATCTCAACAGCCTTGTCGAAGTCACCAGCGGACTCGTCCAGGGCCTTCTTGCAGTCGAGCATGCCGGAGCCGGTGAGCTCGCGGAGCTTCTTGACGTCTGCAGCAGTGTAGTTCGCCATAGTCGGGGCGATCCTCCTCGTATCGGAACGGTTATCGACCACAGAGCGTAGTCGATGGGAAAGGCCCCCGCCGCGTACACGACCGGCGGGGGCCTCAAGTTGTGTCAAGGCCGAACGCCTCGATTTAGTTTTCTGCGCCCTCGGTGGACTCAGCAGCCTCAGCGGCCGGCTCGGTGACCTGTGCGGCCTCGGCGGCGGCAGCCTCGGTGGACTCGGCCTCAGTGGCCTCGGTCACGGCGTCGGACTGGGTGACCTGGGACGGGGACTGCTCGGCGGCCTTCTCGGCGTCGGCAGCGGCCTTCTCCTGGGTGTCACCGGCAGCTTCCTTGGAAGCGGCGAGCTGACGCTCCTCGCGGGCCTTCTTGCCCTCCTCCACGGCGGTGGAGATGACGCGGGACAGCAGGGCGGTGGAGCGGATGGCGTCATCGTTGCCCGGGACCGGCCAGTCGACGACGTCCGGGTCGCAGTTGGTGTCCAGCACGGCGACGACCGGGATGTTGAGCTTGTGGGCCTCGTTGACCGCGATGTGCTCCTTGTTGGTGTCGATCACCCAGAGAGCGGAGGGGACGCGGGTCATGTCGGCGATGCCACCCAGGACGCGCTCCAGCTTGGTGCGCTCGCGGGTGAGCATGAGGATCTCCTTCTTGGTGCGACCCTCGTAGCCGTTCTCCGCTGCGTCCATGGCCTGCAGCTCCTTGAGGCGGTGCAGACGCTTGGAGACGGTCTGGAAGTTGGTCAGCATGCCGCCGAGCCAACGGTGGTTGACGTAGGGCATTCCGACGCGGTCGGCCTCGACCTGGACGGCCTCCTGGGCCTGCTTCTTGGTGCCGACGAACAGGATGGTGCCGCCGTGGGCGACGGTCTCCTTGACGAACTCGAACGCTGCGTCGATGTAGGTCAGGGTCTGCTGCAGGTCGATGATGTAGATGCCGTTGCGGTCGGTGAAGATGAAGCGACGCATCTTCGGGTTCCAACGACGGGTCTGGTGGCCGAAGTGGACACCGGCATCGAGAAGCTCGCGCATGGTAACGACTGCCATGTCACGCTCACTTTCTGGTAGTTTTCGGTTTTCTGTCTTCTGACGTGCAGGTTTTTGTCCTGCACCCTAGCGACGAGGCCAGCCACTGACACCCGGATATCCGGGACCATGTCAGCGTCGGTGTTCCCCGCCGCGCGTAGTCAGCGCGCACCTTGGAGGGCACACTGCTGGCGCCCACTTTAGCCCTCTGGCCTGCGATCGCCAAACCGGGACACGCAATTGTCCACAGGCCGGTCACATGCGCCCCACCATCCACAAGTCCACTGCTTATCGACGCCCCGCTCCTCCCCCAACCCCCTAACCTCGCGGGCATGCGGTGGCTGGTTGTTTTCGTGGTGTTGGCACTGGTGGGCGGAGGGACTCCGGCCTGGGCCTATGTCTCCCCCACCGGTTCGGTTCATGTGCTGCGCGCCTTCGACCGCCCGGACCACAACTGGCTGCCCGGGCACCGTGGCGTCGACCTGGCGCTGCCGGTGGGTGGGACGGTGGTGGCCGCCGGGGACGGGGTGGTGGCCTTCGCCGGTGTGGTGGCCGGCACCCCGACGGTGTCGGTGGATCACGCCGACGGGATACGCACCACCTATCAACCGGTGCACGCGCGGGTGGCCCGCGGGGATGCGGTGCGGGAAGGGCAGACGATCGGGACCCTCGGCCACCCGACGGACGGCTGGCCGGGGCTGCACTGGGGAGCGCGGCGGGGTGCGGCGGATTACGTCAACCCGCTGGGGCTGCTGGATGCGCCGGTGATCAGGTTGAAGCCGAATGCGTGATCGGCAGGGGCACCTTCCACTGCCGCAGATGAGGAACAGCACTGGGGGCCTCCCGCACCAGCGTGGATTGCCATGGAATGTGCCCCTCGTTCTGGAGGCGCCCGATGAGCACGATCGGGTGCACGTCGAGGTGCTTCGCCGCCATGTCGACCCATCTCCTGGTGATCCGGCCCGGAACCTCCGGTAGCGGACCTGCGATGGCCAGCGATCCCGCCAGGGCGTCTGCTTCCTGTTCCCACTTGTCCTCACCGGGGGCGCTGAGATCGTCGGCGATCGCGTCGTTCGTACCACTCAGGTGCCCGAGCAGGACGTGAGCAGCCTCGTGGAGGATGGTGAAGAGGACTTTATCCAGGCGTTTCCCGCGGCCGGAGACACCGATGGCCGGGGCGCCGTCGAGAAGCAGTGCGCAACCGTCGAGCTTTCCACCCGGAAATGCCTCCAGGTACACCAGCCGCACGCCCGCCTCCGCGAACAATGCCTGGAACGTGGCCAGAGCTGATGGTTCCCGGGCTGCCGACGAGAGCGTGCGCACCGCGACCTCGAAAGCGTCCCGATTGTACTCCCTTGCAGGCAGGTTCTCCGCGACCCTGTGCACGCACGCCACCCAGGCCCGCTGCACCGGGGTCACGGTGTCGTCGGTATTGCTGCGACGGGCAGAGAAAGCCAGGGCGGAAGTGTCATCGAGGGATCTCATCCCCAGCAGATCCAGGACATCTCGCACTTGCTCCGCAGTGTCACCGGTGCTGACCAGACCTCGCTTCTGCAGTTCCCGCACCGGTGCCAGTTCCTGTAGGCGGGCCCGGGTCCGCACCGAATCGATGGACTCCTGCACCTGGGTGTCCTGCGACTGCAGCCACAAAAGGTAGGTGTCCTGGAGGTTCAACCACAGCTCCGCCGAAGTGTCGAGGGCAGCCCCGATCTGGGCGGCGGATTCGCGGGTAATCTCACGCTTTCCCGTGATGACCTCCGACACGAACTGCACCGGCCGGTCCAATACTGCCGCGAAGTCCTGCTGCGACCATCCCCGTGCCTCCAGTTCCTCGGCGAGGAACTCACCGGCCGGAAACGCCTCTGCCATGGGGGTCGTGCTCATCGAATTCACCTGCTCTCATTGACCTTTTCAGTGGTAATCCACCATCTCCAGGATGATGACCATCCGCCCGGCGTCGTCGGTGTCGAAACGGAGGATCAGCCGGTACCTCCGGTTGAGCCGGATGGACGACGTGCCCTCGCGATCACCGGACAGCTTCTCCAGCCGCAGGGATGTCATCGCCCGAAGGTCCCGTTCATCGGTGGCGCTCGTGATGATCTGAATCTTCTTGCGGTAGCTCTTGACAATGTCCGGGCTCCAGCGAGCAGCGTGGTAGCCCGGATCCTCGGCGATCCGTTTCAACTCTCGGTCTGCGTAAATAACCCGCAACTACCCTCCTCACCGGGAGTGGAGCGAATAGTCACAACTGAGGGTTCATACCTCACATGAATCACCATATACGACTAGGGAGCCGGTGACAACGCTACGCCCGCGGATGCGCCTGGTGGAACACGTCCTTGAGCCGTTCCGCCGACACGTGCGTGTAGATCTGCGTGGTCTGCAGTGAGGAATGCCCGAGCATCTCCTGCACCACGCGCAGATCGGCCCCGCCCTCGAGCAGATGGGTGGCGGCGGTGTGACGCAGCCCGTGCGGGGAGATGCGCTGGCCGGTGACCTGGCCGGCCTTCTCCACGACACGCCGAATCTGGCGGGGATCGATTCGCCCGCCACGCACGCCGACGAACAGGGCCGGGGTCTCCCCCGCCAACTCACCGCGGCCGCGGTCCAGCCACTGCGTCACCGCGTCAGCAGCTGCGTCCCCGAACGGCACGACGCGCTCCTTGTCACCCTTACCCAACACACGGACGGTCCGGCGGGTCAGGTCCAGATCCTTGACATCCATGCCCGCCAGCTCCGAGACGCGCACCCCGGTGGCGTACAGCAGCTCCAGCATGGCGCTGTCCCGGAGGAACTCGATCTCATCCGCGGAGGCGGCGTTACCCACGAATTCCCCGGCCTTCGTCACACCCAGCACCTCGGGCAGGGGCCGGCTCACCTTCGGTGACACCAACCGCGCCGCCACATCCGCCTCGAGGTGCCCCTGACGCAGAGCCCACGTGGAGAAGCTGCGGACCGAGGCCGTCCGGCGGGCGATGGTGGCGCGCGATTTCCCCTCCCGCACCGCCGCCGCCAGCCAGGCACGCAGGGCAGGCAGCGTGAACCCGGCGAAGTTCGGCACGTTCTCCGCCAGTGAGCGCAGGTCCGAGCGGTAGCCACGGACGGTGGCCTCCGAGCGGCCGAGCACCAGCCGGGAGTGATCGACGAAGTCCTCGATCGCCTCCGCCAGCTGGTGACTGTTCATGAGGTCACAGTCTATCCGCCCGCTTCCACGTCGTCCCCTCCCGCACCACCACCCCCCGCTTGCACAGGTCCATGAGCAGGTGGACGGTCAGCGGCAGCGGGAGGCCGGCCGACGCGGCCACTTCCTGCGCAATGGATCCGGCAGGCTCGATGGCGTCAAAGGCCCGCAGTTCATTGCGTGACAGAGACTGCACCGGCGTGGCGGCGAAGGCCAGCTCGTACTGCTCGGCGACATCGAGCGCGCCGACCGCCCCGAGCAGGCTCCGGATGTCATCCGACCCGGTGACCAGCTGCGCTCGCCCCTCCTTGATCCTCTCGTGGCAGCCCAACGATCCGGCGCCGGTGATCGGCCCCGGCACCGCCATGGTCACGCGGCCGAGACCCTCCGCCCAGGAAAGGGTGTTGAGAGCACCGGATCGCCAGGCGGCCTCGACGATGACCGTCCCGGACGTCAGGGCGGCCACCAGCCGGTTGCGGGTGAGGAAGCGGTGACGCTGCGGCGGGGTGCCCGGCGGGTACTCCGACACGCACACCCCCTGCCCGGCGATCCGGTCGAACAGCGCCGCGTTGCGGGCGGGATAGGTGCGGTCGATGCCGCAGGCCGCCACCGCCACGGTCAGCCCGCCGGCACCGAGGGCTGATTCGTGCGCGACGGTGTCGATGCCCAACGCTCCCCCGGAGACCACCGTCCAGTGGTGGGACGCCAGGCCGGTGGCGATCTGCCGCGTCGCGTCCAACCCGTAGCGGGTGGCGGCCCGCGTGCCCACGATGGCGACCGACTGCGCCACCGCGGCCCCCAACGGCCCGCCGCGGACCCACAGGGCGTGGGGTGGCACGGCATCGTCCTGGTAGCTGCGCAGATGCTCGCTGCGACCGGTGGCGGCGAATCCGAAAGCCCGGTCGAATTCGGAGGTCGGCCACTCCGGGCTCTCGGGGGTGATCAACCGCGCACCCACGGCCGCCGCGGCGACGAGGTCCTCCTCCATCCGCTCCCAACCGCAGCGCGCGGCTGTCTGCCCGGCCAGCTCCCCCAGCCACGAGGCCCGGGAGCGGACCCCGTGCGCGATTTCGCCGACATCCCTTCCGGCAGCCAGCAGCTGCTGCAAAGGACGCGAAGGACCCTCGACGACCCGGTTGAGGTAGGCCCAGTCCAGCTCGCTCATGCCCCCTCCCGCAGTTCCGCGGCGCGGAGCACGTGGCCCAGATCAGGTCGGGACACCCCGTCAAGATCGGCCAGCGTCCAGGCCAGCTTGAGCGCCCGGTCCACACCGCGCTGGGTGATGTCACCGGTGGACAGCAACGACCCCAGCGTCGCCATGCCGGCCTCATCCGCGGGGTAGTCCCGGCGCAACCGATGGGGGTCCATGGCGGCGTTGACGCATCCGAAACGCACCCGCGCCCGCTCCCGGGCCGCACTCACCCGCTCGCGGATGGCCCGTGAGGACTCTTCCTCCCCCACGAGCACCCCGGCCGAGGAGGTACGCGCGGTGATGTCCAGCCGGTCGCGCATCGGTCCGGAGAGATTGCGCAGGTAACCGGCGCGCTCGTGGGATTTACACTGGCACCGCGCCGGGTCCTCCGTCGCGCACCGGCAGGGGTTGGCGGCGAGCACCAGCTGGAACCGCGCCGGAAACACCACCTCCCTCTGCGACCGCATCAGGCGCACCTCCCCGTCCTCCAGCGGGGTGCGCAGGCCGTCGAGGATGGCGGCCGGAACCTCGGACACCTCGTCGATGAACAGCACCCCGTGGTGGGCCAGGCTCACCGCCCCCGGCCGAGCGTTCCCCGATCCACCACCGAGCAGTGCTGCCCTGCTCACCGAATGATGCGGATCGATGAAGGGCGCCTGGCGCATCACCCGGCCGTTACCCGCCACGGAATGCACAGCCGTGGCCTCCAGAGCCTGCGCCGGTGTCAACGGCGGCAGGATCCCGGGCAGGCGGGCGGCGATCATCGACTTTCCCGAACCCGGCGGCCCGAGGAGCAGCATGTGGTGTCCACCCGCCGCCGCCACCTCGGCCGCGAACCGCGCCTCCCGCTGCCCGGCCAGATCAGCGAAATCCGGCACGTCCCGCTTATCCACGCCCTCTCTCCCCCGCGCCACCGGCAGCTCACCCCGGCCTGTGGCCCAGGCCCAGGCGGCGGACAGGGTCGGTGTCGCGAGGACGGTCAACCCGTCGATAAGCGTGGCCTCGGCAGCATTTCCCGGCGGGATAAGCGCGTAGCGGAAGCCATGCGCGCGGGCGGCGAGCAGGGCGGGCAGGACACCGGGGACCTCCCGGACGGAGCCGTCGAGACCCAGTTCCCCGACCACCACCGCACTGTCCAGCCGCGGGGCCAAAACCCCGGCTGCGAGGACGGCCAGTGCCGTGGGCAGGTCGAAGTGGGAACCGGATTTACGCAACGAGGCCGGGGACATCGACACCACAATCTTCGTCTTCGGCCACGGCAGGCGCGAGTTGGCCACGGCGGTGCGGATTCTGTCGCGGGATTCGCTCACCGCGGTATCCCCCAGGCCCACAAGGTGGATGCCCGGGAGTCCGGGGCCGACGTTGGCCTCGACCGTCACCGGGCGGGCCACCACCCCGTCGAGGGCCACCGTGCTGGTTCTACCAAGCGCCATGGTCGACCCCCTCGTAGAACTCCACGTCGAAGCCGTGGCGGATGGTGGTGAACACGAGGACGTCGAAACGCACGCCCACATACTCCCGACCCTCGAGCCAGCGCGTGGCGGCCCGGCGGATGCGGGCCAGCTTTCGGCCGGTCACGGCCTCCGCACCGCCGTAGCCGCGGCCGGAGCGGGTCTTGACCTCGACGAACACGATGGTGCCGTCCGGCTCCCGGCAGACGAGGTCGAGCTCACCGACGGGATAGGCGACGTTCCGGTCGAGCACTTCGGCTCCGCGCCGGCGGTAGAAGGCGGCGGCCTCGGACTCTCCCTGTCGGCCGAGCCGGGTGCGACGTTTCTGAGCAACTGACATGTGGTTTCCCCCCTTGGAAGTGATGTGGTTCCCAGGGTGGGCGTCGAGAGGCGAAAAGAAAAGCACAGGCAATGGGCAAGACCCCGAATCTGTGGATAACTCGGGTTATCCACATCCCGGGGCCACCGCGGACGACGCTATCCGGAGTTTTCTGCTAGAAGGTGGAAGGTTACGGTCTCACCCGGATTGCCGTTGGCTTGAGCGCTCACCGCGTGCTCCCCGGGGTGCAGCGTTCTCGTCGCGAGCTGCCGGAAGGTGCGGCGCTTGCGTACCTCAGCCACCTCGCCGGCCGCCACCGACACCCGCCCGAGTCGGAAGGTCGCAGGACGCAGGGAACCGTCGGGGCGGCGGAAATGTATCCGATAGTCGACGATGACGTCGCGCGCCTGCCCGGATTCGTTGGCCACGGTCACGGCGATTTCGGTGGCCTCGCCGATCCGTACGCGTTCCGGTGTCACCCGTACCGAACGCACCATGATCGCCGGGTCACGGCCCGCCCCGAGCACTTCCAGAGCGTCGGGGTCACCCTGCTTGACCAGCGTGCGCAGGCCCTTGGTCACGATCCACCGCGTCCGCTCCGAATCCATCGCCCACCAGCGCCGCGCCGTCTCCACGGCCAGCCCGGGGTGATCCCGGGAGATGTCGTTGAGGTTGTTGGCCACGGAGGTGCGGACGTAGAGCGACGGGTCGTCGATAAGCATGTCGAGGACCGCGATGACCGGCCGCGGATCGGCAACGAACGGGGCGTACCTGCCCGCCCACGGCAGCCGCGGCCGGATGCCCTCCGACGCCAGACGCCGCACATGGTGGCTGTCCGATTCTGCCCACGTGCGGATGGTATCCATCGTCAACTGCGGCCACCGCGCAAGGTACGGGCGGATCGCGTACTCGCCCGTGTGGCGGCGGGTGATCTCCTCGATCGCCGCCAGCGACTCGCGCGGATGCTCCAGCCCGAACTCCTCCACGAACCGGGCCACCGGCATGAGGTACCACGACTCGGTGAACATCCCCTGGTCGTCGCGCAGCTCGGGCCCCAGGGCATCGACGAGCATGCTTATCGACGCCACATAGTCCCCACCCAGCCTCTCCCGCAGCTCCTCGGCGATCACCAGCACCCGGTCCTTGAGTTCCAGGCCCTCCACCCGCCGGTCCACGGCCCCCGCGAAATCCTCCCCGTCGAGGCGCTCCCCCACCATCGCCGCGATGCGCCGGGCGCAGTCGCCCGTGAAATGGCGCTTGAGGCTGTGGTCTTTCATCTATTCAGGCAGCATGAGGTCCGGCTTGTCCAGCTCCTCGATGTTGACGTCCTTGTAGGTGATCACGCGGACATAGCGCACGAAACGGGCGGCGCGGTACATGTCCCACACCCAGGCATCGGACATGCGGACCTCGTAGTAGACGTCACGCCCGTCGTTGTGCGGGATGAGCTCCACCGCATTGGCCAGGTAGAAGCGGCGTTCGGTCTCCACGACATAGGAGAACTGGCTGACCACGTCCCGGTACTCGCGGTACAGGGAGAGCTCCACCTCTGCCTCGTAGTTGTCGAGTTCCTCAGCGCTCACGTAAACCTCCATGTTCCAGCCACTCGTCGTGGGCCTTGACGACGTTGGCGTAAGTGTAGCGATGCTCCGCGCACCCGCCGTGCTGCCGCACCGCAGCCATGTGTGCCTTCGTCGAGTAACCCTTGTGCGCGGCCAGTCCGTAACCGGGGTGGCGCGCGTCCATCTCCACCATGAGACGGTCGCGGGAAACCTTCGCCAGGACACTCGCCGCGGAGATGGCGCGCACGTGCGCATCCCCGCCCACCACCGGCAGATGCGGGACATCCAGGCCCGGGATCCGCCAGGCGTCGGTGAGCACGTACCCGGGGCGGACCTCGAGCTGGGCGATCGCCCGCCGCATGCCGGAGATGTTGGCGTGCTGGATACCGCGGGCGTCGATGGCCGCGGCCGAGATGCTCACCACGGACCAGGCGAGGGCGGCGTCGATAATGCGCGGGTAGAGCCGCTCCCGCCAGGCGGGAGTGAGCTTCTTGGAGTCGGTGAGTTTCTCCAGCCCCTCAATCTCACCCGGCGGGAGGATGCAGGCGGCGACGGTCAACGGGCCGCAGCAGGCCCCGCGCCCCGCCTCATCGACGCCCGCCACGGGGCCGAGGCCGCGGGCGCGCAGAAGCTCCTCCACTACTCCTGGATCGCGGGGTCCGCGACACCGCCGATGCGGTTGAAGGGGAAGATGATGGCCTGGACCTTGCCGCGGATGTTCTCGTCCGGGATGGTGCCCTGGAACTCGTCGCCGATGTGCGCACGGGAGTCGGCGGAGTTGGTGCGGTTGTCGCCCATCATGAAGTAGTTGTTCTCGGGCACCGTCAGCGGGCCGAAATAGGAACCGCCGCAGGCCTCAGATCCCGTGGTCGGATCCACCGGGTAGGCCGGGGGCTCGAGGATGTAGGACTGGTCGATCGGTTGCCCGTCGACCATCACGGCCGGGTCCCCCTCCTGGCAGGACACGGTCTGACCGCCGGTGGCGACGATACGCTTGACCAGGTCATTCTCATCGGGTGCGACAAGTCCGACATAGGAGCCGGCATTCTGCAGCGCACGCACCACATCATTCTGGGAACGCTGCGAGACGAACCCCTGGTTCCAGGAGTCGGTGCCCTTGTACACCACCACATCCCCGGCCTGGGGATCACCGAAGCGGTAGCTGATCTTGTCCACGAAGATGCGGTCACCCGTGCAGCCTGCGCAACCGTGCAGGGTGGGCTCCATCGACTGCGAGGGGATCATGTACACGCGCCCCACGAACGTCTGGATGAGGAAGATCGCCAGCAGGGTCACCGCGATGACCACCGGAATCTCGATGTACCACGGGGTGGGCTTCTTCTCTGCCTGGTCCGCCCCGCTGGCCGACGCCGCCGTGGACCCCGTCCGCTCCTCGTGGTTCTTCTCCGCATCACTCACGGGGACCGAGCCTAGCAGCAGGCAACGGGCCTAGACTGATTCGACATGAAGTCCTCCGCGTTCCGCGCTCTGCTGGCCATGCTCGCCCACCACAAGGGTGCGTTGGCCGTGGCCGTGGTCCTCTCCCTCGTCGGATCCGCACTGGGCCTGGCGCAGCCGCTGGTGATCAACCAGCTCATCTCCACCGTCGGGCAGGGCCCCATCGCGCACCTGGCCTGGATTCTCGTGGGCCTGCTGGTGGTGTCCTCGGTGCTGGGCGCGGCGCAGTCCTATCTGCTCACCGTCACCGCGGAATCGGCGGTGAAGGCGACCCGCCACGATCTCATCGGCCAGCTCCTGCGCCTGCCCATCGCCGTCTACGACCGCCATCGCACCGGTGACCTGGTCACCCGCCTGGGGTCGGACACCACCATCATCCGCTCCGCCTTCACCGGCGGCCTGGTCAGCGCCATCGGCGGCCTGGCCACGATGATCGGCGCCATCATCCTCATGGCCATGGTCGACGTGTTCATGCTGGGTCTGGTCATGGCCGTGGTGTCGGTGACCCTGGTGGCGGTCATCGGTTCCTCCACCCTCATCCAGCGCTACACCAAGCGCGCCCAGGAGGCGGTCGGCGATCTCGGCGCCGGCATGGACCGCGCCCTCGTCGCGGTGCGCACCATCCGCGCGTCCGGCGCCCAGGATTCCGTCGAGGCGAACCTGCGTGCCGACGCCGACCACGCCTGGTACCAGGGAGTGCGCATCGCGCGGGTGGCGGCGCTCATCTTCCCCGCCGCCGGGCTGGCGATGCAGGGCTCCTTCCTGCTGGTCCTCGGCATCGGCGGCGCCCGCGTGGCCGCCGGGACGATCTCCGTCGCCGACCTGGTGACCTTCGTTCTCTACCTGTTCATGGTGTCCATGCCGCTGGGCTCGATATTCGGGGCGATCACCACCATCCGCCAGGCGATGGGTGCGATCGAACGCATCGAGCAGGTCATGGACGAGGAGCCCGAGTCAACGGACGGCACGCCGGCCCGCCCCGCCCACTCCGTGCGTTTCGACGACGTCTCCTTCGCCTACTCCGACGACGCCCCCGTGCTTCACGACGTCACCGTCGACATCCCCGCCGGCACCAAGACCGCCATCGTCGGTCCCTCCGGCTCCGGCAAGTCGACCATGCTGGCGCTCATCGAGCGCTTCTACGACCCCACCTCCGGGCGCCTCTACCTGGGAGATCAGGACATGGCGGGGCTCACGCGCTCCTCGGTGCGCGACATCGTCGGTTACGTCGAACAGGAGGCCGCCGTCCTGGCCGGCACCGTCCGCGACAACCTGCGCCTGGCCACCCCGGAGGCCACCGATGAGCAGTGCTGGTGGGCGCTCGACCAGGTCAATCTGCGCGAACGCATGGCGGAGGCCGAGGGCCTGGACACCGTCCTCGGCGACCGCGGCCTGACCCTTTCCGGAGGTCAGCGCCAGCGCCTCGCCCTGGCCCGCATGCTGCTCATGGATTCCCCCATCCTGCTTCTCGACGAACCCACCTCCGCCGTCGACTCCCAGAACGAGCAGCTCATCCTCGACGCCATCGACGCCTCCGCAGCCGACCGCACCCTTGTCGTCGTCGCCCACCGCCTGTCGACGGTCACCGACGCCGACCAGATCATCGTGCTTGCCGACGGCCGCGTCGTCGGCGTCGGCACCCACGCGTCACTGATGGAGTCGAGTGAGTTGTACCGCGACCTCGCCTCGCGCCAGCTGCTGGCGTAGCGCGCGGCTGCCCTGCTGAACGGTCAGCCGGCCACGTTCCAGTCCCGGACTTCCTTCCCCGCGCTCACATTCCGGAGCCAGTAGGTGCTTTCCGGGGCCCAGCCCGCGAGCACGCTGGCGTGCTCCTCGTCGACCGGGACCGCCCGGCCGGCGGTGGTGAGGTAGCCGCGAACGGTGAGGTGCACGGCGTCGACGTGGTGGGCCATCTCCTCGTAGTCCGGCATCAGCCAGCGTCCCTTCCGGCCGGTGCACGCGTCCCAGTCGTAGCGCTTCTGGCGGGTGACCTCGAGGGGGAAGCGGCGGCACAGGTCCGCCCAGTCGTGCGGTCCGGTGATCTCGGCGACGCGCGCCCCGGCCGGTACATCGATCCGCCGACCCCGGGCCTGTGTCCAGCCGAAGGAGTCCTCCACGAAGTGCAGACCGGCCGGTGAAGCGTCGTTAAGCAACGTGGTGCTCAGCTGCGCGTCGAACGGCGGTGTGGACCACCACTGTCCGCTGGAGGGGCGGCTGCGGCGCAGCCTCCGCTCCTCCCCGCGCACGCATGCTCCCCACTCCCGCAGTGCCCGGTCCACCGACCGCCTCACGTGTGCATGGCTGCCTTCCTCACGCCACCACCACTCCCACTGTTCATCGGCGTTGAAGGCGGTGTCGAACCACGGGATGTCCAGGTGCTTCTCCACCCGGGCGAGCGCCTCCCGCATCTCCGGGGTCGCCAGCAATCGGTCCTGCCCGGACGGAGGCTGCCAATAGGCGGCACTGTCCACGACCTGGGCGACGACGTCGCGTACGACGTCGAAGGCGGGCTGGACCACCGGCACCTGCTCCAGCCGGGCGGCGACCTCAGCGGGACTCACCTCGGGGGCATCCTGCGGCGGCTCCGACGTGCCACCGCAGGCGGTGTAATAGCTGACCGACCTGGGCGGCTCGAAGGCACGGCATGCGTGGTGGAGGGCCCCACCGAGGTCCACATCATCCCCGGCCAGAGCCACCTCGAGGAGAAACTGGCGGCCACGTGGGGCATCGACGAGCATCATCGGACCCACGGTACGCCCAAAAGGACATCCCCCGCACCAGCAGGTACGGGGGATGTTCCGGTGAAGACTAGCGCTTCTCCTTGATGCGGGCTGCCTTGCCGCGCAGCTCGCGCAGGTAGTACAGCTTCGCACGGCGGACGTCACCGCGACGAACGACCTCGATGGAGGAGATGTTCGGGGAGTGGACCGGGAAGGTACGCTCCACACCGATGCCGAAGGTGACCTTGCGGACGGTGAAGGTCTCGCGGATACCGGAGCCCTGGCGACGGATGACGACACCCTTGAACAGCTGGGTACGCTCCGTGGAGCCCTCGATGACCTTGACCTGGACGTCGAGGGTGTCACCGGCGCGGAAGGCCGGGATATCGTCGCGCAGCTGCGCGGCATCAACCTTGTCGAGAATGTTCATGCGACATGTTCCTTTTCAGTTCTGGACAGAGGACCCTGGCGGCATTTTCCCTGTTGGGACGCTCGACCGGTTCGTGCCCGTGACATACAACCTGCACAGTCTCCCACACCGACCACCCCCGGGCAAAACCACGGGTGCTACGATGACCGACGACCCCACGGGCGCCCGAGGCATCGGGCTGAGATTGCGCTGGTCAGCCGCGCAAGCACCGTTCGAACCTGTCCGGTTAGTACCGGCGAAGGAAGAGAGGCGAGGCAATGCAGCCTACCCATGACTCCAGCACGGAAATTCACCCCAAGCACCGTTTCGCGCCCATCGAGTCCCACGGCCTGAGCGTCCCCGAGACGGAGATCCACCTGGATGACTCCCCCACCGGCCCCAACGAGCCTTTCCGCATCTACCGCACGCGCGGCCCGGAGTGCAATGTCACCGTCGGGCTCCCGGCGCTGCGCGCGGACTGGATCGCGGAACGCGGGGACGTCGAGAAGTACGAGGGCCGCCCCCGCAACCTGGCCGATGACGGCAAGACGGCGACCCGGCGCGGCGAGGCTTCGGCCGAGTGGCAGGGCGAGAAGCGCCCGACTCTGCGCGCTACCTCGGGCAAGCGCGTGACGCAGATGCACTACGCGCGGCAGGGCATCATCACGAAGGAGATGGAGTTCGTCGCCCTGCGTGAGCACTGCGAGCCGGAGTTCGTGCGCTCGGAGATCGCCCGCGGCCGGGCGATCCTGCCGAACAACATCAACCACCCGGAGTCGGAGCCGATGATCATCGGCCGGAAGTTCCTCACCAAGATCAACGCGAACATCGGCAACTCGGCCGTCACCTCCTCCATCCAGGAGGAGGTGGAGAAGCTGCGCTGGGCCACCCGCTGGGGTGCGGACACGGTCATGGATCTGTCCACCGGCAACGACATCCACACCACCCGCGAGTGGATCCTGCGCAACTCCCCCGTCCCCATCGGCACGGTCCCGATCTACCAGGCGCTGGAGAAGGTCAACGGCATCGCCGAGGACCTGACCTGGGAGATCTTCCGCGACACCGTCATCGAGCAGTGTGAGCAGGGTGTGGACTACATGACCGTCCACGCCGGCGTGCGCCTGCCGTTCATCCCGCTGACCACCGAGCGCGTGACGGGCATCGTCTCCCGCGGCGGCTCCATCATGGCCGGCTGGTGCCTGGCGCACCACAAGGAGTCCTTCCTCTACGAGAACTTCGACGAGCTCTGCGAGATCTTCGCCCACTACGACGTCGCCTTCTCCCTCGGTGACGGCCTGCGCCCGGGCAGCCTCGCCGACGCCAACGACGACGCCCAGTTCGCGGAGCTCAAGACCATCGGCGAGCTCACCCGCCGCGCCTGGGAGTACGACGTCCAGGTCATGGTGGAGGGCCCCGGCCACGTGCCGCTCAACATGGTGCAGGTCAACAACGAGCTGGAGCAGGAGTGGGCCTCCGACGCCCCCTTCTACACCCTCGGCCCGCTGGTCACGGACATCGCTCCCGGCTATGACCACATCACCTCCGCCATCGGCGCCGCACACATCGCCATGGGCGGCACCGCCATGCTGTGCTACGTCACCCCGAAGGAGCACCTCGGTCTGCCCAACCGCGACGACGTCAAGACCGGCGTGATCACCTACAAGCTGGCCGCGCACGCCGCGGATGTGGCCAAGGGCCATCCGGGCGCCCGCGACTGGGACGACGCCATGTCCAAGGCGCGTTTCGAGTTCCGCTGGCACGACCAGTTCGCCCTGTCCCTCGACCCGGAGACCGCGCAGGCCTACCACGATGAGACCCTGCCCGCGGAGCCGGCGAAGACCGCGCACTTCTGCTCCATGTGCGGCCCGAAGTTCTGCTCCATGCGCATCAGCCAGGACATCCGCGACGCCTTCGGCTCGAAGCTCGGCATCCCCCAGGTCGGTGCGCCGGAGGCGGAGGACGGCATGCGTACCATGTCGGAGGAGTTCCGCAAGCGCGGTTCCCACGTCTACCTCGAATCGGTGAATGATGCGTCCCTCCCTTGACCTGCGTTGCTACCTCGTGACCGGCTCCGGCACCCGCGAACACATCCTCGACGTGGTCCGCGCGGCCGTCGACGGCGGCTGCGGCACCGTGCAGGTGCGCAGCAAGCCGATCGACGCGCGCGATCTCTACGAGCTCACCGCCGCCGTCGCCCGCGAGGTCGGTGACCGTGCGACGGTGCTTATCGACGACCGCGTCGACGTCGCCCTCGCCCTCATGCGCCAGGGTCTGCCCGTCCACGGCGTCCACGTCGGGCAGAGTGATCTGCCCGTCGAGCAGGTCCGGGATCTGCTCGGTCCCGACGCCATCATCGGGTTGACCACGGGCACCCCGGAGCTGGTCGCCGCCGCCAACGACCACGGTGACATCATCGACTACATCGGCGCCGGGCCGTACCGCCCCACCCCCACGAAGGACTCCGGCCGCCCTCCGCTGGGCCTCGACGGCTACCGGGAGCTCGCGGCGCTCTCGCAGGTGCCGGTGGTCGCCATCGGGGACGTCACCGCCGATGACGCCGCCGACCTGGCCGCCACCGGGGTGGCCGGCCTGGCCGTGGTCCGCGGTCTCATGAACGCCGACGATCCCCGCGCCTACGCTGCCCGCCTGGTGGAGGGTTTCCAGTGATCACCGTCGTCGGCGGCGGGCTCATCGGCCTGGCGACCGCCCTGCGCCTGGCCGACCGCGGACACGAGGTCACCCTGCAGGATCCCGCCCCCGCCTCCGGCGCCACCCACCACGCCGGCGGCATGCTGGCCCCGGTGGCCGAGGTGGTTTACCGGCAGGAGCCGCTGTTCCCGCTCATGCTGCGCTCGGCGGAGCTGTATCCGGGGTTGATGGGGGTCGTCGATAAGCACACGGACCTGCCCACCGGATACCGCACCGAGGGCACCCTCGTGGTGGCCGCGGACCGGGCCGATGCCACGCACCTCGCGGAGCTGGCCGAGTACCAGGCCACGCACGCCATGACCGCCGAGCGGCTGCCCCTGCGGCAGGCGCGTTCGCTCGAGCCCGCGCTGAGTCCGCAGCTGGCCGGCGCCGTGCACATCCCCGGCGACCACCAGGTCAACCCGCGTCTGTTCGCCGCCGCGCTTCTCGACGCCCTGGCCAACCTCAACGTCCCCATCCTCCGGGAGCGCGCGGAGGAACTGCCCGCCGGCCCGGTCATCCTGGCCAACGGCCTCGGCGCCGGGGCCCTCCACCCCGGGCTCAAGCTGCGGCCCGTCTACGGCGACATCCTGCGCCTCGGTGTGCCCGCTCACCTGCAGCCCATGCTCACGCGCGTGGTGCGCGGCTTCGTCGAGGACCGCCCCGTCTATCTCATCCCGCGTTCCGATGACACCATCGCCGTCGGCGCCACCTCCCGCGAGGATGACCGCCCCGTTCCCCGCACCGGTGCCGTCCACGATCTGCTGCGCGACGCCACCCGCCTGGTCCCCGGCCTGGAGGAGTGCGATTTCCTCGAGGCCACCACGGGCGCGCGCCCGGGCACCCCGGACGATCTTCCGTACCTTGGGAGGGTGAACGAGAACCTCATCGTCTCCACCGGGTATTTCCGCCACGGCATCCTGCTGACCGCACTGGCCGCCGACGTGGCCGTCCACCTCGTGGAGGGCACGGACCCGGGGATCGACCTCGCGGCGTGCGACCCGCACCGACACAAGGAGTGACATGAACCTGACCGTCAACAACGAGCCCGTCGAGACCACCGCCACCACCCTCCTCGGCCTCGTCGAGGAGACCCTCGGCGAGCTTCCCGCCGCCGGAGTCGCCGTCGCCGTCGACGGTGACGTCGTCCCGCGTTCCGAATGGGACCGCGAACTCGCCGAGGGCCAGTCCATCGACATTCTCACCGCCGTCCAGGGAGGCTGATCCATGCTCACCATCGCCGACCGCACCTTTAGTTCCCACCTCATCATGGGCACGGGCGGGGCGACGTCGATGTCCATGCTCGAGGATTCGCTCGTGGCCTCCGGCACGGAGCTGACCACCGTGGCCATGCGTCGCCACGCGGCACGCACGGACGGCGGCGAGTCCGTCTTCGACCTGCTCCAGCGCCTCGACATCGCCCCGCTGCCCAACACCGCCGGCTGCCGCACCGCGCGCGACGCCGTCATCACGGCCAAGCTGGCCCGCGAGGCGCTGGGCACCAACTGGGTGAAAGTGGAGGTCATCGCCGACGAGCACACCCTGCTCCCCGACGTCGTCGAGCTTATCGACGCCTGCGAGCTCCTCGTCGCCGAGGGCTTCGTCGTCCTGGCCTACACCTCCGATGACCCGGTCGTGGCCAAGCGCCTGGAGGACGTCGGTGTTGCGGCTGTCATGCCGCTCGGTTCGCCGATCGGCACCGGGCTGGGCATTCTCAACCCGCACAACATCGAGCTGATCTGCTCGCGGACCTCTGTGCCCGTGCTTCTCGACGCCGGCGTCGGCACCGCCTCCGACGCCGCCCTCGCCATGGAGCTCGGCTGCTCCGGCGTGCTGCTGGCCTCCGCCGTCAACCGCTCGCAGGATCCGGTTGCGATGGCCACCGCCATCAGAATGGCCGTGGAGGCTGGTCGCCTGGCCGCTGGCGCTGGCCGGATCCCACGCCGCGAGCACGCCGTCGCCTCCTCCAGCTTCGACGGGCTGGTGTCCTGGTCGGACCAGGTGCTGTAGATGCGTGAGACAGAACTGCGCCGGGTGGCCCGCCAGCTGGCCCTGCCCGGCTTCGGGATGGACCAGCAGCAGGCGCTTGCCGACGCCCACGTCCTGGTCATCGGCGCCGGCGGCCTCGGCTGCCCCGCCATGCAGTCCCTGGCCTCCGCCGGGGTCGGGCACATCACGGTCATCGACGACGACACCGTCGACATCACCAACATCCACCGCCAGATCCTCTTCGGCGCCTCCGATGTCGGACGGGTGAAGGTGGAGGTCGCCGCCGAGCGCCTCGCCGAACTGCAGCCGGGTATCCAGGTGACCGCGCTGAACGAACGCCTGAATGTGTCCAACGCGGTGGAGCTGGTCGGCTCCGTGGACCTGGTGCTCGACGGCTCCGACTCCTTCCAGACGAAATACCTCGTGGCCGACGCCGCCGAGATCACCGGCACTCCCCTCGTGTGGGGCACCGTGCTGCGCTTCCACGGGGATGTCTGCCTGTTCAACTCCGGACCCGCCTCACGAGGCGTGGGCCTGCGCGACCTCTTCCCTGAGCAGCCGCCGGGTATCGAGGACTGCGCCACCGCCGGCGTCCTCGGCGCCACCACCGCCGTCATCGGTGCTCTGCTGGCCACCACCGCCATCGGCTGGTTGTCCGGCCTCGAGGTAGTGCCCGGCCGGATGCTGCGCTACGACGCCTTTCCCGGTTCCACCCGCACCTTCCAGATCGCGGCCGACCCGGCTCGTGAGCTGGTCACGGAGCTGGACGCGTCCTACGGCGACGTGGTGTGCGCGGTCGGCCCCTCCCCGCTTGCCGACGTCCGCGCCGGATCAGCCATCCTCCTCGACATCCGCGAACCCCACGAGAAGATTCTCAACGACTCTCTCGCCGAGCTGGATCCGGTGCGGCTGCCGCTGTCGGAGATCACCGGGCCGGATACCGTGCGCCACGCGCTGGGAGATGCTTCGCGCGTGGTGGTGCACTGCGCCTCCGGCGTGCGCTCGGCGAAGTTCTGCGCGCAGTACGCGGACCTCGGTTACGAGCTTATCGACCTGCCCGGCGGGATCAACGGCCTGGGCGGGTAGCTGACGGCTCCCCGCTGAGTTCGTGCATCTCCCCCATGCTTGTGCATAGGAGATTTGCACAAAGGACGGGTGGGCTCAGCGCCCCAGGCCGGCACGCTTGAGGGCGTCGGCCATCGAGCCGCCAGCCGGGCGCTGCTCCTGCTGACGCGGCCCGCGTTGCCCACCCCGCTGATTTCCCCGCTGCGGCTTCTTCTTCGGCTGGCCGGGTTCGTCGTCAAGCCGCAGGGACAGGCCGATGCGCTGGCGATCGACATCGACCTCCATCACCTTCACCTTGACCACCTGTCCGGAGCGCACCACCTCGCGCGGGTCGGAGACGAAGCGGTCCGACAGGGCGGAGACGTGGACGAGTCCGTCCTGGTGGACGCCGACGTCGACAAACGCGCCGAACGCCGCGACGTTGGTGACGGTGCCCTCGAGGATCATGCCGGGCCGCAGGTCCGAGACCTTCTCCACGCCCTCCTTGAAGGTGGCCGTCTTGAACTCCGGGCGTGGGTCGCGGCCGGGTTTGTCCAGCTCGGCGATGATGTCGGTGACCGTCGGGATGCCGAAGGTGTCGTCGGCGAAGTCAGCGGCACGCAGCCCGGAGAGCACCCGGGTGTTGCCGATGAGTTCCGCGACGTCGAGGCCGGTGGCCTTCGCGATGCGCGCGACCACCGGGTAGGCCTCGGGGTGCACGGCGGAGGCGTCGAGCGGGTCACTGCCACCGGAGATCCGCAGGAAGCCGGCGCACTGCTCATAGGCCTTCGGCCCCAGGCGCGGGACCTTCAGCAGGGCCTTCCGGCTGGGGAAGGCACCGTGGTCGTCGCGGTGGGCGACGATGTTCTTCGCCAGGGTGCCGGTGACCCCGGCGACGCGCTCGAGCAGCGGGACCGAGGCGGTGTTGAGGTCCACGCCGACGGCGTTGACCGCTGACTCGACGACACCGTCGAGGGTGCGGGCCAGGGCATGCTGGTTGACGTCGTGCTGGTACTGGCCGACGCCGATGGCCTTGGGGTCGATCTTGACCAACTCCGCCAGGGGGTCCTGCAGGCGACGCGCAATGGAGACGGCCCCGCGCAGGGAGACATCCATCTCTGGGAACTCGGCGGCCGCGATCTCGGAGGCAGAGTACACCGACGCCCCGGATTCGCTGACCACGACCGGGGTCGGCCGCGTCCCACCCGCCGACGCGATGAGGTCCGCGATCTCCCCCGCCAACTTCTCCGTCTCCCGGGAGGCGGTGCCGTTGCCCACGGCCAACAGGTCCACCCCGTGCGTGGCGCACAGGCCGGCGAGCTCCTGGCGGGCGGCGTCCCAGCGGTTCTGCGGCTGGTGCGGGTAGACGATGGAGGTGGCCAGCACCTTGCCGGTCGGGTCCACCACGGCGCACTTCACGCCGTTGCGGAAGCCCGGGTCCAGCCCCAGGGTGGCGCGCTGCCCGGCGGGGGCGGCGAGCAGGACATCGCGGAGGTTGGTGGCGAACACGTCCAGGGCACCTTCCTCGGCCCTCTCCTTCAGGCGCATCCGCACGTCGAGGCCGGAGGAGACGGCGAGCTTGGTGCGCCAGCCGAAGCGGACGGCGTCGGCCAGCCAGCGGGACTCCCCCACGGGCAGGTCGAAGCGGGAGGCGATCATGCCCTCGTAGATAGCATCGTCACCGGGGTCGAGGTGCAGCTGGAGCACGCCCTCGGACTCGCCGCGCAGCAGCGCCAGGATGCGGTGGGAGGGCAGCTTCGTGAAGGGCTCGGAGAAAGAGAAGTAGTCCTTGAACTTCGCCCCCTCGTTCTCCTTGCCCGGGGCGACCGTGGAGGTCATCTGGCCGGTGCGGAACATCTGCTCGCGGACCTCGCCGACCAGGTCGGCATCAAGGGCGAAGCGGTCGATGAGGATCGCCCGCGCCCCCTCGAGGGCCTTCTTCTCATCCTCGAAACCGTCCGTGAGGTAATCGGCGGCGAGCTGCTCGGGGGCGGAAGAGGGGGCGTCGATAAGCGCATCGGTGAGGGCCTCGAGCCCGGCCTCGCGGGCGATGTCCGCCTTCGTCTTACGGCGCTTCTTGAACGGCAGGTAGAGGTCCTCCAGGCGGGCCTTCGTCTCGCAGGCGAGGATGAGCGCGCGGAGGTCATCGGTGAGTTTGCCCTGCTCATCGATGGCCTCGAGGACGGCCTGCTTGCGCTCCTCGAGTTCGCGCAGGTAGGTGGCGCGTTCCTCGATGGTGCGAAGCTGCGTGTCGTCGAGACCGCCCGTGGCTTCCTTGCGGTAGCGGGCGATGAAGGGGACGGTGTTGCCTTCCGCGAGCAGGTCGAGGACGGCGCGGATCTGGCCCTCGCGGACCTGCAGTTCGCGGGCGATGGTGGAGACGATCATTCGGCACAGTCTACGCGGGGCACTCCCGGCTTCTTAAGCCTGCGCCTTCCGCTTCCCCTGCCGCCAGGCGCGGAAGAACATGAGCGCGAGGAGTCCCAGGGTGATCCACAGCAGGTAGCGGTTGATCACCTCGACGACCTCGAGCACCTGCTCACCGTAGGTGAAACCGAGCCACAGGAACAGGCCGTTGACGGCCAGAACAGAGAGCACGTTGACGGCGAGCATGATGACAAAGCGGATCTTCAGCAGGCCGGCAACGGCGTTGACAATGGTGTTGGGAACCGGTCCCGGCAGGTAGCCCAGCGGGATGAAGGCGAGGGTGCCGGCGTACATCTTCCGCGATTCCGCGGCGACGGCGCGCTGGAAGAAGCGGTGCGCGCGGGGCATGTACTGCAGCGACATGTCGATGAACTCCATGCCCCACTTGCGGCCCATCGCCCAGTAGACGGGCATGAATTTCACTGCGCCGATGACGGTGCACAGCAGATACACCCACCACACGCCGTTGCCCACCGAGGCGTTGGCACCCGAGACAACGGCGGAGGTGTAGCCGCCGACGGCGAGGGTGTAGATGAGCGGGTGCGACAGCAGCCAGGCACGCAGCGGGATGAGCGCCAGTGCCCACAGCCCCATGAGGATGAGCGCAGTGAAAAGGATCTTGTCGGTGCGGTCGGGGTGGGCGAGAAACCCGGGGAGTTCGGGTTCGTCCTGCTTCGTCATCTGCGTATTGACCTTGCCATTCGGGAGATTGTGTGCCGCCGTCCGCGGATCGTCTCACTGAGCGTATAGATGTTCATCGGGTCCGCCAACCCGCCGGGCCCGGCGTCGCCGATGTGCTGGATGTCGGCGCCGGCGATCTTGTTGTCGTGCGCGATGCGGCGGATGGTGGCCGGGTCGGAGGTCTCCTGGCTCGTGCCAATCGTTGTCATCACCAGTCCGCCGCGCGCATGCACGGCACGGACGATCTCCACGAGCTCATCCATGGTGAATCCGGGAACGGTTCCCACTGCCGGGACGAGGATGATGTCGGCGCCCGCGTCCAGGTAGTCCGACACCGCCTGCTTATCGACGACCCCCTCACCCACCCCGGCGCCGTGCATCTTTCCGGCGATGATGAGGCCGTCGAAAAGCTCTGTGCACAGCGCGATGGTGTCGGCGATCTGTGCGTTGCTCACCCCGGAGCCCGGGTTGCCGGTCAGGCAGAGGAAATCCGCGCCGAGCTCGCTTACCCGGATGATGGACTCCCGCAGCGCCTGCCGGCCCGGCGCGACATCCTGGCGTTCCTCCAGCATCGTCGCAGCCTGGTCCACGGGTTCGAGGTTGATGCCCACGGGGCGCCCGACGAGCTCGCGCAGGCGCCGCACCGGATCGTCGGTGACGTCGAGCCCGTGGATGTAGGGATGCTCGACGTCGAGGAAGTTGAGCAGGATGAGGTCGGCCCCGAAGGCGCGGGCGATCTCGGCGTTGGTGATGTCGGTGATCTGCGGGATGAGCGCGGTGATGTTCTCCGCGCACACCACCCGCCCCTCGCTGGCCGCGATCGCCTGCTTGAGCTGGGCGGGTGTGAAGTCGAGGATCTCGGAGGTGTCGGCGCTGATCAGTCGTTTCATCGGATGCTCCCGGGGTGTTTCATCAGTTGGAAGGCGATGAAGGCCGGTACCCGGGAGAGCTTCTCGTGCGCCTCCGGATACTTCTGCTTCATCGTCTCGGTCGGTCGTGGTTCCACGAGCTTCTCGACGACGAACCCGGCCTCCGCGAACTCGTCGGTCAGGGTGGACAGGGGGGCGCGTCGATAAGCAACCTGCAGGCCCATCGACCACGTCTCCTCGATGCGCTCGGTGGTGAAGTAGCTGCCGCCGCGGCGTCGCCAGTCATCGGTGGGATGGCCGGTGGAGAGCACGAGGCGGCCGTCATCGGCCAGGACGCGGTGCAGTTCGCGCAACACCTCCACGGGATAGTGCAGGTGGTGCAGAACGAGCGCCATGAGCACGCGGTCGACGCTGCGATCGGCCAGCCAGTCCAGCGGTTCCTCCAGGGGCTGGACGTGAAACTCCGCCTCCGGCGCGCGCCTGCGGGCCAGGCGGATGAGTTCGGAACTGGCGTCGACGCCCACCACCGACGCCCCGCGGGCCAGCAGCTCGGCGGCGTAGTGGCCGGAGCCGCAGCCGGCGTCGAGAATGTGCAGGCCGGCGACGTCGCCGAGCAGCTCGAGCAGCGCGGGGCGGTCATAGTGGGCGTTGTAGGCGCTGTCGGCGGCGTGCCGGTCGAAGGCCTCCGCGGCGCGGTCGAACATGGCCATGGATTTAGGACCTGTCCTGCCAGGCGCAGGCGGCCGCGACCCCCGGCTCCGTCTCCCCGAGGTGGCTCGTGCCGTACCAGTAGGTGCCCGCCGGCAGCGCAGCAACCACGGCCGCGGTGGCCGCGCGCAGGTCGAGATCGCTGCGGCCGTTGATGATCACCCGGTACAGCGACTCGGTGACGGGCATGTGTCCCTGCTCCTGCGCGAACTGGGTGAGCAGCATGTTGTCCGGCTCGCAGGTGAGGTCGACGATCTCACCGTGGACGGAGGCCACGTCGTACCCGGCCTCGCCCAGTGCCGCGGGCAGCTGCGCGGACACCTTTTCCCAGTCGGCGGGGCGGGCGAGGATGTTGAGATCCGTGGAGATGACTCGAGACATGGCCCCACGCTACTCCCTCCCGTGAGCATGGGGCCGTGGTCGGAGTGTTTAAAGTACGTTATGAGAATTCGCGATTCGGGTCAGTTCTTAAAGTACGCTTTACATCTCTCCCTGGCTGAGTTTCGACACTTCCGCGAGACACCGCCCACCACTCCTCCTGAGCACTCCTACCGGGCGTGGGTGGAGATCGGAGGCTTTCCGGCATCCACTCTTTCCACGGACCCGCACGTGACGGCACAGCTCAACGATGCACTTTTTCGATTCCATATTCACCTGCGAAATCGCGCTGCGCGGCCAGCTCCGGGACGCCGCAGTGTTCCTCAAGGTGGCACGCACCGTCGTTGATGTCATCGGCTCCCCGATTTCCGTGAACAAGATCGTCACAACGCTGGGAGGTGAAGGACACAAGACGAATTCGCCAACCGTAGACAGATTCCTCACCCTCATGGAGAACGCCCATCTCATTTACGCCTGCCACCGTTATGACACCCGCGGGCGCGGTTGGCTCCGCACGAACGGAAAACACTACGTCGTCGACCCGTCGACCATGGACCGGATCGCCTTGGATACTGACCACGTGATCCAGGTCAATGCCGCCGACTTTCTGGCTGGCGGCGACCTGCACTGACTACTCCAGGCCCAGGACCTTGCGGTCGGCGGCGGAGAGGTCGGCGTCGATAAGCAGCTCGGGGCGGACAGCCTGCGTACGCAGCAGCGCCTGATCGCGGCGCCACCGGTCGACGCGGGCGTGGTTGCCGGACAGCAGCACGTCGGGAACGTCGAGGTCACGCCACGTGCGGGGCTTGGTGTAGGACGGGCCCTCGAGCAGCCCGTCGGAGAAGCTGTCCTCCTCGTGGCTGCGGCGGTTGCCCAGCACCCCGGGGATCAGGCGCACCACGGCCTCGGCGATGACGAGCACCGCCACCTCCCCGCCGATGAGGACGTAGTCGCCGATGGAGACCTCGCGGACGCGGTAACGGTTGTCGGCATCGACGATGACGCGCTGATCGATACCCTCATAACGCCCGCAGGCGAAAACAATGTGATCCTCGTGCGACCAGGCGCGCGCGTCCTCCTGGGTGAAGGGCTTCCCGGCGGGGGTGGGCACGATGAGCAGCGGACGCTCGTCGCGCTCCCCGGCCGCGTAGGAGGACTCGTCCGTGTCCACCGGCTTCTCCAGGTGCGGCAGCGAACTCTCCAGTTCCACGCCCGCGCGCCCGGCGGCGACATCATCGAGCGCGGGGCCCCACACCTCCGGTTTCATCACCATGCCGGGGCCACCGCCGTAGGGGGTGTCGTCGACGGACTTGTGCACGTCCGTCGCCCAGTGGCGCAGGTCATGGACCCCGACAGACAGTCTGCCCTGCTCGATGGCCTTGCCCAGCAGGGCGTGGCGCAGCGGGTCGAGGTACTCGGGGAAGATGGTGACGACGTCGAGCCTCACAGGTCCAGCAGCCCTTCCGGCGGGGTGATCACGACGGCCTCGTTGTCGAGGTCGACGATGGGCACGATGGCGTGGACGAAGGGGACCATGGCCTCGCCGCCGCCGTCGTCGAGACGCACCTCGAGGAGGCGGTAGGCGGTGCCGCGCACGACCCCGGTGATCTCGCCGATGTCCTCCGGCTCCGGCTGCGCGCCCTCGTAGGCGCGTGCGGTGGCCTCCTCCTCGCTCACCGCCCCGACGTTGAGCACCCGCAGGCCGATGAGTTCGTGGTCGTAGTAGGAGTCATCCTCCTCGTCGATGACCGGCTCGGCGAAAAATCGCAGTCCGCGCAGCGATTCGGCTTCCGTGCGGCCGGGAATCTCCTCGAAGGTCACCAGCAGCCGACCCTGGTGCGGGCGCACGGACTTCACCGTCAACTCGAGCGTCTTACCGGTCTGGCGACCCGACAGCACGGTCCCGACGGCGAAGCGCCCGTCCGGGTCATCCGTCGTGGGGTCGACGACGAGCTCACCGCGCACGCCGTGGGGCTTGATCACACGTCCGATCTGGACCTCATTGTCATTCACGGCCTTCATGCTAGTCGGCTAGCCTCAACGCCATGAACGTCCTTCCGCTTCTCGACGCCGCCCCCGCACCCCATCCCTCACGACCCCGCCCGGCGGTCCAGCGTCTGCTGCAGGGTGACGGTGCGAATCTCATCGTCTTCACCTTCGCCCCGGGACAGGACCTGCCGGACCACCGCTCCGCTCATCCCATCACCGTGCAGTGCGTCGCGGGCGAGCTGGACTTCACCTGTGGCGAGGAGACGGTGCGCCTGGACCCGGGTGTGGTGGTCCACCTGCCTGAGCATGTCACGCACCGGGTGGAGTGCCCCGCGGACGCCCCGGATCGCAGCATCCTCCTGCTGACGATGCTGACGGGAGAGCGCCATGCCTGAGCTTCCCGACACCCCGCACATCAACCCGGGTGGCGCCCCGATCGCCCGGACCGTGCTGCTGCCCGGTGATCCGCTGCGCGCGAAGTTCATCGCGGAGACGTACCTGGAGGATGTCGTCCAGTTCAACGCGGTGCGCAACATGCTCGGCTTCACCGGCACGTGGCAGGGCCATGAGGTCTCCGTCATGGGTTCCGGTATGGGCATCCCGTCCATCTCCCTCTACGCGCACGAACTCATCCACGTTTACGGCGCGCAGCGTCTGATCCGGGTGGGCAGTTGCGGTGCTATGCAGCCGGACCTGGATCTCTACGAGATCATCATCGCCCAGGGAGCCTGCACCGATTCCCGCTTCCTCTCCCAGTACAACCTGCCCGGCACCTTCGCGCCGATTGCGTCGTGGAGCCTGCTGCAGGCCATCACCGAGGAGGCCGCCCGGCAGGAGGTGAAGGTGCATGTGGGCAACATCCTGTCCTCCGACATCTTCTACCACGCCGATGACACAGCGATCTCCCGCTGGGCCCGGATGGGCGTTCTGGGCGTGGAGATGGAGTCCGCCGGCCTCTACGCGGTGGCCGCGGAGGCCGGTGTCGATGCCCTCGGGGTGTTCACCGTCTCCGACAACATCGTGACGGGAGCGGCGACATCGGCGGCCGACAGGGAGACCGCGCTGACGCGCATGATGGAGCTGGCGCTGCCCCTCAGCGCTATGTGATGTATATCACATATCAAATTTCTTAACCGAATCGTCACGAAAAGTTCGAAAAACCGGCCGCCCGCCCGCCGATCCCATGTCGGATTGTGCATGCAAAATTGCTAATGCGCGGCGCGAATGCCCCCTAACGACACTTTCCAAGGCTGTCAAGGGCCAGATTCGAGCAGTGACCGACGATGGTTGACGAGGCCCGCACCGCCCCCACGCCGCTGCCCCAGATCCCTACCGTGGTGATTGTTCCACTGACGTTCCCACGAAAGGACATTCAAGACAATGGTTAACCGCAACATCGCAGACATCACCCGCGCAACCGCTTACGACGCCGACGGTGAGAAGCTCGGCTCCGTCAAGGAGGTCTACATCAACGACGCCAGCGGCCAGCCGGATTTCGTTGAGGTCGGCCACGGCCTGTTCGGCATGGGCTCCTCCCTCGTCCCGCTGCGCGGCCACCGTCTCGATGGTGAGAACCTCAAGCTGGCCTTCACCAAGGACCGCATCGAGGACGCACCGAGCGTCGACAACGACGCCCACCTCACCGATGAGGACCAGGCCACCATCTACCGCCACTTCGGCCTGGAGTCCACCCAGAACGTCGAGACCTACGACGCTGATGTCGACACCCGCGACCGCGCCGGCTACGGCACCACCGATGACCGCCGTGATGTGGTCGACCGCGACGTGGCTGACCGCGACGTCCACGCCGGTGTCGCCGCAGACCGCGACGTGAACCGTGATGTCGCCGCAGAGGGCGAGATGGTCCGCTCCGAGGAGCGCCTCAACGTCGACAAGGAGCGCGTCGCCACCGGTGAGGCCCGCCTGCGCAAGTACGTCGTCCGCGACACCGAGACCGTCGAGGTTCCGGTTGAGCGCGAGGAGGTCCGCCTGGAGCGCACCCCGATCGACGCCGACGACGCTGCAGCTGCCCGCGGCGGCGCCCTCGCCGACGACGAGACCACCGTCACCCTCAGCGAGGAGCGCGTGAACGTGACCAAGGAGACCGTCCCGGTCGAGAAGGTCAGCCTGGGCAAGGAGACCGTCCGCGACACCGAGACCGTGTCCGAGGATGTCGCTCACGAGGAGATCGAGGTCGAGGGTGACAACCTCAACCGCGACAACCGCGACCTGCGCTAAACCACGCACCACCCTCCACCCCTGACGGCCCCCGGGCCATCAGGGGTGGTGGTCTTTCATGAGCCGCTCCAGCCGCCGCTGCGCCTCCTGCCGCGTCGGCGCCACGGTCTCGTAGTAGTACTTGACCTTCGGTTCCGTTCCCGAGGGCCGCACGATGACGCGGTCGGCGCCGAACTCCCGCACCACGCGCTCGCCTGCCGGCTGCGCCACCCGCACCGCCACCTGCCGGGTCAGGTGATGGCCGAAGCGGTCACCGAGGTCATCGAGCAGCGCCGCAAGATCGCTTCTCGACGCCACCTCCGCCACCCGCAGACACGCCGTGATGCCGTCCTTGTCGGCCACATACCGCGGATCGACGCAATAGCCCAGGGCCTCCTCATAGCCGAAGACGAGATCCGGCACCCGGGCGATCCACTTGAAACCGGTGTCCGTCTCCACGAAACCCAGCCCCTGATCCGCGGCGATCTTCCCCAGCAGCCGCGAGGACACGTGCGAGCACGCCAGCACCCCCTCCCCGGTCCGGGAGGCGATGTCCCAGCCGAGGATCGCGCCGATCTCATCCCCCGTGAACGGGCGCCCCGCTACGGCGACGGCGCAGCGGTCCGCGTCCGGGTCCAGCGCCAGGATGAGGTCGGCGTCGACCTCCGCCGCCAGGGCGAAGGCGAGGTCCAGGGCCCCGGCCTCCTCCGGGTTGGGGTAGGCGACGGTGGGGAAATCCGGATCCGGGTCCTGCTGTTCCGCCACCGGGTGCACGTTGGCGAAACCCGCCTCCCGCAGGGCCCGCGCCAGTACCGCGGCGCCGACACCGTGCAGGGCGGTGGTGACGATGACGGGTTGGGAGGAAGGGGCGTCGATCAGCGAGACGGCGCGGGCGAGATAGTCCTCCACGACGTCCACCTCCCGGATGTTCCCCCGCGAGCGCGGGATCTCATCGGCCCATCCGGCGGCATCGATGGCCGCGGCGATCTCGGCGTCACTGGGCGGGATGATCTGCGAGCCGGAGGCGTCGAACACCTTGTAGCCGTTGTCGGTGGCCGGGTTGTGGGACGCGGTGATCATCACCCCGGCATCCGCGTGGAAGTGGCGCACGGCGAACGCGGTCAGCGGGGTGGGCTGGCGCGGTGGCAGGGCCAGCACCTCGACACCGGCGGCGGAGAACACTTCGGCGGCCGCCTCGTAGAACGCGGCCGAACCGTGGCGGGCATCGCAGCCGAGGACCACGCGTGCACCCACCCCCAGCCAGGCCGCCAGCCCGGCGGTGGCCCGGGTGACGGTGGCGACGTTCATCGCGGACTCCCCCGCCCCGATCGGCCCCCGCAGCCCGGCAGTGCCGAACGTCAACGGGCCCGCGAACCGGGAACTCAGCCGCGGGTCATCCGCCGCAATCCACCCCAGCACCTCTGCCCGGGTCACCGGATCCGGGTCATGCGCCGCCCACTCGGCCGGGTTCACAGCCCGGACAGCACGGCGGCCGAGGAGGAACAACCCAGGCGGGTGGCGCCGGCCTCGATCATGGCCAGGGCGGTCTCGGTGTCGCGGATCCCGCCGGAGGCTTTGATCCCCAGGCGCCCACCGACCGCGGCGTGCATGAGCTCGATCGCGTGCACCGTGGCACCGCCCGCGGGGTGGAACCCGGTGGAGGTCTTGACGAAGTCCGCTCCCGCCCGCTCCGCCGCGACGCAGCAATGGGTGATCTGCTCGTCGCTCAGCACGGCCGTCTCCAGGATCACCTTGAGCACCGCCGTGGGGATCGCGTCGCGGACCGCGCGGATATCGGACTCGACGGCCTCGAACTCGTTGTCCCGGGCGAAGGCGAGGTTGATCACCATGTCGACCTCGTCCGCCCCGGTGGACACCGCCAGCGCCGCCTCGGCGGCCTTGATGTGGGCGTGGTGTGCGCCGGAGGGGAACCCGCAGACCGTGGCCACCTTCACACCTCCGGGCACCTCCACCGGCAGCCGCGAGGGCGAGACGCACACGGAGTAGACGCCGAGCTCCGCGGCCTCCGCGACGAGGGCGTCCACCTCCGCAGCGGTGGATTCGGGCTTGAGGAGGGTGTGGTCGATGTACCGGGCGAGGTCAGTGCGCTTCATACCTTCCAGTTCTAGCCGATCCGCTCGTGGATGAGGGTGCGCGGTGTCGGCGGGGTGTCGCCGATGACCGGGTGCAGTCCCTCCAAGGCCCGCTCGAAGCGCTCCGGGGTGTCGGTGTGCAGGGTGAGCAGCCGGTCGCCCCGCCGCACGCGCGTACCCACCGGAGCATGGATCTCCACACCCGCCCCCGCCTGCACCGCGTCCTCCTTCCGGGAACGACCGGCGCCGAGCCGCCAGCTCGCGACCCCGACCTCGCGGGCGTCGAGAAGCGTGACGTGGCCGTCGCGCTCCGCCAGCACATCATGGGTGTGGGCGGCGCGCGGCAGCGGGGCATCCGGATCCCCGCCCTGGTGGCGGACCATCGCCCGCCAGGTGTCCATGGCGCGACCGTCGCGCAGCGCTGCGGCGGGATCGGCATCCACCCCGGCCAGCGTGAGCATCTCCCGGGCCAGCGCCAGCGTCAACTCCACCACATCCGCCGGCCCACCACCGGCCAGCACCTCCACGGCCTCGCGCACCTCGAGTGCGTTGCCCACCGTGCGCCCCAACGGCGTCGACATGTCCGTGAGCAGTGCGCAACTGCGCACTCCCGCATCCTGCCCGAGCTCGACCATGGTGCGGGCGAGCTCGCGGGCGTCGTCAAGCGAGGTCATGAACGCACCCGGGCCGACCTTGACGTCCAGGACCAGACCGTCCGTGCCTTCGGCGATCTTCTTGCTCATGATGGAACTGGCGATGAGCGGGATCGAATCCACCGTGCCGGTGACATCCCGCAGCGCGTACAGCTTGCGGTCCGCGGGAGCCAGGTCCGCGCCCGCGGCCGCCACGAAACCACCCGGCGCCGACCGCATCTGAGCTTCACTCAGCTCCGCCCGCCAACCCGGGATCGCCTCGAGTTTGTCCAGCGTGCCGCCCGTGTGCCCCAGCCCGCGCCCGGACAACTGCGGCACGACGACCCCGTGCGCGGCCACGAGCGGACCCAACGGCAGGGTGATCTTGTCCCCCACCCCTCCTGTCGAGTGCTTATCGACGCTGCCCTCCCATCGCATCCGCGTCCCCGAGTCGATCATCGCGTTCGTCCAGTCGACGATCTCGCGGCGCTCCATCCCCCGCAGGACAATCGCCATCGCCAGCGCGGACATCTGCTCCTCGGCGACCCGCCCGTGCGTGTAGGCGGCGATGACCCAGTCGATCTGCGCGGTGCTCAGGGCGGCGCCGTCGCGCTTGGTGCGGATAATGTCGATCATGTCCATGTCCCCCACCTTAGGGAGAACCATGCTTCTCGACGCCGCCCGCGCCGCCGCCCGCCACGCCTACGCCCCCTACAGCAATCACCCGGTGGGCGCGGTCGTGCTCACGTCGACGGGTCAGATCTTCAGCGGATGCAATGTGGAGAACGCCGCGTTCGGGGAAACCATCTGTGCCGAGCGGGGTGCCGTCATGGCGATGGTCGCGGCCGGGTTCCGGGAGATCGACACCGTCGCCGTCGCAGGTCCCGACGGCCCCTGCTGGCCCTGCGGCTCCTGCCGCCAGGTGCTCTCCGAGTTCGGGTGCCGCCGCGTCCTGGTCGAGGGCCACGACCTCGACTTCACCGCCCTGCTACCCCACGCCTTCGGAACTGCAAAATGAAAACAACCCCGCTCGAGAGCGGGGTTGATCAGCAAGAACGCTTTACTCTGCGTCCTTCTCCTCGGAAGCCTCTGCGGACTCCTCGGCCGGAGCCTCCTCGGACTCAGCAGCCTCAGCAGCAGCGGCCTCCTCGGCGGCAGCCTTCTCAGCAGCCTCCTTCTCGGCGGCAGACTTGGCCTCGGCCTCTTCCTTGGCCTTGCGCTTCTTCTCGGTGATGGCCTCGACGGTCGGGCCCTCGTTGGCCTCGGCCAGAGCCTGGTTGAACAGGTCGAGCTTGGACGGCTTCTCCTCGGCCACCTTCAGGGTGCCCTCGGCGCCGTCGATGCCCTTGTACTTCTGCCAGTCACCGGTGACCTTGAGCAGGGCGAGAACCGGCTCGGTCGGCTGGGCGCCGACGGACAGCCAGTACTGTGCACGCTCGGAGTCGATCTTGATGAGGGACGGCTCCTGCTTCGGCTCGTAGATGCCGATGTTCTCGATGACCTTGCCGTCGCGGCGGGTGCGGGCGTCGGCGATGACGACGCGGTAGTGCGGGGTACGGATCTTGCCGAGACGCTGCAGCTTGATCTTGACAGCCATGTGGGGCTCCTTCAATAAAGTCACTGGGCAGTTCAGACACCCGCCACCTGTCGGCGGGCCGGTTCAACCCTCGGATTTCACTGCGTGTGACTGACCGGCCGACCGTGGTCGGGAGCGGCATGACGCAGTAACCCGGAAAACTATACCGGGCTGGCGGCCGGGGAGGAAATCGCTACTTCTTCCCCTGGCCGAAGTCGAGGTTGTCCAGGTCGAGGCCCTCCATGCCCTTCGGCATCCCCGGCATCCCCGGGAGCTTCGGCATACCTGGCATGCCCGGCATACCGCCGCCGGACTCCATCTGCTTCTGCAGCTGCTGCAGCTGGGACATGTCGGGCATGCCCGGCATCTGCGGCTGGGTCGGCCGGTTCTTCACCGGCTTGCGTTTGCCGCCCTTGCCCTTGCGGCCCTTGGGCTTCTTCTTCGTGGCGGAGCGCTGCATGCCTCCGCCAGGCATGCCGAACTGGCCGGCCATCTTGCCCATCATCTTCTTGGCCTCGAAGAAACGCTCGACGAGCTGGTTGACGTCGGTGACGGTGACACCGGAACCGGCGGCGATGCGCTTGCGGCGGGAGGCGTTGAGGATCTTCGGGTCCTCGCGCTCGGCGGGGGTCATGCCGCGGATGATGGCCTGGATGCGGTCGAGCTGCTTCTCATCGACCATGTCGGCCATGTCGTTCATCTGCTTGCCGCCGGGCAGCATCTTGAGGATGTTGCCCAGGGGGCCCATGCGGCGGATCATGAGCATCTGGTCGAGGAAGTCCTCGAGGGTGAGCTCGCCGGAGCCGAGCTTGGCGGCGGTCTCCTCGGCCTTCTTCTGGTCGAGGACCTGCTCGGCCTGCTCGATGAGGCTGAGGACGTCACCCATGCCGAGGATGCGGCTGGCCATGCGCTCGGGGTGGAAGACGTCGAAGTCCTCGAGCTTCTCACCGGTGGAGGCGAACATGATGGGCTTGCCGGTGACCTCACGGATCGACAGCGCGGCGCCACCGCGGGCGTCGCCGTCGAGCTTGGTGAGGACGACACCGGTGAAGTCGACGCCGTCGCGGAAGGCCTCGGCGGTGGTGACCGCGTCCTGGCCGATCATGGCGTCGATGACGAAGAGGACCTCGTCCGGGTTGACGGCGTCGCGGATGTTGCGCGCCTGGGTCATGAGGGTCTCATCGATACCCAGGCGGCCGGCGGTATCGACGATGACGACGTCGTGCTGCAGTCGGCGGGCTTCCTCGATACCCCGCTTCGCGACGTCCACCGGGTCACCGTGGGAGGTGCCCATGTCGTGGTCGTGGGAGTCGATGCTGGTGCCCGGGTCCGGTGCGAAGGTGGGCACGCCCGCGCGCTCACCGACGATCTGCAGCTGCTGGACCGCGCCCGGTCGCTGCAGGTCACAGGCCACCAGCATGGGGGTGTGACCCTGCTTGGCCAGGTGCCGGGCCAACTTTCCGGCCAGGGTCGTCTTACCCGCACCCTGCAGACCGGCGAGCATGATGACGGTCGGCGGGGTCTTCGCCAGGGTGAGGCGGCGGGTCTCACCACCGAGGATCTCGACGAGCTCCTCGTTGACGATCTTGACCACCTGCTGGGCGGGGTTGAGCGCCTCGGAGACCTCGGCGCCGGCGGCACGCTCCTTGATGCGCTTGATGAAGCCGCGGACGACCGTCAGGGAGACATCGGCCTCGAGCAGGGCGAGGCGGATCTCCCGGGCGGTGGCGTTGATGTCCGCCTCGGTCAGTTTGCCCTTGCCGCGTAGCCCGGTGAGGGCACCGGTAAGGCGGTCTGAAAGAGACTCGAACACTGGGACACTCTCCTACGACTTCGATGAATCAACGTCCCCATGCTAACCGTTGCCCAGCACGCGGGTCACATCCCTGTCCACCTTGCGGCGGTCGACCGGCCCGGTGAAGGCGGTCTGGACGATCATGGTGGCACCCGGAGTGCTCATGGTCAGCCACTCCACCTCCGGTACCACCCGCAGGAGGGCGGCCAGTGCGCCGACCCGCGCGGCAGTGCGTACCTCGAGGGTCTGACCGCGCCAGGACACCCAGGTCGGGGCAGGCACCGGGGCCGGTACCGCGGTGTGGATGCCGGACTTGTGGGACTGGATGACCGCGGCGGTATCGAGTTCCTCGAGCGTCTCGACGGTCGGGCGGGCGTCGTACTCCGCGTGCGGCCCCGAGATCCGGGCCCCGACCAGCTTCCACGCCTTGGCGGCGAGCAGCGCGAGGATCTGCTGCGGATCGGTGTCGCGGGCGGAGACGATGACCAGGTCCTCCTCCTCCCGCAGGCTCAGGTCCTCCGGAGCGTGGACGTACGGGCGCAGCGGCTCGGACTGCACGAGCGCCCGCCGGGCCCGCCGCACCAGGGTCCGCAACCCGGACTCCAGGCGCGCGTTCCACACTCCCGGCCCGGTGGCCTTGGCGTCGGCCTCGGTGAGCACCTCGAGCAGGTCGAGGGTGTCGCGGTCGTAGTGGACGGCGTCGAGAAGCATGTCGAGGGTCTCGTCGGCACCCGGGTCGAAGCGCGCCGCCAGGCGGGCGATGGTGGTGTGCTCGGCGACGAGCGTCTGCACCCGGGAGCGGTCGGGGAGGTTGAGGCCCAGGCGGGCGGCCAGCCGCGCGACGAACTCGGCCCCGACCTGTTCGTGCGGCCGTCCGTACCCCTTGCCGATGTCGTGGAACAGCGCACCCAGCATGAGCAGATCGGGGCGGGCGACGGAGACACCGGCGGCGGCGCAGTGCGCCACGGTGACGATGCTGTGCTGGTCGATGGTGTGGATGTGGGTGCGCTCGCGCGGCATGCGACCACGGATGTGCTCCCATTCGGGCACGAGCCGTGTCCACAGGCCGCGGGTGTCGAGGTCGTTGATCATCTCGGGGTGGGTGAGCAGCTCGAAGAAGTCCTCGGCCGCGGCCGCCGGCAGCACCTCGGGCAGGTCGGGCAGCTCGATAAGGCGCGCCCACGTGTGGTCGGTGACGGGCAGTCCGGTGCGGGCGCTGGCCGCCGCGACACGCAGCAGCAGTGCGGGGTCCCCCAGATCAGGGCGGCGGGAGAGGGTGATCTCTCCCCCGGCGTCGACGACGTCGACATCCAGCGGGCGGCGTTCCCCGCGGGCCCGCGAACCGAGCGCACCGCGCGCGGTGGCCAGCGCCGCGGTGACGGCGGCGTCGATACGCCGGGCGGCGGCCGCCACCTGGGCGGAGAGCTCATGGCGGTCGGCCAGGCCCATCTCCGCGGCGATGTCGGTGGCGAACTCGGGGTCGAGGACGTCGCGCCGGCGGCGGGCGTGGGTGTGGAGGTGGGCGCGGACGTCGAGAAGCAGGCGGCGCTCGGCGGCCAGCGGGGGGACATCACACAGCTGGGCGAGGGCCAGCGCCCGGATCAGATCGAGGTCCCGCAGCCCGCCGCGGCCGTTCTTGAGGTCCGGGTGCGTCATGGTGACCACCGAGCCGAAGCGCCGCCAGCGGGCGATGGCGGTGTCGACCAGCGCGTTGAAGTTGCGGTGGATCTCCACGCGCCATTCCCGCAGCACCAGCTCCCGGGTGCGGGCCGCCAGCGCCGCGTCACCGGAGAGATAACGCATCTCCAGCAACGCCAACGCCGCGGTCGAATCGGCGCTCATCATCCCGGCGCATTCGGCGGGCGTGCGTACGGCGTGGTCCACGCGGTAACCGCTGTTCCACAGTGGGTACCAGAGCTTCTCCACATCCGGGATCTGCCCTTCCGGGTGCAGCAGGACCAGGTCGAGGTCCGAGTGCGGCGCCATCTCCTTACGCGCCAGAGACCCGGTGGCCACGAGGGCACAACCGGGTGGGACGGGCAGATTAGAGAGCAGCGTCATCGTGGTCGCCGGTGCGGACGCGGATGACGCGCTCCACCGGGGTGACCCACACCTTGCCGTCACCCATCTTGCCGGTGTAGGCGGCGCGGGTGATGGCGTCGAGGACGTCATCGACCTGGGCGTCGGTGACCAACACCTCGAGCTTGACCTTCGGCACGAAGTCGGTGGCGTACTCGGCGCCGCGGTAGACCTCGCTGTGTCCGCGCTGCTGGCCGT
>NZ_JAUNRW010000059.1 GCF_030535495.1 Corynebacterium sp.
GCCCTCGCGGTGCTCATCGCGCTCACCTTCCTGCCGGCCCTCCTGGGCCTGCTGGGCACCCGAGTGTTCGCCGCCCGCGTCCCCGGCATCAAGGCCCCGGACCCGGAGGATGACCACCCGACGATGGGTCTGCGCTGGGTGCGCCGCGTGCGCAAGCGCCCCGTCGTCCACCTGCTCGTCGGCGTGGTCCTCCTCGGCCTGCTCGCCATCCCGGCCGCCGGTATGCGCCTGGCGATGCCCACCGACGGCACCGCCACCCCGGGCACCCCGCCGCGCATCGCGCATGAGATCACCGCCGACGCCTTCGGCCCGGGCCGCGACGCCCCGATGATCGCCCTCCTCGATCTCGAGGACATCGACCCGCAGGAACGCCCGATGGTGATGGGCGCGGGCGTCGAGAAGTTCATTGGCACCGATGGCGTGGTCAACGCCCAGGTCGTCGGCACCACCGAGGACTTCTCCGCCGCGCAGGTCCTCATCACCCCCGAATACGGCGCGACGCACCCGGAGACCACCGAGACCCTGCAGACGCTGCGCGACGCCGACCTCGGCGTGCCCTTCGGCATCACCGGTGCGACCGCGATCTTCGACGACATCTCCGACCGCCTGCAGAACGTGCTGCTGCCGTACATCGGCATCGTGCTCGTCCTCGCGTTCCTCGTGCTGCTGCTGGTGTTCCGCTCCATCTGGGTCCCGCTGATCGCGGCGCTCGGCTTCGGACTCTCCGTCGCCGCCACCTTCGGCATCACCGTCGCCATCTTCCAGGAGGGCGCGCTGGGCATCATCAATGATCCGCAGCCCCTGCTGAGCTTCCTGCCGATCATGCTCATCGGACTCGTTTTCGGTCTCGCCATGGACTACCAGGTCTTCCTGGTCACCCGCATGCGCGAGGGCTGGTCGCACGGCAAGACCGCCGGCAACGCCACCTCCAACGGTTTCAAGCACGGTGCCCGCGTGGTCACTGCCGCGGCGCTGATCATGATCTCCGTCTTCGCGGCGTTCATGGCACAGGACATGGTGTTCATCAAGACCATGGGCTTCGCGCTGGCCGTCGCCGTCGCCCTCGACGCCTTCGTCGTGCGCATGATGATCATCCCGGCGACGATGTTCCTTCTCGACGAACGCGCCTGGTGGATCCCCCGCTGGCTCGACCGCATCCTGCCCACCGTGGATGTGGAGGGAGAAGGGCTCAAGGATGTCCGGACTGCGTGAGTCGAAAAAGGCCGCCACGCGCGCGCAGATCGCCCGCGCCGCGGCAGGCCTGGCACTCGACCAGGGCGCTGAGGCCCTGACCGTGGCCGCCGTCTCCGAGGCGGCGGGCGTATCGACGCGCACCTTCCACAACTACTTCACCGCCATGGACGAGGCTCTGCTGGAGTTCATGGTCGGGCGCGTCACCGAGCTCACGGACGGTCTGCGCCAGGCCCCCGCTGATGCCGGGCTTCTCGACGCCATCCGCTGGACCATCATTCAGGGTCTGCAGGGCGACGCAGGTGTGGATTCCCACCTGGATTCCTTCGCCACCCTGTTCCGGATCTCTGATCTGCTGCTCACCATGCGGGGGGCGGCGGCGGTGCACGACCTCGACGGGCAGTTGCGACCGCTGTTCGAGAAACTGCGTGCCCGCACCCCCGACCTCGATCCCTTCGAGGCCGAGGTGGCCATCCGCGCGGCCGCGACCATCGCCCAGACCGCACTGGAGCACTACTTCACTCTGCCGGAGCCGAAAGACCCGGCGGCAGCGCAGGAGCTGGTCCGCCGGGCCTTCGCGGTGGTGCGCCTGGGTTAAGCCGGGCCCTGCACGTAGGTCACGTGGGTCTCCACGAACTCCATGAGTCCGTGCTTGCCGTCCGCTCCGCCGATACCGGAGTTGCGGCGGCCAGCGTGGTAGCCCTGCATCGCCTCGAAGTTCTCACGGTTGATGTAGGTCTCGCCGTAGAGCAGCTCCCGGGAGGCCCGCAACGCCAGGTTGAGGTCGTTGGTGTAGACGGAGCTGGTCAGCCCGTACTCGGAGGCGTTGGCGATCTCCAGTGCCTCATCGAGGTCGCGCACCTTGACGATCGGCGCCACCGGCCCGAAGATCTCCTTGCGTGCGATCTCCATGTCGGCGGTGGCACCCGCCAGGATGGTGGGCTGGAAGAAGTGACCGTCGCCCTTGTCGGTCGCGCGCTCACCGCCGGTGACCACGCGGCAGCCGGCCGACACCGCATCGCCGACCTTGGCCTCCACGCCCTCGATGGCGCGGGCGTTGATGAGCGGACCCATGTCCAGCTCCTCCTGCTCCGCAGGATTGCCGTAGCGGGTGGATTCAAACTTGGCGGTGAGCTTGTCCAGGAACTCATCGTGCACGGACTCCTGCACCAAGATGACCTCGGCGCAGTTGCAGACCTGGCCGGTGTTGATGACGCGGGAATTCCAGATGGCGTCGGCGGCGAGATCAAGGTCGGCGTCGGCCAGCACGATCGCCGGGGCCTTGCCACCGAGCTCCAGGTTGACGCGGGTGAGGTTCGCGGCGGCGCTGGCCATGATCTTCTTGCCCGTGGGCACCGAGCCCGTCATGGAGATGAGATCCACATCGGGGTGCTCGACCAGCGACTGCCCCACCTCGGAGCCGGTGCCGCCGACCATGTTGAACACGCCTGGGGGCAGACCGATGCTGTCGACGAGCTCGCAGAACTCGAAGGCGTTGATGGGCGTCTCCTCCGAGGGCTTGATGACGATCGTGTTGCCCGTGACCAGGGCCGGCGCCATCTTGCGGGCGATGAGGAAGAAGGGGAAGTTCCACGGCAGGATGCCGCCCACCACGCCGATCGGCTGGTAGGTGAGGAAGATCGTCTCACCCGGACGATCGGAGGGGATGATCTCACCCTCCACGCGGCGGGCGAATCCGGCCATGTAGTCGAAGTAGTCGGCGGTGAAGTTCACCTCGACCTCGGCGAGCCCCCGGACCTTGCCCTGCTCGCGAACCAGGTAGTCGGCGAAACGGTCGACATGCTCGCGGAGAGTGCTGGCCAGGGCGGTGAGGTAACCCGCCCGCTCGATGGCGGGCAGCTTGGCCCACGCGGGCTGGGCGGCCTTGGCGGCGCGGACCGCAGCGTCGACGGCCTCTGCACCCGAGGCCGGTGCCTGGGCCAGAACCTCGCCCGTGGAGGGGTTGAGCACGTCGATGTGGTCGTTGGCATCAACGAACTCGCCGTTGATGTAGTTCCGGTAGGGGGACACAGTGATCTCCAATCGCTGACAGTGTCGGATGCCACTATTTTAGCGATAGGAGACCTGCATCGCAGTCGGCTTAGGCCGGGGCCTCGACCGGCTCCTCGGTGACGACGATGCCGTCGGCGTCGGCGTAGAGGATGTGGCCCGGGACGAAGTCGACGCCACCGAAGGAGACGGTGATGTCCTTCTCACCGGCGGCGTCCTTGGCGGACTTGCGCGGGTTGGTACCCAGCGCCTTGGTGCCGAACTGCATCTCGCCCACGACGGCAGAATCACGGATGGCGCCGAGGATGACCACGCCGGCCCAGCCGTTGTCCACACCGGCCTGGGCGATCATGTCACCCATGAGGGCGGTGTGAACGGAGGAGTCACCGTCGACGACCAGCACGCCGCCGTTGCCGGGGCTGTTGAGGGTCTTCTTCACCAGACCGTTGTCCTGGAAGCACTTGATGGTGGTGATCGGGCCGCAGTACTCGGTGACGCCGCCGTAGTTGAAGAACTGGGTGTCACAGGAACGGACGACGTCCTCGCCGATGATGTCGACCAGATCGGCGGTGGGGATGAAGGTGATGGTCATGCGGGGGTCTGCCTTTCAGGGGTGGTGGGTACAGCGGTGTCGAATTCACGCGGTCGAAAGGGGTGCTGTTCGGTGTCCGGGATCACTGGTGTCGACGGGGCGAATTCACAAGGGGCGTGGCCAGAAAGCGCGAAGCGGCGTGCGCCGTGATTTCTCACGAGGCACGCCGCTTGCGTTTACACCTGGTTGAGCCGGTGGCTCAGGTCAGTTCCTAGTGGAACTGGCCCTCCTCGGTGGAGCCCTTGAGGGCGGTGGTGGAGGACTCCGGGTCAACGGTGGTGGCGATGGTGTCGAAGTAGCCGGCGCCAACCTCACGCTGGTGCTTGACGGCGGTGAAGCCGCGCTCCTCGGCAGCCTTGAACTCGCGGTTCTGCAGGTCGACGAAGGCGGTCATGCCCTCGCGAGCGTAGCCGTAGGCCAGGTCGAACATGCCGTAGTTGAGGGCGTGGAAGCCAGCCAGGGTGATGAACTGGAAGGTGAAGCCCATCGCGCCCAGCTCCTTCTGGAACTTGGCGATCTCGTCTGCATCGAGGTGTGCGGACCAGTTGAAGGACGGGGAGCAGTTGTAGGACAGCAGCTGGTCCGGGAACTCCTCGTGGACGCCGTCGGCGAACTTCTTGGCGAGCTCGAGGTCCGGGGTGCCGGTCTCCATCCAGATCATGTCGGCGTACGGAGCGTAGGACTTCGCACGGGAGATGCAGGGCTCGAGGCCGTTCTTGATCTTGTAGAAGCCCTCAGCGGTGCGCTCACCGGTGATGAACGGCTGGTCGCGCTCGTCAACGTCGGAGGTGATGAGGGTGGCGGCCTCAGCGTCGGTACGGGCGATGACGACGGTCGGGGTGTTGGCGACGTCGGCAGCCAGGCGAGCGGAGGTCAGGGTGCGGATGTGCTGCTGGGTCGGGATGAGGACCTTGCCGCCGAGGTGGCCACACTTCTTCTCGGAAGCGAGCTGATCCTCCCAGTGGGTGCCTGCGGCGCCAGCGGCGATCATGGCCTTCTGGAGCTCGTAGACGTTGAGGGCGCCACCGAAGCCGGCCTCACCGTCAGCGACGATCGGGAGCAGCCAGTTGTCGACGGAGGTGTCACCCTCGACGCGGGAGATCTCGTCGGCGCGCAGCAGAGCGTTGTTGATGCGACGGACGACGTTCGGCACGGAGTTGGCCGGGTACAGGGACTGGTCCGGGTAGGTGTGGCCGGAGAGGTTGGCGTCACCGGCGACCTGCCAGCCGGAGAGGTAGACAGCCTGCAGGCCGGCGCGGGCCTGCTGGACAGCCATGTTGCCGGTGAGGGCACCGAGGGAGTTGATGTAGGAGCCGTCGCGCTTGGAGACCTTCTCCCAGAGGATCTCAGCACCGCGGCGTGCGAGGGTGTGCTCCTCAATGACGTTGCCCTGAAGCTGCTCCACCTGCTCTGCGGTGTAGTCGCGGGTGATGCCTTCCCAGCGGGGGTTCTCGTCCCAATCCTTCTGGATCTCAGCTGCAGTACGTGCCTGGCCGGTAGTGGTCATAGAGAGGACTCACTTTCCTGTCTTAATCGCCGGGTTCTTCATCGAATGTCCGGCAGGGGGATGGAGGAGGATCCACCGTCGGGCGTGTTAAACCGTTTTCGGTGGCATGACTCACAGAGTGCCCTCAAAAGTGCCCGCCGTCAATGGGTCGGGGGGTCCAAATTGTGTGCGGGGGTAGCGGGGGATTTTGCTAATATTGCAAATGCCACAAGTTAAGTCACTTCAATGCCCGTTTCGCCCCCAGTGCCGTGGCCTGCACAAACGAAAGCAATTCAAAACCGCAGGTACCGACCGCCGCATCCACTTCTGCCCGCGAATCCCACAGTGAGACGCCTGCCACCACAGGGGTAGCGTGCGGCGAAATCGGCAAAACCATTTACCCCGTGACTGGAATCACTTAGGCTGGAGGCATCGCCTTGCCGCGACTGATTCCGCATACCCTCACCCTCCAAGGAGCATTCAGATGACCCAGACTGAGCCGAAGGACACGACCGAGCGCATCGACGTTGCCGGCCTCCAGGTCGCCAAGGTTCTGCACGACTTCCTCGCCAACGACGTCCTTCCGGCCGTGGGTGTCGAGGCCGACGAGTTCTGGTCCGGCTTCGCAGAGATCGTCAAGGACTTCACCCCGCGGAACAAGGAGCTCCTCGCCCGCCGCGATGAGCTGCAGGCCAAGCTCGACGAGCACTTCAAGGCCAACCCGGGCCAGCCGGATCCGGCGGAGCACGAGGCCTTCCTGCGTGAGATCGGCTACCTCGTCGACGCTCCGGAAGAGGGAGAGATCCGCACCCGCGGCATCGACGACGAGATCGCCTCCACCGCCGGCCCGCAGCTGGTCGTCCCGATCCTCAACGCCCGCTTCGCCCTCAACGCCGCCAACGCCCGCTGGGGTTCCCTGTACGACGCCCTCTACGGCACCAACGCCATCTCCGAGGAGGACGGCGCCGAGAAGGGCAAGGGCTACAACCCGGTCCGCGGCAAGAAGGTCATCGACTGGGGCCGCGACTTCCTGGACAAGGCGGTCCCGCTGGACGGCGCCTCCCACGCGGACGTCGATAAGTATTCTGTCATCGACGGCTACCTGGCCGCCCACGTGGGCGGCAACGAGCACCGTCTGCAGGACAAGACCGCCTACCGCGGTTTCTCCGGTTCCCTCGAGGACCCGGCGTCCATCCTGCTGCGTAACAACGGTCTGCACATCGAAATCCAGATCGACCCGTCCACCCCGGTGGGCAAGGACGACAAGGCCGGCGTCAAGGACATCGTCCTCGAGGCCGCCGTGTCCACCATCATGGACTTCGAGGACTCCGTCGCCGCCGTCGACGCCGAGGACAAGGTCGTCGGCTACCGCAACTGGTACGGCCTCAACACCGGTGACCTGCAGGAAGAGGTGGCCAAGGGTGACAAGACCATCACCCGTAAGCTCAACCAGGACCGCGAGTTCATCGGCCGCAACGGCACCGACATCCGCCTGCACGGCCGTTCCCTGCTGTTCGTCCGCAACGTCGGCCACCTCATGCAGAACCCGGCCATCCTCGTCGACGGCGAGGAGATCTTCGAGGGTCTCATGGACGCCGTCATCACCGTCGTCTGCGCCATCCCGGGCCTGAACGTGCGCAACCCGCTGCGCAACTCCCGCACCGGTTCCATCTACATCGTCAAGCCGAAGCAGCACGGCCCGGACGAGGTCGCCTTCACCAACGAGCTGTTCGGTCGTGTCGAGGATCTGCTCGGCCTGCCGCGCTACACCCTCAAGGTCGGTGTCATGGACGAGGAGCGTCGTACCTCCGTCAACCTGGACGCCTGCATCATGGCCGTCGCTGACCGCCTGGCCTTCATCAACACCGGCTTCCTCGACCGCACCGGTGATGAGATCCACACCTCCATGCAGGCCGGCCCGATGGTCCGCAAGGCCACCATGCAGAAGGAGACCTGGAAGCAGTCCTACGAGGACGCCAACGTCGACGCCGGCCTGGCACGCGGCCTGTCCGGCAAGTCCCAGATCGGCAAGGGCATGTGGGCCATGACCGAGCTCATGGGCGAGATGCTGGAGGCCAAGATCGGCCAGCCGCGCGAGGGCGCGAACACCGCCTGGGTCCCGTCCCCGACCGGAGCCGTCCTGCACGCCACCCACTACCACGAGGTGGATGTCTTCGCCCGCCAGGAGGAGCTGAAGAACGACGGCCGCCGCGACACCTTCCACGGCCTGCTGACCGTCCCGGTCTCCCCCACCGCCGACTGGTCGGAGGAGGAGATCAAGGAGGAGCTGGACAACAACTGCCAGTCCATCCTGGGTTACGTCGTCCGCTGGGTCGAGCAGGGCGTCGGCTGCTCCAAGGTCCCGGACATCCACGATGTCGACCTCATGGAGGACCGCGCCACCCTGCGCATCTCCTCCCAGCTGCTGTGCAACTGGCTGGTCCACGGTGTGGTCACCGAGGAGCAGGTCATGGATTCCCTCAAGCGCATGGCGGAGGTCGTCGACCGCCAGAACGAGGGCGACCCGGCCTACCTGCCGATGGCCGTCGACTTCGACCACTCCATCGGTTTCCAGTCCGCGAAGGATCTCATCCTCAAGGGCACCGAGTCCCCCTCCGGCTACACCGAGCCGATCCTGCACGCCAAGCGTCGTGAGTTCAAGGAGCGCCAGGGCATCAAGTAGGCCCGCCGCTGCTGCCGGAACCCCGGTCACCGTTCGTGGTGACCGGGGTTCGTCCCGTTATTGTGGGGGGCATGCATCTTCCTGCCCCCACCTCGCTGGCCGATCTGCGTGCCGACGGCGCCCTCATCCAGGCCGACATCGACGCCACGTGGACGAGCGCCATCGGTCGGGTGGAGGGCATCGAGTATTCGGGCGACATCGCCCGGGTCCACACCCGCGCCGGCGCCCGCGACCTGCCCGCCACCGAGGTGGCCCGCATCGCCGACGGGCAGTGGACCTGGTCGCGGGGCTACGAGCTCGACATCCCCGAGCTGTCGTCACCGCGGCCGGCCTCCGATGTGCTGCTCTGCGCCGCCCGTACATTGCACGGCAATGTCCCGGTGTTCCTGGCCCCCTTCCCCGACGGTCAGCGGGCGATGGCGATCGATTTCCGTCCCTCCCCCGGCCCCCTCCGCAGCGCGCTCACGCTTGGTCTGGCGCAGCTGCCGCCAGAGCTCGACACGCGTCGCGCGCTGCTCTCCCTCGCCGCAGCCCGCGGCCTCGGGGTACGCGAGACACCGACGACCTTCGAGTTCGCCGACGGTACAGCGGTCACCTTCCGGGAAGGCCAGCCTGCTGCAGTATCCGGTGGCATGCGTGAAACCGATGTCCTCGCAGACGCCCTCTATTACTCGGCGGAGCATCAATTGCTTCTCGACGGCCGCTTCCCCGACGCCGAGATCTCCCTCGACATCGCCTCCGGGCGTGCCATCGTCCACCACGAGTTCTCGGCCGATGCCGTCATCGTCGCCACCATCACCGGGGACACCTGGACCTGGGGCTGGGCGGATCCTCATCTGCCGCCGTCCCCGGCCGCCAATCTGCGCCGCTTCGGCATCGACCACGGTCTGCTCGACCTCGTGCGCCCCCGGATCCCGGCGCGCCCGGAGCTCATCGAGGTGTGCAAGCCCATCCTCGACATCTGGACCCATGCCACCGTTGCCCTCAACTCCCAGACCCGCGCCGTTGTCCTCCTCTCGGCGCCGGAGCTCACCCTCCCGGGCCCGGAGGCGCCGACCACCGGGCAGGCGGTGGCGGTGACGTTGCAGGCGGCGGTGCCGGAGGGTGTGGATAAGCAGCGGGCCCGGGCGGCCTACGCGCAGCGGCGCGGGGTCACCCTGCCAGCACCGCCAGAATGATCGCCAGGGCAGGCAGTGCCAGCAGCAGGGCGAGGATGCCCCAGGCGGCTGGCCGCGCGACGTTGAGGGAGGTGTTCATGCCTCCCTCGAGGCTGACGAACACCTCAGGGTCCTCGGGGTCCCAGTAGAACCCCCACCGCCCGCGGCGGTCCTTCTCCGAGGGCGGGTAGGCGGCATCGACTCGCCGGTGCATCCGCACCAGCTGCCAGAGGAAGACCACCGTGACCAGTACCAACAAGCCGATGAGCAGCAGCACCGACAACGGGCCGCTGTGTCCGAGCAGCGAGCCGGTGACCGCCACGGCGAGGACGGTCGAAAGCCAGAACAGGTACGACGCCAGCAGGGGATTGATCTCCCGGGACATCATCTGCTGCCGCTCCCCTGCCTCCTTGGCCACCGCGTGGATGATGCCCGCGCTCATCACCCCGGTGACCAGGGTCAGCCCGGGCCCCAGCGCCACCAGGCCCGCGGCCGAGGCGAAGGACTTCGTGGCCCAGGCATCCGGTTCCCCGCGCGGACCGAAGTGGACGGGCATGGGGTCGGGCACGAGGTGGAAATTCACCCACAGGTACCCCAGGCACACCGCCACGACGGCGGGAATCCCGAGGTACCAGGTGCGGGTGCTCATCGCAGGACGGCCCGGTACTCCTCCGGGTCGTGGGGCTGCGTCCACTGCGCGTCCTGGGTCTTGTCCACCAGGACAGCGCGGATGCCCTCGGCGAAGTCCGGCTGGCGGCGGATGAGCTCACCGAGGCGTTCCTCGTTGTCCAGACCGTCGCGCAGGGTCGCGGCGTCGCGGTTGGCCAGGTAGAGCTCGGCGGCGGCCACGGTCGCGGACGGGGAGGCCTTGGCCATGAGTTCGCGGACGGTGTCGACGAACTCCCGGTTGGTGTGCGCCTCCAACGCCGCGTCGATGTCCGCCCAGGAGCCGGCACCGAAGGTGGCCTCGATGTCCGCGCGCCATGCCTCGATCTGCGAGGGCTCGTCGGAGCTGGTGGCGTGCTTGTCCACGGCGGCGTCGACACCCAGCTCGATGACGTCCTCGGTGAAGGCCGCGGCGTCCTCCACGAGGTGGGTCGCCAGGCCGAGATGGAGCATGTCGGCGGCGGTCATGCGGTAGCCGGTGAGTCCGATGAAGGCGCCGATCGCCGGCGAGGAGTTCTCCCAGCGCTGCGAGGACCAGGAAACGCCGACGTCGGTGATGTAACCGATGGCCATCTCCGGCATCGACGCCCACGCCTTCGGAGTGGTCACGCGATGGGAACCGTGGGAGGAGACACCCAGACCACCGCCCATGACAATGCCGTCCCAGACCGCGATGTAGGGCTTGGGGTAGGTGCCGATGAGGTTGTTCATCGCGTACTCGTCCACGAAGAACGCATCCACGTCCTTGTCCTCCCCGGCGAGGATCCCCTCGCGGGCGGAGCGGACATCACCACCCGCGCAGAAGGCCTTCGGGGAGGCGGAGATGATGAGCACCTGGTGGATCTCCGGATCCTCGCGCCACTGTTCGAGGGCGTCGGTGATGATGCGGATCATCTCGTGGTTGAGGCTGTTGAGCGCCTTCGGGCGAGCAAGCTCGAGGACGCCGGTATGGTGGCGGACGCTGACATTCACGGGCTGTTCATTCATGCCCGACAGCCTACCGACGCGAAAGGTCACAGTAATGGAGTTCCGGATCATCGCCCTCGACATGGACGGCACGCTTCTCGACGCCGCCGGCCAGATCCCCGACTCCTTCTGGCCTGTCCTCGAGGAACTACGATCCCGCGGGGTGGCCGTGGCACCCGCCTCGGGTCGCCAGTTGGCCACGCTGCAGGCCATCTTCCCCGGCGAGACCTACATCGCCGAGAACGGCACGTGCGTGTTCCATGACGGGGAGATCGTCTCCACGACGCTTCTCGACGCCACCACCGTCCACACCGTCATCGACGTCGCCGCGGACCTCGACATGGACCTGGTGGTGTGCACCCCCACCGTCGCCTACCACCGCCCGGGAATCTCTCCGGAGACGGAGAAGGAACTGGAGAAGTACTACCACTCGAGACAGGCGACGGATGACCTGCACGCAGTCGCCGACGTGATCAAGCTGGCCGGCTTCACCACCTCCGACGCGGAGGCCACCATCTACCCCGTGCTGGCCGACGCCGCCCCCGAGGCCAACGTCGTCGTCTCCGGCGCCCACTGGGTGGACATCATGCACGCCGACGCGGGCAAGGGCCGGGCGTTGCGGGCGCTCGCGGAGGCGATGGGCGTCGATAAGCAGCACACTGCCGCCTTCGGCGACTACCTCAACGACCTGGAGCTGCTGGAGGCCGCGGGCACGGCGTGGGCGATGGACAACGCCCACCCGGAGATCAAGGCCATCGCCGACCACATCGCGCCGCCGAACACGGAGGCCGGTGTGGTCACCGTCCTCCGCGAGCTGCTCAGCTAGCTACTTCTTGTTCTTCTTCTTGCGCTGGGGCTGCGCGAGCTTGGCGGCCACGTCCGGCACGTAGCGGAACTCGGCGCGCGGGGGACGCTCGTAGCCGTTGTCGGAATCCGGGCGATCCGGGATCTGCGGCAGCGGGCGCTCGATCTTCTCGTAGGGGATCGTCGACAGCAGATGCGAGATGACGTTGATGCGGGAACGCTTCTTGTCCTCGCTCTCCACGGTGTACCAGGGCGCGGAGGGGATGTCGGTGTGGATGAACATCTCGTCCTTGGCCCGGGAGTACTCCTCCCAGCGCGTGATGGACTGCAGATCCATCGGCGAGAGCTTCCAGCGACGCAGCGGATCCTCCAGGCGGGACTGGAAGCGCGCCAGCTGCTCCTCGTCGGAGACGGAGAACCAGTACTTGCGCAGCATGATCCCGTCCTCGATGAGCAGACGCTCGAAGATGGGGGCCTGGTGCAGGAAGCGGCGGTACTCCTGAGAGGTGCAGAAGCCCATGACGCGCTCGACACCTGCGCGGTTGTACCAGGAGCGGTCGAAGATGACGATCTCGCCCGCGGTCGGCAGCTTCTCCACGTAGCGCTGGAAGTACCACTGCCCCTGCTCGCGGGAGCTCGGGGCCGGGAGCGCCTCGATGCGGGCGGTGCGGGGATTGAGATACTGGGTGATGCGCTTGATCGCCGAACCCTTGCCGGCGGCGTCACGGCCCTCCATGATGATGACCACGCGCGCGCCGGTCTCCACGACCCACTGCTGCATGTCCACCAGTTCCGCCTGGAGGCGCTTGAGTTCCTTTTCGTAGGACTTCTTGTCCAGCTTCTTCGGCTTGGTGATCTTCTCGGCAGTGTCCTTGTTGGCCATGGTTTTTAGATTACCCTCAGCTCACCTGGAACTCGGACATCCGGTCCCAGTCGGTCTTGCCTTCAATGACGGTGTTGATGATCTGCGGGGTCTCCGCCAGGATCGTCGGGAAAAGCTCGGTGGCCTTCTTAAAGTGCTCGGAGTTCACATGGGCCTCGGCGGCATCGTCGTGGAAGGCCTCGTTGAGAAAATATTCACTGGGGTCGTCGGTATTACGGGCCCAGTCGAAGAAGATGCAGCCCTCCTCCGCGCGGGTGGCGGTGGTGAACTCATCGACCAGCTCACGGAAGTTGTCGACGTACTCGGGCAGGGGCTTGAAGCGAACGTTGATGAGGATCATGGTTTCCAGGGTACGTGACCTGCGGTGGAGGTGTCGCCGCTGGTCACGGCTGTGCACATGGTGCCGTGAGTGCCGTTATTTTCGTGGCTGTCAGTGCTCCAGAGGGATCTTTGTGGGATTCTTCCCCCATGATCTTCCTCGACGATGCCCTCGGCCACTGACTGCTCGCCGACACTTGGCGCGAAATGCTCGATGCTCTCCCGGAGCTCGTGCCGGAAGAGCCGAACCTGCAGACTGTGCTCTCGGAACGTCCGTTCCTACGAGATCTTGAATACGTTCGAGATGAAAACGTACTGACCGTCGAAAGTGACTGAGGTGCCAAACGGAGCGATGACGTCAAAGTCGAAGTCGGCCCGGTCGAAGTTATTCAGCAGCAAACGAGCAGCATCTTCGGAAAGTCGGACAACTTCAACGGTGAACCATCCGTTCTCAGTAAACCTCAGGTCACTGTGCTGGTACATGCCGTAATCAAGCTTTTCAAACACGAGTTCACCAGCGGTAGCCTCGCGGGACACCTCGTCCGCAAGAGCTGCGGCTTGCGCATTCTCCGTGTGTCCCTGTCGCTTGAGCTCCTCAACCAACTTGACATTCAGCTTTGCCGCAACGGCCTCACCGTCGATGCCGGAAGGCTGAGGAGCAGGCTGCGTCGGCTGCTCAACTACGGCACCCCCACCGGAGGAGGAACCCCCAAAAGAGCTGGCGTGCGCTGCGGACAGGGGGGCGATGGCGACTGTGGCGGCCGTGGCGGCGGCGACTGCGAAACGAATGAACTTTGTCATGAAACTAACCGTAGGACTCTCACACCTAACAGGCAGGCAATATGCAGGAAGTACCCATTTTCGGGGCTACCCCTCCAGCTGCTCCCCCACCTCGAGCCACTCCATCTCCAGCGCCTCATGC
>NZ_JAUNRW010000060.1 GCF_030535495.1 Corynebacterium sp.
TTCGACCCCTCCCGCCGGGTCAGCGCCGCCACCTCGTGTTCGTCGAGGAACGTCCGCACCCACCCCGGGTCCGTCTTGGAGTACTCGCGCAGCGCCCACCCGATCGCCTTGTCGATGAAGAACTCGCCGGACCCCAGGTTCGCCGCGAGGAGCTCGCCGAGCAGCTCCGTGTCCGTTGCTTCTCGACGTCCCAGCTGGTGCAGCACCGCCACCCTGCGCACCCAGAGGTTGTCGTCGCGCGCCCACTGCCGCATCTGCTCGGGTGTGCAGGCGCGGCCCACCGGCTTAGCCAAGGCGTCGACGGTGTCCCACCACGGCTTTGTCGTCACCACCGAGCGCAGAAAGTCCGCAGCTGCGGACTCCAGCGGAACCTGTCGCAGGTGGTCGCAGGCGACGTAGTGGAATTCTCGCTCAGGGAGGGCGAAGAGGGTGTCGACAAGCTCCCTGTCGAGCCGCCGGGGCAGCAGGCCGCGCACCGCTTTCCGACGCACCGGTGTCGCCACCCCGAGGAAGGGGAACTGGTCGCGCATGTAGGCGGCCATGCCCGCGGCCCGGTCGGGATCGGCCAGGGGGCGGAGCGTCGATTCGATGGGTGCGGTGATCACCCCTTAAGTTTAGGAGTCATGAGAAGACTGCAGATGGCGGCGATCCTGGTGGGCGGGTTCGTCGGACCCTTCACCGGGCAGGCACTCGCCGTGGTGCTGCCGGAGTTCGCGGAGACCTTCGGCATCAGCGTCGCGCATGCCGCCTGGACGATGACCGCCTATCTGCTGCCGTTTTCCGTGATGATGCTCGTCTCCGGGCGGCTGGTCCGCGGCATCCACCCGCACAAGGTGGTGTGGGCGGCCTACGCCGTCACGCTGCCCATGGCGCTGCTTCTGCTGGTCACGCCCTCGTGGCCGCTGTTTCTCCTGTGCTACTCCACGATTGGTGTCGCCAACGCCTTCACCACCCCGGTACTGCAGAACATCCTCCGTGAGCTCGCCCCGCCGGCGGAGCTGGGCAAGGCACTGGGCACGTACGCGGCGATGCAGTCGCTCGGCATGCTCTCGGCACCTCTGGTCTCCGGGCTTTCCTCCCTGGTGAGTTGGCGCCTGACCTTCCTGGTCACCGCAGCCTCGGCGGCGTTCATCCTCCTGGCTCGCCTGCCCGTGGTGCCCCCGCCGGCGACCTCCCCGCAGAAGGTGAGCGGCCGCGTCCAGTGGGGGCCGACGATCATCCACATGGTCACCGGTTTCATCGTCGGCGTGGGCATCATCGGCCTGGGATTCCTCACGGCCCTGCAGGTCGGCGACGCCTTTGGCCTCGGCCCTGTGGGTCGCGGCCTGGTGGTCATGTGCGGTGGTGCGGCGGCGTTCTTCGCGTCGCGACGCATCGGTTCCATGGCCGACCGCTACGGCACCCGCACCGTCCTGGTGGCCAGCTCCGCGCTGGCGGCTGTGGCACTGTTCCTGCTGCCGGTCGCGCCGTGGGCTGTGGCGGCGGCCGCGGTGTGGGCTCTCGCTGTGGCCGCGGGCCAGGGCATCCAGGCGACGGTCAACCTGGCGGTGATCAACGCGCCGGGCGGATCCTCGCTCATCTCCACGGTCCAGGCGTTCCGCTTCTTCGGCTCCGCGGCCGCCCCGGTGCTGTTTCTGCCCATCTACCTGGGCATCGGCCCGGCGGCGTTCTGGGTGGCGGCGGCCGCGCTCCTGCTGGCCGCCGCCCTCCAGTGGACCACCCCTGGTGGGGTGGCCGGGCGTCGATAAGCGACCTTTAGGCGTCGCCCTCGAAGAGGGTGGTCACCGAGCCGTTCTCGAAGATCTCGTGGATCGTCTTGGCCAGCAGCGGAGCGATGGACAAGACGGTGAGGTTCTTCCAGCCCTCGGTGGACTGCGGCAGGGTGTCGGTGGTGATGACCTCCTCCGCGCCGCACTCGGAGAGGCGCTCGCGGGCCGGGTCGGAGAAGACACCGTGGGTGCAGGCGATGACGACGGACTTGGCGCCGGACTCCTTGAGCACGCGCACCGCACCGGCGATGGTGCCGCCGGTGTCGATCATGTCGTCGAGAAGAATGCAGTCCTTGCCCTCGACATCACCGACGACGCGGTTGGACACGACCTCGTTGGCCACGTCCACGCTGCGGGTCTTGTGCACGAAGGCCATCGGGGCGCCACCGAGGGTGTTGGCCCACTTCTCTGCGACCTTCACACGACCGGCATCGGGGGAGACCACGCACAGGTTCTCCATGGAGTACTTGCTCATGATGTAGTCGGTGAGGATCGGCATGGCGTGCATGTGATCCACCGGGCCGTCGAAGAAGCCCTGGATCTGATCGGTGTGCAGATCCACGGACACGATGCGGTCCGCGCCGGCGGTGGCGAGCAGATCGGCGACCAGGCGGGCGGAGATCGGCTCGCGGCCGCGGTGCTTCTTGTCCTGGCGCGCGTAGGGGTAGAACGGCAGGATCGCGGTGATGCGCTTGGCGGAGCCACGCTTGAGTGCGTCGATCATGATCAGCTGCTCCATGAGCCACTTGTTCAGCGGCTGGGTGTGCGACTGGATGACGAAGCAGTCGGCGCCACGCACGGACTCCTCGAAGCGGATGAAGATCTCGCCGTTGGCGAAGTCACGGGCTGTGGTGGGGGTGAGCTCGTAGTCGAGCTCACGGGCCACAGCCTCGCCGAGCTCCGGGTGTGCACGCCCGGAGAACAGCATCATGTTCTTGTGGCTCTCGGTCCAGTGGGCAGTCATGATGTGCCGCTTAACCTTCCTGGTCGGTTGCGTTGTCAGCGTCCCGGGATTCCCGGGCAGCCTGCGCCGCGCGGGCGGCGGGGCTACCGGGTCGTTTCTTCTCGACCCAGCCCTCGATGTTGCGCTGAGGTCCACCGGACACGGCGAGGGCTCCCGGGGGAACGTCCTCGCGAATAACTGTACCCGCCCCCGAGTAGGCGCCGTCACCGACGTTGACCGGAGCGATGAACATGGTGTCCGAGCCGGTGCGCACATGCGATCCGATGGTGGTGTGGTGCTTGTTCACCCCGTCGTAGTTGACGAAGACGGAGGAGGCGCCGATGTTGGATTCCTCGCCCACGGTGGCGTCGCCGATGTAGGTCAGGTGCGGCACCTTGGACCCGCGGCCGATCTGGGCGTTCTTGGCCTCGACGAAGCCGCCGAGCTTGCCGCCGTCACCGACGACGGTCTTGGGGCGGATGTAGGTGAACGGCCCGACCGTGGCGTCGGCACCGATCTCGGAGCTCTCGCCGTGGGTGCGGATGACGGATGCCCCGGCCCCCACCTTCACGTCGGTGAGAGTGGTGTCGGGGCCGATGACCGCATTGTCGCCGATGGAGGTGTTCCCCCACAGCTGGGTGCCGGGGTGGATAATTACGTCGCTGCCGACGGTGACCTCGACTCCGATGAAGGTGGTGGCCGGGTCGATGACCGTGGCGCCGCCGCGCATGGCGGCCTCGACGGTCCGGCGGTTGAGTTCGCGGCCGGCCTCGGCCAGCTGCACGCGGTCGTTGACGCCGGCCAGCTCGCGGGGGTCCTCGGCGATGTGGGCGCGGACCGGGTGGCCGGCGGTGCGGGCGATGCCGAGGACATCGGTGAGGTAGAGCTCGCCCTGGGCGTTGTTGGAGTCCAGCTGGCCGAGGGCGTCGCGGAGGATGGCGCCGTCGAAGGCGAAGACGCCGGAGTTGACCTCGTCGATCTCCAGCTGGTCGGGGGTGCCGTCCTTCTGCTCGACGATGGCGGTGACCTCACCGTCGGCGTTGCGGACGATGCGGCCGTAACCGGTCGGGTCGTCGAGACGCATGGTCAGCACGGTGACGGCGGTGGGGGAGGAGGTGTGGGCGTCGAGAAGCCGGCGCAGGGTGTCGGCGGTGAGCAGGGGGACGTCGCCGTTGGTGACGATGACCGCACCATTGAACTCCGGGATCGGCTCCAGGCCGCACTGCACGGCGTGGCCGGTGCCGTTCTGCTCCTCCTGGACCGCCTGCAGGACGTCGCGGCCCAGGTCGGCGGCGACGGCGTCGACGGCGGGGGAGACCTGGTCACGCTGGTGCCCCACGACCGCCACGATGTGCTGCGGATCAATGCCCGCCGCAGCATGCAGGGCGTGGGACAGCAGGGTCCGACCACCGATCTGGTGGAGTGTCTTCTGGGTGGTCGACTTCATGCGGGTGCCTGCCCCCGCGGCAAGTACCACCACGGCGCAGTCGGTGTTAGTGGGCACGGATTATCTCCTTGTGGGCGTAGCCGGTGTCGCATCAAGCATATAAGCCGGGGGGTGGCGCGCTGTGCTTATCGACGCCGCGTTGCTCACGCGGGGGCGGAGACATCCCGCAGCCGCCGCGCGTACACCACGCCCACCAGGCCGATGGCGGCGAGGAAGAGCAGGGCGGCGCTGGGGCCCAGCTGGGCGACCGCGCCGGAGACCGCACCGATGAGCAGCAGAATGACTCCCATGAGGGTGTTGGCGGCGCCGACGTAGCGGGTGCGGGTGTCCCCCTCGGCCATGTCGACGATGTAGGTCTTGCGCGCCACCCGGATGGCGGTGTGGGCGAGGTTGACGAGGAAGAAGCCGAGGGGGAACACCCAGGCGTTGAGCTCGCCGGGCAGCCACGCGGCAGCCGCCACCAGGCCGATGATGACCAGGGAGGAGGCCAGGGCGCCGTAAGCCATGACGGTGCGGGAGGAGGTGTCGGACCAGACGCCGGAGATCCGGCCGCCGACCACCGAGGCCAGGCCCGAGGCGATGAGGAAGGCCCCGAGGCCGGTCAACCCGTAACCGATGTCCTGGCTGAGGGTGACGATGAACGCCGTCGACAGCGCAGAGACCAGCAGCAGGGAACGGACGATGACGAAGCGGCGGAATTCCCGGTCGCCGGTGAACAGCCCCCACGTGTCGGCCCACCAGTCGCGTTCCATGCCCCGGGGTTCCTGCTCGGAGACCGGTTCGTCGATGGTGTGGAACACGATCGCCGCGATCGCCCAGGCGGCGGCGGAAGCGAAGATGAGGCCGGCGAGGATCCACGTGGGAACGGGGGTGCCGATGTATTCGAGCAGCAGTCCGACCGCCAGGGCCACGGCCCCGCCGACCGCGGCCGCCCGGCCCGTGATCACACCGCGTCGCCCCTTGGAGATGGTGCGTCCCTGCACGTCCTTCGACGCGATGGAGCACAGGGAGCGGAACACCGCGAGGACGGCGAGCAGGCCGGTGACCGCGAGGCCGAGGGCGGCGCCGGACAGCAGCAGCGCACTGAGGCCGATGAGCGCGGCGGCCACCGCCTGGCCGAGGGAGCCGATGACCCAGATGCGCTTGCGGGAGCGCTGCGTGGTCACCCACGGGGTGAACGCGGCCTGGGGAAGCATGGATCCGGCCTCCCGGATGGGCACCAGCAGCGCGATGAAGAATCCCGGGGCGCCGGCGGCCTGCAGCAGCCAGGGCAGGACCGTCTTGGCGGCGACGATCTGGTCGCCGACGCCCTGCAAGCCGTTGGACCAGATGAAACGGCGGGCGGCGTGTTCTTCTCGGGCGGGGGTGCTCACGTGGGTCCACTGTAGTGCTGAAACTAAAGCGGCCCGATTTGTACCGAGCGGTCTAGTCTGAGCGGACAACAACGTTCACGAAAGGTCCAGATCATGCGACATGCCGCCCTCACCCTCACCGCCCTCCTCGCCGCCGGGGCGCTCAGCGCCTGCTCCACCAGTTCCGCGGCGGATGACCCCGGCGCGCCGCTCGGGGTGCTCGCCGCCTCGACGCCGCATGCCGAGATCCTCGAGTGGGTCGACGAGCGCGACGACGCCTACGAACTCGACATCTCCATCGTCACCGGTGGGCCGGAGGCCAACGCCGCGGTGGCCAACGGCAGCGTTCCCGTCAATTTCTTCCAGCACGAGCCCTACCTGCTCGACTGGCAGGATCAGACCGGGCTCGGCGGGGTGGAGGTGCTCGCGCCGGTCCACATCGAGCCGATCTCCCTGTACTCGGAGAAGCACGCCGCGCTGTCGGAGTTGCCGGACGGTGCCCGCATCGTCCTTCCCCGCAGCCCCAGCAATTTCGCCCGTGGTCTGCTGCTTCTCCAGGACCACGGCCTGCTCACCCTCGACGGCGAGCTGGATCCCGGCGCGGTCTCGCAGATCACCCTCGCCTCGATCACGGACAATCCGCGCAACTTCGAGTTCCTCCCGGTCGAGGATGAACTGGCCGCCCGCTCGCTGGATGACCCCACCGTGTCCGCCGCGGTGATCAACTCCAACTTCGCGCTGGAGGCCGGGTATGACCCGGTCGCCGACGGACTCATCGCCGAGTCGCCGGCGGGCAACCCCTACGCCAACATCGTCGTGGCGGCGTCGGATTCCGTCGATGATCCGCGGGTGACGGCTCTCGTGGAGGCGCTGACCTCCGCGGAGACCGCCGACTGGATCCGGGAGCGTTTCGGGTCGGCCGTGGTCCCCGTCGCCGGTGAATAAAAGGCACCCGCGCGTCCCGGTATCCCCTAACCTTTCCAGACAAAGCAGTCTATTTCACCTAAAGAGGACACCATGACCCTGCCCATCATCTCCCTGGCCAAGCTTCTCGACGCCGACCACGCAGAGATCGCCCGCCTGCGCGAGGTCACCCACGAGATCGGCTTCTTCTACCTCGCCGACCACGGCATCCCCACCGAGCTGCAGGCGGAGATGTTCACCGTGGCCAAGGACTTCTTCGCCCTCCCGCAGGAGGCGAAGGAGGAGATCGCCTTCACGGACAACCCGCACTACCGCGGCTACTCCCGTCTCGGCGAAGAGTTCACCCAGGGCAAGACCGACTGGCGCGAGCAGATCGACTACGGCGCCGACCGCCCCGCCTGGTCGGACGGGGTGGAGGAGCGCCCCTGGCGCGTCCTGGAGGGGCCGAACCCCTGGCCGAGCGCGCTGCCGCAGATGAGGCCGCTCATCAATGACTGGCAGAACCGCCTCTCCGAGGTCGGCCTCGAACTGCTGCGCGCGTGGGCCGTGTCGCTGGGGCAGGCGCCGGACTACTTCGACGCCATCTTCGACCACCCGCACCCGATGATGAAGCTCGCCCACTACCCGGCACCCGAGGGACAGGCCGGGCAGGGGGTCGGGGCGCACCACGACGCCGGCGTGCTCACCCTGCTCCTGCCCGAGGAGGGGTCCACCGGGCTCCAGGTGCAGCGCGACGGCGAATGGTTCGATGTGGAGGCGCTGCCGGACCTGTTCATCGTCAACATCGGTGAACTCCTGGAGGCCGCGACCGACGGCTATTTCATCTCCACCCCGCACCGCGTGCTGCCCTCAGCTCCGGGCACGGCGCGGTTCTCCATCCCCTTCTTCCTCACCCCGAACCTCGACGCCCGCTTCCCCCGCATCGACCTGCCCGCAGAACTGGCCGCCGCGGCCCGCGGTCTGGGCCGCGACATGAATGACCAGGAGATCTTCGACATCTCCGGCCTCAATACCCTCAAGTCCCGCCTGCGGGCGCACCCGGAGACCACCCGTCGTTACCACTCGGAGCTGGCCGCTACCCTGGGGGCATGACCTCCCGCTTCACCCGACGTACCTTCTTCCGCGGTGCCGCCGTCCTCCTCGCCGGAGCGACGGCGGTCGCCTGCTCCCGCAGTGACCAGCCGGAACCCCGCGGCTACGACGGTGATCCGCGCCCGTTGCCCATCCCGCCCCTCTACGAGGGCGAGCTTATCGACGGCCGCCGTCACTTCCAGGTGAGCACCCAGACCGGCTCCGCCGAGATCCTCCCGGGCGTATCCACGCCCACCTGGGGGTTCAACGGCGATCACCTCGGCCCCACCTTCCGGGCCCGCCGCGGCGAGGACATCACCGTCGACATCACCAATGGCCTCGAAGAGATGACCACCATCCACTGGCACGGCATGAAGCTCCCGGCCTGGGCGGACGGCGGGCCGCATTCTCCCATCGAGCCTGGTGAGGCGTGGACCCCGGAGTGGACGGTGGAGCAGCCCGCCGCCACCCTCTGGTATCACCCGCACCCGCACGAGGTCACGGCCCTGCACTGCTACCGCGGCCTGGCCGGCATGTTCATCCTCGACGACGACGTCTCCGAGCGTCTCGACCTGCCGCACGAGTACGGGGTGGATGACATTCCCGTCATCATCGCCGACGCGAAGTTCCACGAGGACGGCTCCCTCGACGAGGAGGTCGACCCCACCTTCGGGCTCCTCGGCGACACCCCCGTGGTCAACGGCATCACCAACTCGAAATTCCAGGCGCAGACCCGCCGGGTGCGCCTGCGCGTCATCAACGCCGCGACGATGCGTTTCCACCACCTCGCGCTCAGCGATACCCGCCCCTTCCACGTCATCGCCTCCGACACCGGCCTGCTCGCCGCCCCGGAGGAGGTCGACTCCGTCCTGCTCAGCCCCGGCGAGCGGGTGGAGATCATCGTCGATCTGGAACCGGGGGAGGAGATCACCCTCGAATCCGTCGGCCTGGACAACAACTTCGGCATCCCCACCGGGGAGAACAGCCCCGACTTCGGCTTCGCCGACCAGTTCACCGTGCTCACCCTCACCGGCCCCGCCGAGGACGCGCCGGAGCCGCGGGCGCTGCCGGGGGAGTTGGACACGGCGGCGTCGATAAGCCCGGACATCGACGGCGCACCGCGCCGCGAGTTCGCCCTGGACACCTTCCGCATCAACGGCGAGCTCATGGACATGAACCGCGTCGACTTCGTCGTCGACCACCAGGGCCCGGAGGTGTGGACCGTGACCAACGAGAACTCCGACTGGCCGCACAACTTCCACATCCACGACGCGCGTTTCAAGGTGCTGGGTTTCTCCGGCACCGATGTCACCGAGATGGCGGCCAGTGGCTGGAAGGACACGGTCTCGCTGCCCCCGGGAGCGAGCGTCGAGCTGGCCGTGGAATTCGGCTGGTACCCCGACAACACGGTGCCCTACATGTTCCACTGCCACATGCTCATGCACGAGGACAACGGCATGATGGGCCAGTTCATGGTCGTCGAACCCGGGCAGGAGGCGGCGTTGGAGCCGATGTCCGGGCACGGGCCGCATCATTAGCTTCCCCGCAAGGACTCGAACCTTGAAAGCTGGTACCAAAAACCAGAGTGTTGCCAATTACACCACGGGGAAAGGCGTAGTTAAGAGTACCCGACCTGCGGCTGTGGTTTAAACTCCGCCACCAGATAGGCTGGTGGGCATGGTTCGACAGCGCATGACCGGCAAGGAACGCCGTGAACAGCTCATATCCATCGGCCGCCAGGTCTTCGCCGAGCGCGGTTTCGAGGGGGCGAGCGTGGAGGAGATCGCGGCGCGCGCCGGGGTGTCCAAGCCGGTGGTCTACGAGCACTTCGGCGGCAAGGAGGGCCTGTACGCGGTCGTCGTCGACAGGGAGATGATCCGCCTCGAGCAGATCATCACCCAGGCGTTGTCGCAGGGGCGCTCCCGCGTGCGCGTCGAGCAGGCGGTCATCGCGTTGCTCACCTATGTCGAGGAGGAGACCGACGGTTTCCTCATCCTCGTCCGTGACCTCGTCCCGGGCCAGGACCAGTCGTACGCCACCCTGCTCAACACGGCCGTCGGGCAGGTCTCCCACATCCTCGGCCGCTCCTTCGAGAGCCAGGGCCTCGACCCGGAGGTGGCCATCCTCTACGGGCAGGCGCTCGTGGGCATGGTGTCCATGACCGCCCAGTGGTGGCTGGATGAACGGCAGCCGGCGAAGGAGGTCGTGGCGGCGCACATCGTCAACCTGTGCTGGAACGGCCTGGCCGGCATGAAGTCGCACCCGACGCTGACCGACGAAGTCTCCGCCCAGCTGGAGGACAAGCAGTGACCCCCATGCTCGCCGGCCTGCTCAAGACGGCCGCGCAGGATCCGAAGCTCAAGGGGCTCGCCGCCAACGTCGGCACCCCCCGCCTGCACCTGACCGGCATCGACCAGGTCCGCCCGTGGGCCATCGGCACCCTCGCCCAGCACGCCCCGGTCCTGGTGGTCACCGCCACCGGCCGCGAGGCCGAGGACCTCACCGCCGAACTGCGGGCCATGCTCGGCGACAAGGTCGCCTGGTTCCCCTCCTGGGAAACACTCCCGCACGAACGCCTGTCCCCGGGCGTGGACATCGTGGGTCAACGCGCGCGCGTGCTCGACATGCTTATCGACGCCCGCCTCAAGGTCGTCGTCACCGCCGCCCGCGGCTTCTGCCAGCCCCTGCTGCCCGAAGTTGAAGGCCGCGAGCCGATCCGCCTGCGCGAAGGTGCGGAGTACGACTTCACCTCACTCGTCGAGCAGCTCGTCTTCCGCGCCTACTCCCACGTGGACATGGTGGCGCGCCGCGGTGAGTTCGCCACCCGCGGCGGCATCCTCGACATCTTCCCGACGACCGCCGACCAGCCCGTCCGCGTCGAGTTCTGGGGTGATGAGGTCTCCGAGATCCGCCAGTTCTCCGTCGCTGACCAGCGCACCATCCCCGAGCTCGAGGTCGGGGAGGTGTCCGTCTACCCGGCCCGCGAGCTGCCCATCACCGACGCCATCGCCGCGCGCGCCCGCGAGCTGGCCACCCGCTACCCGGGCAACGCCACCCTCGTCGAGCTGCTGAGCAAGGTCGCCGACCGCATCCCGGCGGACGGTATGGAGGCGCTGATTCCGGCGCTCGTCGATACGCAGCTGGTGACCCTGCCGGACCTCATGCCGGAACGCACCCACGTGGTGCTCGTCGGGCCGGAGAAGATCCGCACCCGCATCGCCGACCTCGCGGCCACCGACGCCGAGTTCCTCGCCGCCGGATGGGAGGCCGCCGCCATGGGCGCGGCCGGACCCATCGCCGTCGAGGGGCTCGACCTGGAGGCCTCCTCCTACCGTTCCTATGAATCCCTGCAGGCCGGGGCGTCCACGCCCTGGTGGACGTTCTCGCCGACCGGCATGTTCGAGGCCGATGACGCGGACACCCTGCCGCTCGACCTCGAGCCCGGCCCCACCCCGCGCGGTGATGTCCAGCAGATCGCCGGGATGATGAACCTGCTCATCGCCCACACCACCTCCGGCGGGCGCGCCGCCTTCGTCGCCCCCGCCCCCGGTGCTATCAAGCGCATGACCGAGCGTTTCGCGGAGGCCGGGGTGCCCGCCCGCGTCGCCACGCCCGGCTGGGAACCCTCCCCGGGCGAGGTCACCCTCTACCAGGCGCTCAGCCACGCCGGCCTGGTGTTCCGCGATGTCGTCGTCATCACCGAGACCGACCTGACCGGCAACCGCGTCGGCGACATCGCCGGCGCCAAACGACGCCCCGCGCGGCGCCGCCACCGCGTCGACCCCCTGGCGCTGAAAACCGGGGACTTTGTCGTCCACGAGACCCACGGCATCGGCCGCTTCCTCAAGATGGCGGAGCGGACGATCAACGCCGGGGACGAGACGTCGAGACGCGAGTACATCGTCCTCGAGTACGCGGCCAGCAAGCGCGGCCAGCCCGCCGACCAGCTGTGGGTCCCCATGGATTCCCTCGACCTGCTGAGCAAGTACTCCGGTGGAGAATCCCCGACCCTGTCGAAGATGGGCGGCTCCGACTGGAAGAACACCAAGAAGAAGGCCCGTGCCGCCGTCCGCGAGATCGCCGGGGAGCTCGTCGAGCTCTACGCCAAGCGGCAGGCCGCGCCGGGCCACGCCTTCGCTCCGGACAGCCCGTGGCAGAAGGAGATGGAGGACAACTTCCCCTTCGTCGAGACCGAGGACCAGATGCTGGCCATCGACGCGGTGAAGGAGGACATGGAATCCAATGTCCCCATGGACCGCGTCATCGTCGGCGACGTCGGCTACGGCAAGACCGAGGTCGCCGTGCGCGCGGCATTCAAGGCCGTGCAGGACGGCAAACAGGTCGCCGTGCTCGTGCCCACGACGCTGCTCGCCCAGCAGCACCTGTCCACCTTCGTCGAGCGCATGAGCGGTTTCCCCGTCCAGGTGCGCGGACTGTCGCGTTTCACCTCCACGGCCGAGTCGAAGGAGATCATCGCCGGGCTGGCCGACGGGTCGGTGGACGTGGTCATCGGCACCCACCGCCTGCTGGCCACCGGTGTGCACTGGAAGAACCTCGGGCTCATCGTCGTCGACGAGGAACAGCGCTTCGGCGTCGAGCACAAGGAACACATCAAGGCCCTGCGCGCCGATGTCGACGTGCTCACCATGTCCGCCACCCCCATCCCGCGGACCCTGGAGATGTCCATGGCCGGCATCCGCGAGATGACCACCATCCTCACCCCGCCCGAGGACCGCCACCCCGTACTCACCTACGTCGGCGCGCAGGAGGACAAGCAGATCGCCGCCGCCATCCGCCGCGAGCTGCTTCGCGACGGCCAGGTCTTCTTCATCCACAACAAGGTCGCCGACATCGAGAAGAAGGCCCGCGAGCTGCGCGACCTCGTGCCCGAGGCTCGCATCGTCGTCGCCCACGGCCAGATGTCCGAGGAGATCCTCGAGCGCACCGTCCAGGGATTCTGGGACCGCGAATACGACGTGCTCGTCTGTACCACCATCGTGGAGACGGGCCTGGACATCGCCAACGCCAACACCCTCATCGTCGAGAACGCCCACCACATGGGCCTGTCCCAGCTCCACCAGCTGCGCGGGCGCGTCGGCCGGTCCCGCGAACGCGGCTACGCCTACTTCCTCTACCCCAAGGGCGCGAACCTCACCGAGAACTCCTACGACCGCCTGGCCACCATCGCCCAGCACAACGACCTCGGCGCCGGCATGGCCGTGGCCATGAAGGACCTCGAGATGCGCGGCGCCGGCAACGTCCTCGGGGCCCAGCAGTCCGGTCACATCGCCGGCGTCGGCTTCGACCTCTACGTCCGCCTGGTCGGCGAGGCCGTCGAGGCCTACAAGGCGCTGGCCAGCGGCAAGGTCCTCGACGCCACCGATCAGGGGCCGAAGGAGATCCGCATCGACCTGCCCGTCGACGCCCACATCCCCGAGACCTACATCAACTCCGAGCGCCTGCGCCTGGAGGTCTACCGCAAGCTCGCCGCCTCTGCCGACGAGAAGGATCTGCGCCTGGCCGTCGAGGAGATGGAGGACCGCTACGGGCCCATCCCCGAGGCCGTCTCCCGCCTGCTGGCCGTCGCCCGCCTGCGCCACCAGGCTCGGCGCGCCGGGATCTCCGAGATCATCGTCCAAGGAACCCGCATCAAGATCGGCTCGGTGGAGCTGCCCGATTCCCGCCAGGTGCGGCTCAAGCGCCTGTTCCCGGGATCGACCTACCGCGCCGCCGCGAAGGCCGTCCAGGTGTCCTTCCCCAAGGCCGGACGCGGCGCCGGACAGCCCAACCTGCGCGACCTCGAGCTGCTGCAGTGGGTGGCCGATTTCCTGTCGAAGATGTTCGACGTCGGCGAGGTCGACGTCTCCGGCGGGACCCGTGCGGCCCGAGTGTTCTCTGTGACGGAGTAGTCCACAGTTAGTTGACGTCTCCTGGTAGTTGTCCACAGGCTGGTTGTTTGCTTATCGACGCCCGCGTGGTTGCCGTTTATCGTCCGGGGCATGAAGGTAGCT
>NZ_JAUNRW010000061.1 GCF_030535495.1 Corynebacterium sp.
ACAAACAAAAGTACATTGGCACACTATTGAGTTCTCACACAACAACCGCACACTCTTCCCCGTCTCACCTTGTGGGATCCGGCTCTCAAGCGGCTTTATTGAACTTACGCTATCGGACTGACACTGTCAAATCCGGGCTGTGAAGTTCTTTTTCTGTTTCCGTTCCGGCTACCTCGCGGTAACCGTTCTTGGCAACGATGGAAACTATACGAACTTTGCTGACACAAAGGCAAATCGCCAGGTCATCGCGCGCTTTTTCGCGTAGCACGAGGCACGATCCAGACCATCGCAACCATGACAACCAGCTCGACCATGGTCTGCCCCACCACCACGACCGGTGCAAGCGAACCCGGCATGGCCAGCGCGAAGGGCAGCACTACGAGGGAGTTTCGGGTGACGCCGCTGAAGGTGGCGGAAATACGCGCCGGCGTGGCAAGGCCGAAGATGCCCGCAAGGACCCATCCCGCCACCGCCATGATGAAGGCGAAAGCGATGAACACGGCGGCCGGGGCCAGCAGCAGCCGCCACTCCTCCAGTGCGTCGCGCGCGAATCCCGCCATGACCAGAAACAGCGTCGCCATCATCAAAGGGGTCATGGCCCGCTCGCCGTACTGCTCCCAGCGCGCGGCACGTCGGGTGCGCTGCACCACGGCGGCCAAGCACAACGGCAGCACGATGAGCAGTATGAAGGCTTCGAGAAACGGGCCGGGCTGCAAAGCCTCCGAGGACCCCAGGAAGATCCCGAGGTAGACGGGGAGCAGGACCATCTGCCCCACGAGAAGCAGCGGGGTGGCGGCCAGCAGGTGCTCGCGGGCCCCGCCGGCCAGCCCGCTGAAGGCGATGACGTAGTCGATGCACGGGGCGAGAAGGACCAGCAGCACTGCCGCGTACACCACCCCGGTCTCCCGCAACGGCCAGGTGACCGCGCCGACAACCAGCGGAACGACCACGAAGTTGAGCAGCAGGAGGACGGTGAGGAAGCGGGCGTCGATACGCAGGCGACGGAGGGGAATGGACAGGAAGGTGACGAAAAGCAACGCCCCGAGGACCGGGGTCACGAGGACCCGGAGCTCGGGGGCGTCGATAAGCAGTCCTGCCAGGACCGCCAGGAAGAGCCAGGCGATCATCTAGTGGTAGACGGCGATCAGCCCGTGCGGGCCGTCGATGACCTGGACGGGAGTGTTGAAGATGTCGGTGAGGATCTCATCGCGCATGACTTCTTCGGGGGAGCCGAACTCGACGATCTTGCCGGCCTTGACCGCGCAGATGTAGTCGGAGTAACGGGCCGCGAAGTTGATGTCGTGGAGGACCACGATGATCGTGCGACCGAACTCCTGCGCCGCGGACTTCAGGTGCTTCATCATCTCCACGGAGTGGGCGATGTCGAGGTTGTTGAGGGGCTCATCGAGAAGCACGTAGTCGGTCTCCTGGCACAGGACCATCGCCACATAGGCGCGCTGGCGCTGGCCACCGGAGAGCTGGTCGAGGTAACGGTCCTCAAGTTCGGTGAGGTGGAGGAAGTCGATGTAGCGGGAGATGATCTCCTCGTCCTCCCGGGTCAGACGACCGTGGGAGTAGGGGAAACGGCCGAAACCGACGAGCTGACGGACCGTCAGCTTGGTGATGAAGTGGTTCTCCTGGCGCAGGATGGACAGGATCTTCGCCAGATCCTTCGACTTGGTCGTGGTGATGTCGTACTGCGCGACCTTGATGTCACCCGAGTCCATGCCCAGCAGACGACCGATCATGGTCAGCAGCGTCGACTTGCCGGCACCGTTCGGACCGACCAGGGCGGTGATGCCCCCGGAGGGGATCTCCAGGTTCACCGGCCCGATGGCGACATCGCTGTTGTATTCCTTGCGGACGTTGCTGAGGGTAATCACAGTCGACCCTTTCGGAGGATGACGAACAGGAACACGGAACCACCGACGAGCTCGATGATGATGGAGACGACACCCTGCGCGTAGAAGACGTGGTTCATGATGAAGTACGCGCCGGTGAGCACGACGAATCCGATCGCCGCGGCCATGGGGAAGAGATAACGGTGATCGTAGGTGTCGGCGAACTGGTAGGCAAGGGTCGCCACCAGGAAACCGAGGAAGGTCATCGGCCCGACCAGAGCGGTGGACACCGCCATGAGCACAGAGATGAGCACGAGCGTGGAGATCGCCAGGACCTTGTAGTTCAGGCCCAGGTTGGTGGCGGTGTCCCGGCCGAGGGCGATGACGTTGAGTCGTCGGGAGTTGAAGTACAACAGCGCGGTGGCCACCAGGACCAGGGGGATGGCGATCGGGTAGTACGCCGGATCCGCGTTGTTGACGGAACCGAACAGGCGGGCCGTGAGCACGTCGAACTCGCTCGGGGTGAGCATGCGCTGCATGAACGTGGACACCGAGCCCAGTCCACCACCGATGACGATGCCGACCAGCAGCATGGCGTGCATGTTGGAGTGGCGGCCGGTGAGCAGCCAGGAGTACAAAACGATCGACAGCCCGATCATCAGCGCGAGCTGCACGAGGAAGGTCTCCAGTGTGCGCGCGGCGATGAGGCCGGCGGCGCCGAAGAAGTAGATCGTGGATGTGTGGATCGCCGTGTACAGGGATTCGAAGCCCATGATCGACGGCGTGATGATCCGGTTGTTGGTCACTGTCTGGAAGGCGACGGTGGCCACGGCTTGGCAGACGGCGACAATCGCCATCGCGATGACGGCATCGGCGCGCCGCTCGGCGATGAGCCAGAACGTCTCCGTGCCGAAGGGCATGGGGTTGTTCCAGGCCAGCAGGCCGAAGGCGAAGAGCAGACCGGCGGTGAGGGTGGCGCCGAGGAAGATCCAGTACTTCCGGGCGGCCTTCGTGTCCTGGAAGGCGCCGGCGTGGCGTTCGGACTGCGGCTTGGACTGCACCGGCGGCCAGGATTCCTCCGCGCGCTCGAAACGGCGGGCGTCCGGGTCATCCTCGTGCAGGTAGTTCTCGACGCCGTCCGCGGTGGACTCGTCGACCATGTTGTCGACGTAACGGTTCTTATCCACGACGCTGCCTCACGATCAGGGTGACGAAGACGATGGCACCGATGATGCCGAGGATCACGGACACCGGGATCTCGAAGGGAGAGATGATCGTGCGGCCGATGAGGTCACACACGGTGACGATGCCGATTCCGAGCAGGCCCACCCACGGCAGGTTGGAGCGCAGGTCATCACCGCGGAACATCGAGACGATGTTGGGGACGATCAGGCCCAGGAAGGGCAGGGCGCCGACGACGACGGTGACCACTCCGGTGGCCACGGCGATGAGGCCGGTGCCGATGAGCACCATGCGGTTGTAGTTGAGGCCGACGTTGGTGGCCACCTCCTCGCCCATACCGGCCACGGTGAGACGGTCGGCGAAGAAGAAGATCGCCAGGACGACGAGGACGACGACCCACAGGACCTCGTACTGACCCCGGAGAATGTCGGTGAAGGAACCGGCGAACCACACGCCGAGGCTCTGCAGCATGTCGGTCTGCAGGGCGAAGAAGGTGGAGATCGAGCTGACCACCGCGCCGAGCATGATGCCGATGATCGGGACGATGAGGCTGGAGCGCAGCGAGACCCGGCGCAGGAAGAGGAAGAAGACCATCGTGCCGATGAAGGCGAAGACGACGGCGCCGAGCATGCGGTCCATGATGGTGGCCGCCGGGATGAAGTATGTGACCGCGAGCAGACCGAGACCGGCCCACTCGGTGGTTCCCGTGGTGGTCGGCTCCACGAAGCGGTTCTGGGTGAGCAGCTGCATGACCAGGCCGGACATGGCCATGGCAGCACCTGCCAGCACCAGGGCGATGGTGCGCGGGATGCGGGTGGCGGCGAACATCTCCCACCCGTCATCGGTGGTGAGGATGTCGTATTCACCGACCGACAACGACGCGGCGAGCAGGCCGAGGATGATGAGGACGCCGAAGATGAGCTTCCAGTCGAAGAGCTTCTTCCTCGTCCGCGCGTCCCGGCGCGCTGCCACTGTCGTAGTCATTGGTCGGTTACCTTACCCTGCCCTAACTCGAGGTGTTAGTTCTTGCCCTCGAAGGCATCAGCCAGACCGTTGAGAATCTCGGTGTAGGTGATGATCGACTCGTTGGTGTAGGTGTCCTCCGGGGCGTAGACGACCTGGCCCTCCTGGATGGCGACGACGTTCTTCAACGGGTCAGAACCCTCGATGACCTGGGAAGCGGCGATGTACTCGTCGGTGTTGCGGGTGTCGGTGGCACCGTCGCGGTCGAGCACGAGGATCCAGTCCGGGTTGGCGGAGGCGATGGCCTCGACGGAGATGTCGTCACCCTGGTGGTCATCAGAGGCGTTGTCGACCTCGAGTGCCGGGGTCAGGCCGATCATGTCGAAGATCGGTCCGTAGGTGCGGCCGACCGTGGGGGCGATGTAGCCGATGGTGCCGCCGGAGACGTTGACGGCCATGACCTTCTGCTCCGGGTCGTAGGCGGCCTTGGCGCGCTCCAGGGCCTCATCGAAGTCGGCGATGATCTTCTCGGCCTCAGACTCCTTGCCGAAGATCTTGCCCAGCTCCTCGGTCTGGCGGCGCAGCTCAGCGTCGAGGGCCTCCCCCTCGCGTGGCTCGAACTCGACAATAGCGGCGCCCGGGGTCAGCTTCGTGATGGCGTCGTAGTGCTGGGCGAAGCGCTGGCCGTTGACGATGAGGTCGGGCTGTGCGGCAGCCAGGGCCTCGAGGTTCGGCTCGCGGTGGGTGCCCAGGTCGATGATGTCGTCGTCGTTCTTGTAGTTCTCGACGGAGAACGGGACCAGCTGCTTCGGTGCGGCGACGAGCTCGACGCCCCAGGCGTCGAGGATCTCGAAGGACCGGTTGTCGGTGGCGGCGATCTTCCCGACGGGGAGGGTGATCTCCTGGGTGCCGTGGTTGTCCTCCACGGTGAGGGTGCCGGACTCGGCCGCGGCGGTGGCGGTCGTCTCGTTGGCGGTCGTGTCTCCCTCGGTGTCGGAGCAGGCGCTCAGCAGCAGCGCGGAGGCGGTGACAGCGGCGATCAGGGAGTGGCGGAAGCGAGCCATGATGTCTGTTAGGTCCTTTAGTTCAGCGGTAGGTGAAACCAGCGTCCTGGTCAGGTTAGGGCACCCTGAGCGAGAACCATACAAGGCTACCCTAAGTGAGGCAAGCCTATCTTTGATCCGGGCTCTCATTGCGATCGTGTCCATGAATGTTCCTGACCCAAAAAGCGAGGTCACGGGACTTTGCTTTGGCTCACCTTAACTGCCCGTCGTGTTCCAGAACACACCCTTTCTCCGGCCCGGGCGGCGTTCGAAGTCCTGACCTGGCGATTCGAACAACATCCCCGGGCAATGTCCGGGGAGTGCCCTAGTCTGCAGCCATGACCCCCGCCACAACCCCCGCGATGACCCCCGCCGAGCACCTCATGTTCGCCCTCCCCCACCTCGGGGAATCCTTCACCCTTGACGACGCCGCCGCGAACCTCCGTGTCCTCGACCCCTGCGGATGGCCGGTTCCCGCCGACCGCGACAAACTCGCCTGGCAGCTCCATGACCTGATGGTGGCCGGAAGGATTGAGTCGGATGGCGAGACCTTTCGCGTGCCCAGCCGCGAGCTCCTCGCGCTGTCCGACGAGGGCCTCCCCGATCACCCGGTCTTCGACGTCACCGACTGGACGGTGGACATCGGCGAGGGACTGTCCCGCACTGCCGCCGCGTTGACCCTGCTCGCCCACCGTCTACGCCGTAGCCGGCCGCAGAATTATCCGGCGGACTCACTGATCGCCTCCGCCGCCGATTTCCTGGTGCGTTCCCCCCGTTTCTGCGACGCCGTGGCCGCACAGCCGGAGCCCCTCGATCCGGCCTTCCTGCTGGCGGCAGCCGGTCGCGAGGTGGCGGGACTGTGGGACAGGGCTTTCACCTCACGGGTGGGCCTCGGAGCGGGAGAATCGGCCCTCAGCCGCCTGCTCGGCTGGGAGAGCGACGCCCCCAAGCTGGAACCGGTGAAACAGGCCCTGTCAACCGATCCCGACAGGCCCCCGGCCACCGAGTTCGCCGTCGCGCTGGGCGCAGCCCTTCCTGCCCAATGGATCCATGACATGCAGGCGCTGTCGGCGAGTGAGCTCTACCTCTATCCCGAGTTCGAGATCCGCACCCCGATCGTGCGGGCGGAGTCACCGGTGCGGGCCCTGGGCCGTTCCTACCTCTACGTTTTCGAGGCCTCGCAGTTCGCCGGTTCGCGCGCGGCGTCCGATCCCCTGCTGGCCGAGTACGAACCCCAGGTCATCGGCGGTGGACTCCTGGTCACCAGGCGCGACGCCACTCCCCTGTTCCGCTCCCTCGGCATCGACGTCGTCCAGGAGGGGCCGACGTTGTCGCTCCAGAGCCGGATCGAGGTCGCCCGCACCACCCTGGAACTCGGCGAGTACTTCACACCCGCCGAGGCCCACATCCTCGCCGAGGCCGTGACCCTGGGAACCGGTGTCGATATTGACTACCGCAACGAGGCGGGCGTCGAGACGCAGCGGACCGTCACCAACCCCTCCCTGGTGAACAGGACCCTGCTGCGCGGCTACTGCCACCTGCGGGGTGAGGACCGCATGTTCCGGCTCGACCGGATCCTGCAGGTGCGCCCGCCCGGCTGACTACTTCTTGTTCTGGGCCATCAGGGCCAGGCCGATGGCCAGCATGAAGACGTCCTTGGCCAGGCCGATGCCCTCCTGGGACGGACGGATGCCGTCGGACTCGGTGTTCTCCGGGTTGCGGAAGTACATGGAGAGCAGGCCGCCGGAGAAGGCGGTGAGAGCTGCGCCGGCCAGCTTGTTCGGCACGAACGGGGCGAGCAGGGAGGCGCCGATGCCGGTCTCCGCGTAGCCGAGCCAGGTGCCGAACTTGTCGGAGGGCAGCTTGGCCAGCGCCGGAATGCCGGAGGCCGCGGCCTGCTGGACACCTGCGGAGTATTCGGCGGGCATACCGATCTTGCCCACGCCGGAGTTGGCGATGAAGGCGCCGGTGACGCCGCGGAGGATGGCGGTGGAAATGAACGACATGGTTACCCCTTCAGGTTGTTGTTGACGTGTCCCCAACATAACCAAGCGAAGGCCGCCCGTCAAACAACACGACACAGATCACATCAAACGCTGTAGATGGTCAGGCCTCACAGTTACACTCGAGTCATTGGTTCGCACTTCCCCCACAGAAGGAACATCGAATGGCCACCATCACCCTGGACCACGTGGACAAGCTGTACCCCAACGGCTACCACGCCATCACCGACGCCAACCTCGACATTGCTGACGGTGAGTTCGTCATCCTCGTCGGGCCGTCCGGCTGCGGCAAGTCCACCCTGCTCAACATGATCGCCGGTCTGGAAGACATCACCGGTGGTCAGCTGCGTTTCGACGACCAGGTCGTCAACGATCTCTCCGCCCGCGACCGCGACATCGCGATGGTCTTCCAGTCCTACGCCCTCTACCCGCACATGACGGTCCGCGAGAACATCGAGTTCCCGCTCAAGCTCTCCCGCATGCCGAAGTCCGAGATCCAGGACAAGGTCGCGGAGGTCTCCGCCTCCCTCGGTCTCGACGAGTACCTCGACCGCAAACCCGCCCAGCTCTCGGGCGGCCAGCGCCAGCGCGTGGCCATGGGCCGCGCCATCGTGCGCCGCCCGAAGGTCTTCCTCATGGACGAGCCCCTGTCCAACCTCGACGCGAAACTCCGTGTCCAGATGCGCGCGGAAATCGCCCGCCTGCAGAAGGACCTCGGCGTGACCACCGTCTACGTCACCCACGACCAGACCGAGGCCATGACCCTCGGCGACCGCGTCGTCGTCATGCGCAAGGGTGTCATCCAGCAGGCCGGCTCCCCGGACGAGCTCTACGCCTCCCCCAACAACCTCTTCGTGGCCAGCTTCATCGGCTCGCCGTCAATGAACTTCATGCCCGGCCGCCTGCGCGGCGCGGTCGTCTCCACCGGTTTCGGTGAGATCCGCCTCCCCGAGGTGCTTATCGACGCCGCCTCCCGCGCCACCTCCGGATCCGTCATCCTGGGCCTGCGCCCGGAGGCCTTCGACGACGCCTACCTCGTCGCCCCGGAAAAGCGCGAGCAGGGGATGACCATCTCCGCGACACTCAGCCTCGTCGAATCCACCGGCGCCGATCGCTTCGTCTACTTCTCCCCTTCGGAGAAGGAGGAGCCCACCGAGGCCGCCCGCGAAGCAGCCCGCGAGGCCGGTGTCGACGAGCTCGGCGGGGAACTGGTGGCGCGGCTGACCAACGCCACCCGCGTGGCCACCGGCGACACCATGGACCTGTGGTTCACGCCTGAGTCCCTCTACCTCTTCGACGGCGAGACCGGTGACGCACTGCGCACGGATGAGGTGGTTGTCCCGTGACCGGCCCGCGAATCTCCCGCCGCGGATTCCTCGGCGCGGCCGGGCTGCTCGTCGCCGGAGGGGCGCTGTCCGCCTGCGGTTCCGGTGGTGGCCAGGCCGCCAGCTCCGGTGCCCTGCTGGGCGGACCCCGCCCCCTGACCATCTGGGCCAGCCAGTACGAGGTCCCCGGCCTGGAGAAGGTCGCCGAACGCTTCCGCGAGGACACGGGCGTGACCATCCGCGTCATCCAGCGCAACTACAACGGCCAGATGCTCTCGGACTTCCTCACCCAGGTGCCTACCGGCGAGGGCCCGGACATCATCGTCGCCCCGCACGATGTGCTGGGCCAGGTGGTCAACAACGGTGCGGTCTCTCCGGTCGACCTCATCGACCCGGAGGAGAACTTCGTCGACATCGCCCTGCAGGCCGTCACTTACGACGGCCGCTACTACGGCGTGCCGTTCATCATCGAGAACGTCGCCCTGCTGCGTAACAACGCGATGACCGACTACACCCCGGAAACCTTCGACGATCTCCTCGCCGAGGGCCACCGTCTCATGGACGAGGGCACGGCCAGGTATCCCTTCACCACCAGCCAGTCCGAGGCCTCCGGCGACCCGTACCACCTCTACCCCATCCAGTCCTCCTTCGGCGCCGAGGTCTTCCAGCGCGACGCCGACGGGGCCTACACCGCGGAACTCGGCATGGGTGGCGAGGAGGGTCGCGCCTTCGCGAACTACCTCGCCGAAATGGGTGCCAACCGCGACCTCATCGTCACCATGACCCCGGACATCTCCAAGCAGGCGTTCATCGACGGCGAGACCCCCTATTTCATCGCCGGGCCCTGGAACTTGCCCGACATCCAGGCCGCAGAAATGGACATCGAGGTCCTCTCCGTGCCGTCTGCCGGCGGGCAACCCGCGATCCCCTTCGTCGGTGTGTCCTCCTTCATGATCAACGCCAACTCCTCCTCGCCGCTCGCGGCGCGGGACCTGGCGCTCAACTACCTGTCGCAGCCCGATGTCCAGCTCGAGCTGTTCGCCAACAACCAACGTCCCCCCGCCAACACCGAGGCACTTGCCGGCATGGGCGATCCCGTGCTGGCCGAGTACGCCCGCATCGCCCAGGAGGACGGCGCCCCCATGCCGTCCATTCCGCAGATGGGTGCGGTGTGGAATTTCTGGGGCACCACGCAAAACGGCATCGTCACCGGTGCCGGGAACCCGGAGCAGCTGTGGGACAACATGATCACCAACATCGAGAGGGCGATTGAATCGTGACCACCGCACTCGACACCCGCCCCGCAGCGGAGGAGGCGCCGGCCCCGCGGCGTCGACAAGCAGGCGTCGGCCTGGCCATCAAACTGCTGCTCATGGCAGCGATCAACGCCTTCGGCTTCTACGGCATCGCCGCCTCCTGGCTCGCCGGGCAGTGGGGCATGCTCGCCTTCCTCGTGCTCGGCCTCATCGGCGCGAACGTCATCTACTTCTGGAACGACCGCCGCACCCTGCCCTGGAAGTACCTCTACCCGGCAGCCGTCATGCTGCTCATCTTCCAGGTGTTCGTGGTCATCTATACCGCGGGCATCGCGTTCACCAACTACGGCGACGGCCACAACTCCACCAAGGCCGACGCCATCACCGCCATCGAGCTCAAGTACGACGAGCCCGTACCCGGCGCGGCCACGCGTCCCGTCGCGGTGATCAGCGGCGACGACGGTCTCGGTCTCGCCGTGCTTGACGACGCCCGCGTCCTCGCCGCCCCAGCCGGCGAGGAGCTCAGCGAGGTCGAGGCCACCGTCGACGGTGACACGATCACCGCCGTCGAGGGCTTCGAGGTCCTCTCTGTGGAGGACGCCATGGCCCGCCAGCAGGAGGTCCTCGACGTCCGCGTCCTCTCCCCGGGTGAGGGCGACGTCGTGCGCACCAACGACGCGCGCACCGCCACCACCTACGTCTCCACGATGCGTTACGACGAAGGCCGCGACGCCATGATCGCCGCCGACGGCACCGTCTACACCCCCAACGACACGGGCAGTTTCCAGTCGGAGGCGGGCGAGGAGCTGCTCCCCGGCTGGCGCGTCAACGTCGGCCTGTCCAACTTCACGCAGGTCTTCGCCGACTCCACCTACGCCGGCCCGTTCATGAAGGTCACCGCCTGGACCTTCGTCTTCGCGTTCCTCTCGGTGGCGCTGACGTTCTTCGCCGGGCTGCTCATGGCGCTGCTGTTCAACGACCCGAACATGAAGTTCCGCGGCTTCTACCGCGCGCTGGTCATCATGCCGTACGCTTTCCCCGCCTTCCTGTCGATCCTCATCTGGGCCGGTCTGCTCAACACCGACTTCGGCTTCTTCAACCAGATCCTCTTCGGCGGCGCCGACATCAACTGGCTCGGAGATCCCTGGCTGGCGCGGTTCTCGGCGGTGATGGTCAACCTGTGGCTGGGCTTCCCCTACATGTTCCTGGTGACCACCGGCGCGCTGCAGTCCATCCCGGACGACGTGTACAAGGCCGCCAAGATCGACGGCGCCGGGGCGTGGACCACCTTCCGCAAGATCACGTTGCCCCTTCTGATGGTCGCCGTCGGCCCGCTGCTGGTGGCCAGCTTCGCGATGAACTTCAACAACTTCAACGTGATCTACCTGCTCACCGGCGGTGGCCCCCGTGACCTCGACTCCCCCACCGGTGTCGGCGCGACGGACATCCTCATCAGCTTCGTCTACAAGATCGCCTTCGCCTCGGGTGAGAACCAGTACGGCGTCGCCTCCGCCATCTCGCTCATGATCTTCATCATGGTCGCGATCGTCTCCGCCATCACGCTCGTCCGCTCCAACTCCCTGAAGGAGATCGACTGATGTCCACACAAGTCACTGACTTCGAGGTCAACCGCCGCTCTCCGTGGCTGCAGTTCAAGCGGGGCGGATGGCGCCACATCGTCGCCTGGCTCATCATCGTCTACGCCCTGTTCCCCATCCTCTACGTGGTCTCCGCGTCCCTGTCCTCCGAGGGCACGCTGACCGGATCCAACCAGCTCTTCCAGTCCATCGGCTCGGAGAACTACCAGAACCTGCTCACCGATGAGCAGCACCCGTACATGCGGTGGTTCATCAACTCGATGATCGTCTCCTCGGTGACGGCCATCGGCACGGTCCTCATGGGTGCTGCGGCGGCCTTCGCATTCTCCCGCTACCGCTTCAAGGCCCGCCGGCCGGGCCTGATCGCCCTGCTCATCGTGCAGATGTTCCCGCAGCTGCTCGCCTTCGTGGCGATCTTCCTGCTCATGTTCTCCATCAAGTCCGTCTACCCGTGGCTCGGTCTGAACTCCCTGCCTGGCCTCATCCTCATCTACCTCGGTGGCTCGTTGGGCTCGAACACGTTCCTCATGTTCGGCTTCTTCAACACCGTGCCCACCGAGATCGACAAGGCCGCCGTCATCGACGGTGCCTCCCATGCCCAGGTGTACTGGCGCATCGTCCTGCCCCTGATCACCCCGTCCCTGGTGGTCGTCGGCATGCTCGCCTTCGTGGCCAGCTTCTCCGACTTCCTCATGGCGCAGATCGTCCTGCAGGACCCACAGAAGTGGACCCTGGCCGTCGGCCTCTACCAGTTCGTCTCCGTTCAGTTCGGCGAAAACTGGGGCGTGTTCACTGCCGGCGCCGTCATCGCCGCCGCCCCCGTGGTGCTGCTGTTCATCGTGCTCCAGCGCTACATCGTCTCCGGCATTACCGGTGCCGTGAAGGGGTAGGTGCGTGGCTGTTTGGTGTGACACCGGGGGCCACGAAAGGCCGTTTAGGTCCCCGGTGCCACACCATGTGCGCAGTGCCCTGGTTCAATTCCCGGCAGCTCCACCCCTGGGCCCTCCGTCAGTTCGCTGACACAGGACCTCCTCCTGCCGAACACCCTTGCCTTCACGTACGGGATACCGTACGGTTGTGGTCGGAGGTAAAGGAACATGACCGCAGTGACAGCAACTTCAGCCCGGGCAAACCTGTACCGGCTCATTGACCAAGTTAACGAAGAATCCGAACCGCTAACCATCACTGGCCAGCGGGGCAACGCCGTGCTGGTCGGTGAGGATGACTGGCGGGCGATCCAGGAAACCTTGTTCTTGGAGTCTGTGCCCGGCATGTCTGCATCTTTGCGCCAGGCCCGTACTGAGGGCATCGAGGCCGGCGCTACCGAGTTGGACTGGTGAGCAGCACTCCCTGGACGCTGGTCTACTCCCGCCAGGCGCAGAAGGATGCCAAGAAGCTGGCTTCATCGGGACTGAAGAAGAAGGCGCAGATCCTCCTCGCCGTTCTGTCAGAAGATCCGTTCGCCCCAACCCCGCGATACGAGAAACTAGTCGGTGACCTCGCTGGCTGCTACTCCCGACGGATCAACATCCAGCACCGACTGGTCTACGAGGTATTGCCTGACGAACATGTAGTCCACGTTCTCAGGATGTGGACCCATTACGAGATCTGAACGGCTCATGGGAGGGCTTGGCTTGGGCCAGACATATTCTTGCTGCCACTCCGTCCACCACGCCCTCAAAGCTGTCGCCGGCCTGGGCCCGGATGCTCAGCAATCACGCCAGCCGGTAGGACATTGCTACTCCGCGGCAGTCAAGCCGAATGCCACAGCGAGCATTTCGCGCGAACGTCGCCGAACAGCGGGATCAGCAATGAGGTCCTGGATCATGAGTTCATCGGCCTGACTTTCTGCGAGCATCTGCTCGAGCGTGGCGCGTACCTCTTCCGGGCCGCCCGCTACGAACCTGGGCCACCTGCCACCCGTGATGGACACAGGCTCGTCGCGCTCCGCCTGACTCATCTCGACGGCGGCCTCGTCCGGCGTGGGGACCATCACCGATCCGGCCTCGCGACCGGCCCGGCGGAGACGTGCGTAGTAGCCCTTGGCGGAACCCACCAAGTGTCGGCCCTCGTCACCGGTCTCCCCCACGGTGACGTTGACCGCGAGGATTGAGCGTGGCGACTCCAGACCGAAACCCTGCGGCTGGAAGTTTTCGCGGTAATGGCGCAGCGCCGGGGCTGCACCCTGCGGGTTGATGAACCCGGCGAAGGTGTAGCCGATGCCCAGCCCCGCAGCGAGGTTGGAC
>NZ_JAUNRW010000062.1 GCF_030535495.1 Corynebacterium sp.
AGGGTGAACTCGGTACCGTCCGGCAGCTCGGTGTCACCGGTCTGCGGAACATCCAGGGCAACGCCCGGATCGGTCTTGCCCGGGGCGTAACCCGGGTCGTTGTCGTCTGCGTCCGTCGGGAGGACATCCGGCGTACCCACACCAACCGTGGCAGTCGCGTCATCGGTGGAGCCATCCGGGTAGGTCACCACAATCGGGACCTGAATGACCGTGCCCGGGGTGGCATCAGCCGGCGGGGTCACTGTGACAGTGCCGTCGGTCGGATCAACCGTTACTTCCCAGCCAGCAGGCGGAGTGTAGTCCTCCGGCAGGGTGAACTCAGTGCCGTCCGGCAGCTCAGTGTCACCGGTCTGCGGAACATCCACCGGGGTACCGGGCTTCGTGGTCTCAGCGCCGTAACCCGGTGTGTTGTCATCGGCCTCGGTTGGGCCCGCATCACCAACGACGATGGTGGCAGGAGCATCGTCCGTGGTCCCGTCCGGGTACGACACAACCACAGGAACCGTGATCGACTCACCCGGAACCGCACCCTCCGGCGACGTCGCCGTCACCTCACCAGTGCCCGGATCAACCTCAACGGTCCAACCATCAGGCGCAGTGTAACCCTCCGGGAGACCAAACTCGGTACCCTCCGGCAGCTCCGAGTCACCGGACTGCGGGACGGTGACCTCAGCACCCGGCAGAACAGTCGCCGGATCATAACCCGGATCATTATCCGCAGCATCCGTGACACCAACCGTCACCGTCGCCGTCAGTTCGCCAGTGGAACCGTCGGGGTACGTCGCCACCACCGGCACATCAATCAGCGCACCAGCAGGAGCATCAGCCGGCGGAGTCACCGTCACGGTACCGGTCTCAGCATCAACCGAAACCTGCCAACCAGCCGGCGGGGTATAGCCCTCCGGCAGGCCAAACTCGGTGCCCTCCGGCACCGTCTGGCCCTCCGGCAACCCAACCGGAACATCGACAGCCACATTCGGCTGTGTCGACACCGGCGTGTAGAACGGATCAACCTCACCAGCCAACGGCAGAACCATCACCGGGAAATCAACAACCACAGCGGAACCATCCGCATACGTCACCGTCACCGGAATAGCCACCACACCAGCAGCAGCATCACCCGGAGCCGTCGCCGTCACCACACCAGTAGCCGGATCAACAGTCACATTGGTCCAACCAGCCGGCACAGTCGCAGGATCAATGCTGTACTCAGCACCCTCAGTAACCACACCAGCCGGTGCCGCAGACGTCACCGAGTCACCCGGCAAAACAGAACCCTGCTCATACACCGGAGTATTCGGATTGACCACCGTCACCAGAGCGGACACCGTCTCCGACGTCCCATCCGGATAGGACACCACCACAGGAACCTCGTAGCTGCCGGCAGGGGTGGTGTTTCCTGGGATGACTGAGATGGAACCGTCCGGGAGGATGGTGACCCAGTTCTGGGTTTCCGGCGCCGCGGCAAACGTCGTGCCCGTGGGCAGCGCGGATCCGTCATGATTCCTCGGGATCTGAACGGTGCCGGTCTCACTTTGGTTCACGGTGATGGACTCGTAGACCGGAGCCTTCAGCGTCGAGGTCACTGCCACGGGAGCCTCAATGGTCAGCTCCGTGCCGCCGGGGATGGTCACCACAACGGGAATGCTGTAGAAACCCTCGGGTACGGTGACACCCGGAGCGATCTCGATTTCGCCAGTAGCTTCGTTGATCGACGTTGCCCACGCGGGCGGGTTGTCGCCTAACGCAAACCTTGCACCTTCGGGCAGAACACCGTCCTGAGCATCGGTCGGGGCCTTGACAGTACCCGCCTGCCCCTGCTCGATCATGGTGGGCTCATAGCGAGGATCATCCTCGTTGACCACCTGAACAGGGAGATGGATCGTGGAAGTGGTGCCGTCCGGATAGGTCACCGCCACCGGAACCTCGTACACACCCACCGGTACGTCATAGCCAGCCGGCACGCTGACCGTGCCATCGTGGTTGACCGTCGCCCAGTCTTGAGTTTCTGGCGTGGCCGCAAACGACGTGCCCGTAGGCAGCGTCGATCCGTCACCGTTGGTCGGCGCTGCTGCGATCACCGGGGTGTCGCCACCCTGAACGACCTGGATCGGCTCGTAGAAGGGGTTGTTGGGGTTGACTACGGTCACCGGGGCGAGAACCGTTCCGGTGGCTCCGTCCGGGTAAGTAACCGTCACGGGAACCTGGTAGATACCCGGTGCGACATCGAATCCGGGGGCTACCGTAATGACGCCGGTGGTCGGGTCGATGGAGGTCGCCCACGCCGGGAGCGGATTCTCCGTGTTGTCTGCGTCGAGCGCGTAGCTCGTTCCGCGTGGAAGAGACAGGCCATCAGCCCCGACCGGGGTCGGAGTCGTCGCGGTAGCACCCTGTGCCACCGAGGTTCCGGTGTACGTCGGCTGGAACTGCGCCGGGGTCACCATGACCTTCGCGATCACAGTGGTGTCTTGGACATCACCAGCACGGTGGATATTGACCGGGAACGCATATTCCTGAGCAGGGATGTCATAGCCCGGCTTGACGACGATGGTGCCGTCTTCGCGGACCACTGCCCACAACGGGGTCTCAGGAGTTCGACTGTAGGTCGCATCGGCGATGGCGTCAGTGTCACTGGAGAACGCGGTCGGGGAGGCCATCTCAGCTTCTGCACCCTGCTGGACCTCGATAGGTGTGTAGCAGAAGGCCTCCCCCGTGGCCGCTACCCTCGTCTCAAACGTTTCGGTGTTAGCTACAGCACCCGGAACAGATTGATTGAACTGAAGGACAGTCGCGGAGCCCGCCGGAATGTAGGGAGTGCTGACCTTGTAGACATAGTCGTCCCCCGGGTTGGCGGGTCCAATCTTGACGATGTCCCACTCAAAATAGTTGACCCCGAACTGCTCCTCCAGCTGCTGAACGTTGTATCCACGCCGAGCAGGCATTCCCGGATGCGCCGGATTGGGGTTGAACTCCGGAATGTGGAGCGTCGACCCGTCCTGCATGGTCAGGTCCATCGCCCCTGTGAACAGGGGGTTGAACTCACGCACGGGCTCCGGAAGCTCACCCGGGAAGGTGAAGGTCATCTCATAGTTGAAGAGCGGCTGCCCGGTAGCGAACGGAAAGCGCCAGACGGAACCGAAGTGCTGCACGGATGTGTTAACAAAGTGCCGATCGGTGGTTCGGGGCTCATTCAGAAAGCCGTTGTTCGGCGGATCCCACAACTGGTGGTCATTGACAGCTCTGGCTGTCCACTCCATGGTTTGACAAACAGCGTCACCCTCGCCGGATTCGTGGTAGGCATTCTGCCTGACTACATACCATGCGTAGTAGTCCAACCCTCCAACGGTCTTTTTCACGAGTTGCATGGGGTACTCGACATTGACGTCAGGATTATCGAGGCTCGGCCACAGGTACACCGGCGGAACGTCCGAAGCCTGATCTCCTTCGATATTGGGGGAGGGCGAGACCAGGATGTACTGACCCGCGGGGTTCTGCTCGACATTAAACGTGGTTCGACCCGATACAACGGTTTCGGGGTAAGTCTGCGCTGACGCGACGGGCAGCACCTGGACCGGGTTCACGATGGGTACGACTGCGGTGGAGATTCCCAGCATCACCGCAGCAGACACTGAGGCAAACCTTGTTCCATTCATGCAACTATCCCTCTCAGATTTTTCTTCGCCCAAGACAGTCACGTGAGAATTAACTGAGAATGAGCGACTTCCTGAGAAGACTTTAGCACCCAAAACTATATTCCCGTAATGGAAAAGTTACCTTTTTTTACTTTACGCAAACATAATACTTAGCCACACTCAGTCAGTCACATGCATTACTTAGAAATCGTTTCGGGCACAAGTAATCCTTGAACACAGCCTCGGGCACCTCTCGCTGAGATCAGGAACTTCCTCCTGCGTGCGGCAGGCTGCTTGACCGCATTGCTGCGTACCCAAATTCTCCTGATGGCGGCGGTGCACTCCCCGGCTGTTCCCCGACTTCCCCCGCGCGCCAGTGCTACATCCTGAACGCGATGCGAACGCAATTTCCCCCACGTCCCGTGCCGTGCGTCCTAAGCACAACATGCAAACACGGAATTGCACTTACCTCGGAAAACTACCGTTCATATCCGGAATTCTCCCCCTACGACTGCGGGCCCTTCACCGCCATGGTGAAGGGCCCGCGTACCTGGAATTGCCAGTTACACCAGCAGCTCCGCAATCTGGATGGTGTTCAGTGCGGCACCCTTGCGCAGGTTGTCACCGGAGACCACGAGGACCAGGCCCTTGTCATCGTCGACCGACTGGTCCTGGCGGATGCGGCCGACCAGGGAATCATCCTTGCCGGCGGCCTCGAGCGGAGTCGGGACGTCGACGAGCTCGACACCCGGGGCATCGGCCAGCAGGGCCTTGGCCTCATCGACGGTGATGGGGCGCTCGAACTCCGCGTGGATGGTCAGGGTGTGGCCGGTGAACACCGGCACGCGCACGCAGGTGCCGGCGACGCGGAGACCCGGGATGCCGAGGATCTTGCGGGACTCGTTGCGCAGCTTCTGCTCCTCGTCGGTCTCCAGGGAGCCGTCGTCGACAAGCGCGCCGGCCAGCGGCAGGGCGTTGTACGCGATCGGGGCGACGTAGGGCCCCAGATCGGCCGGTGCCTCGACGGAACCGTCGTGGACGAGCTTGACGTTGTTGTCACCCACCGCGGCGGTCTGCTTCGCCAGGGTCTCCACGCCGGCCAGGCCGGAACCGGAGACCGCCTGATAGGAGGAGACGTGCAGGCGGACCAGGCCGGCCGCGTCATGCAGCGGCTTGAGCACCGGCATGGCCGCCATGGTGGTGCAGTTCGGGTTGGCAACGATGCCCTTGGACGGGGTCTTCGCCTCCGCGCCGTTGACCTCGGAGACCACCAGCGGAACCTCATCGTCCTTGCGCCACGCCGAGGAGTTGTCGATGACGGTCGCACCGGCCGCGGCGAACACCGGGGCCCACTCGCGGGAGGTGGAACCACCGGCGGAGAACAAAGCGATGTCGACATCCGCAACGGACTCCGGCGTGACCTGGGTGAGATCCTCCACCGTGATCTCCTTGCCCCGGAACTCCAGGGTGGTACCTGCCGAACGCGGAGACGCAAAGAAGCGCACGGTATCGGCCGGGAAGTTGCGTTCCTCGAGGATGGAACGCATCACGCGACCGACCTGGCCGGTGGCACCTACGACTGCGATGGTGGTCATGAGATCTCCTACTGTGCAGCGACTACTTCACTTGACACCAGGGAAGTCTACAGCCTGCCCTCCCCACGTCGCCGCACATGCCATGAGATACCCACCACCAGGGCCAGGAATCCACCGCCGACGAGCCACCAGATTCCGATGCTGCCCGTCAACGGCATCTCACCCGCCGCGATGTTGGCGACCTTGATGGTCCACGCCGCCTGCCCGGTGGATCCTTCCGCCGGTTCCTCGACCTCGATGAGTCCGGAATGCTCCGTGAAGTCATTGAGCTGGAACTGCAGGTCACCCAGGCGATCCTGTCCGGCCACGGCGGCCACCGTGAACGGCCACGCGCTGGGCAGCAGCTGCGCGCCCTCACCTGCCCTGGTCTCCACGAGGAAGTAGGTTCCCGGCACCAGGCGGGTGGTGAACCGCGTCAGGTCCTCCTCATCGACGTGGCCGGGCACCACGACGGGCTCAGCGGACATGCCGTCCGCCTCCGCACGGTGGATGGCGAACTGCGAACCGGGCAGAGGGGTGCCGTCCGGGTTGACCTTCTGGATGATCACCTCACCATCCGTACGGAAGAAGCTGTTGACCATCACGGCCTGGCCGCGGTTGATCCCCTCCTGGTCCGGGCCCGCGGTGAGTGTGAAAGGCTCGCCCACTTCGACCGCCACACGGGTGACATGGGTGGGAAGCGGCGGCTCCACCGGATCAACCGGCTGCTCCGGATCGGCGGGTTCCGCAGGTTCCCCGGAATCCCCGGGATCCTCACTGCCGTCTGCGTCGGCGGCGAAATAGTAGTTCGGCTGCAGCCTGAGGTTGGCGGCCTCGAGCTCGTCCTGGAGTTCCTGCACCGGGGAAAGCTCCCGCACCTCGCAGGTGCTGCCGGCGGGAGCGGAGCCCACGATGACCGCGTCATGGCGCCCGACGAGCACCGGATCACCCTCGGTGGCCTCGGCGACGAAGGGATCCGGCTGTCCGGGCAGCAGGCTCGCGAAGGTGCAGGTGTAGGCGAATCGGAACGGGGTGACAGGTGCGGTCGGCGTTCCGTGACCGACGAGCACTGCATCGTCATCACCCTCGACCCGCTTGTCCAGTGACATCGGGTACCGGGGCACGACGTAGCCGTTGCTGAAACTGACGTCGGTGTCACTCACCTGGCCCAGGACCACGTCACCCACGGTCGCCCCGTCGACGCGCTTGATCACCACCGGCTCGGCGCCAGCGGTGGTGGTCCGGTGGACACCGGTGGTGGTGACCTCCACGGTGTCCTCGAAGCCGGCCGGGACCATCCCCGCTGCGTTGATGCTCACTGCACAGACCGATCCGGCCGGGATTCGTGGATCAGTTCCCTCCGGAACAGTGTCCCGGTCCCGCGTGATCGCAACGGCGGCACCGTCACTGGGCGCCTGAACGGATCCGGTGTACGTCCTTCCCACCGCCGGGTCCTCACAGGTCCAGGTGATCGTGAAAGGACCCTGCGACACGTAGGGGTGGACGGTGTCCGCGTACGTGTCGTCGAAGCGGGCGGCCACGCTGAACTCCGCCCGCGGGCGGGTGTAGTTGTTGGTGGTCGTGACGTGCAACGGCTCGTCCAGGGCCGCCGGGGTGATGGTGAACGTCGCCTCATGTCCGGTCGTCCCCTCCCGCGGGGAGGTCACGTCGCCAGGAGGAGTCACCGTGGCGTTGTCCCACGTCACAGCAAGTGTTCCCCCGTAGGTGGGCACGCTCCTCTCGCTGATGTCGCATTCGAAGTAGACGGGCACCGGCTTGGAGGACACGACCTGGCCGGGGGCCACCGTCATGGCGCCGCTGACCGCCAGCGCACGGACATAGTCTCCTTGCGGACCGGAGGCGTCTCTGCTGCCGGGGGCGTGACAGGTGTAGTCGAAGACGAATTCCTCATCCTCGGCAACCCCGATCCCGTCGCCGGCCAGCTGCTTGGCGACGGTGAAGGTGGTCTTCTCGTAGGTGTAGGTATTCCACGCGACGATGGTTCCCTGGTAGTTGTCGGTGGCGAAGTCCTCCGTTGTCCCCGGCACGATGGTGACGGTCGCCGAGCTGTTACCGTCGCTGTCGACGCCCGGGGTGCAGTTGCCGTACTCCAGGCAGGGCTGCTCGACCCCGCGACCTTCGCGATCGTTCGCAATCGTCCACCGTAGGCCCCACTGGGCATAATCCTCCCGGGCGCTGGCCGCATCCTCGGTGAATTCGCAGTGCGCCCCGACCGGGATCCCGGTGATCTGGGACGGGTCGTCGTAACGCCCCACCGTGACAGAACCCTGCACCACCTCGCTGCCACCGATGGTGCAGCGATAGTTCAGTACATAGGGCTTGGTACCGGGGATCGTCGCCACACCCTCGCCGTCCACCTTCTTCTTGATGCCGAATCCGCCCATGCCGACCGTGTACTTGTTGTCCAGCTCGACGGCTCCAGCAGACATCCAGGCGGGCAGCCGGAAACTACTGCCGTCGAGGGTCCCTCCCCCGCCGGTGAAGGTGACCTCCGGGTCGCCGACCACCGGGGAGGTGTAGGGGGTCTCGACCAGTTCACACTCGGCCCCCTCCGGAATGGCGACGGTACCGGCGTTCGCTTCGGTCAGTGACAGGAGGTGGTTCACCACCTGCTGATCCGTACGTGTACACGTGACGCGCACACCGAACACAGTGTTGGCGGGGATGACGGCGTCGCGAAGCTGCGCACCAACCGTCTGGCCTGAGTCGTCGACGACCTGAACCACCTTGCTGAGCGTCAGGTCGTGCTTGATCGGCTCGAAGTGGTTCGAGATGCGCACGAAACCGCCCGCCTGATCCTGCACCCGGAAGACGATCGTCCACTCGGGCCCTTCGCCTGCACCTTCGGGCGGCAACGGGGACGGTGTCCACGTCGTCGACTGCGTGTACCCGGGCGCCGGGTCGTTGACCTGAGTAAACGTGCAGGTGGAATTGAAGGGCACGCCATCGATGGTCCATCTGTCGCCAGAGGCCAGCGTGCGGGTGCCGTCGATGACCTCACCGAAATCGGACGCACACTGGAAACTCACCTGGAACTGCTCAGGGACGAGGGAGTCCTGGTCCGCCAGGATCTGGCCGATTGTTCGCTCCATCTCGACGACCAGCTTGTTGGTGATCATCTCGTAGTCGACGTTGAGGGTGATCGCCGCACCAGCGGGTGAATCAATGACGGGATTGGCATTACTGAATCCGTCGATGATGACCACTCCCGGGGTGTCCGAGAGGTCCGGCTCCTCCACCGACATGACGCAGCTGGTTCCGACCGGCAGGTCCGGAAACGTGACGGTCGCGTCGTAAAGCACCCCTTCCTGGCGGTATTCCTGTGGTTCACCTGTCCCGGGCTCCTGGCACCGTGCGATGACCACGACACTCTTGGTCTGCAGCGCCAGCACCGTCAACGGATCGCCGACGCCGTCAAAGTTCGAGTCCACGGTCACCGTGAGTGGACCGCGCAGGAAGGTCAACTCGTTGTTGATCTCGGCACGGTAGGTGGTGTTCGGATCACGGATGTCAATGGGACCCGGAGTGCTCGCCGTCATCGACACCCCCGGAATCTGATCCTCCGGTTCGGCGATGGTGCATGTCGATGCCGCCGGGACCTGGAGGTTACGGGGCTGGGACTCGATGAGCGTGGTGCTCAGGACGACATCCTCGTGATGGGGGCGGGTGCAGACCACCGTGGCGTCAAAGGCATGGCCGCGGCCCAGCTCAACCGCGTCACCGCTGAGGGTCTTGGTGATCTCCAGCGTGGAATGCAACTGGGTGTAGGTCTGCGCCGCCACCAGATCGAAGGTTCCGGGGGACGCCAGGTACGTGAAGTTGGAGTCACACCGAGTCAGGTTCCCCGTGGCTCCGGGACGCATACAGACGTTGGACTCCCACTGGGTCTCCAACCCGTATCCCGGGATGGAGGCGGAGGCGCCCGATTCGCCGGACACGGTGTAGGTGCACTGCGTGCCCACGGGGAAAGGACCCAGCTCGACGACCTCTCCCCTGGCGACTCGGACGGTACCTTCTGCGACATAACCCGGAATGTCCGTCGGATCGTCTCCCTGCTCCGGGGGAGCGTTCGGGTCCGGGATGTACCGGCAGGAGTACGTCACGGAGACAGCCGCCGGAAGCGCAGCCACCGGCACCTCATCATCCGCGTTGGTGATATCTGTGGACAGGCGGATTACGCCCTCTTCAGCCGTGTAGACGTTTGCGGTCGTCACCTCTACTCCCTGCGCCGCCGCAGAAGGAGAGACCGTAAACGTGTACGTCAGATTGTCCTCGCTGGTTTGTGCACTGCTGCCGTTCTGCACTCTCCACGTGGGCGTTCCGCTGAAGTAATTCTGCTTTCCCCGGGGTTGCTCTTCCGTGATCTCACACTGTGCCCCCACCGGAATCCCAGGGGACAAGGTTGTGACCTCTCCATCCTGGAGGGTGGTGTTGCCCTGCCCCACGACCCGGTTACCCACCCGGCACGTCCACTCGAAGTCGAAGGAGTTGTACGGCTCCTTGAGCACCTCCTCCAGGACGGCATCCGTCTCCGAGGAGACCTGCTTACCCAGACGCAAGGGGACGACCTGTTCATTCCGGAAAGTGCAGTCGACGAACTCCTCGACCCGGGCAGTGACCACGGCTGTAGATTCGGTCACTCGTGGACTCAACGCCCGTGTCCCGCCGGTCGGGGCATGGGCGGTGCAGGTCACCCCCTGCAGGGCGAAGCCGGACTGCGGCTGCTCCTGCATCGTGATCGTCATGGTGCCGCTGGATGAGCGAGGAAAGTGAAGGTCGGCGCGTCCGTCGGTCCGGGTGGTCACCATGGTGGTGCCCAGGGTGGCTGCTCCCGACACGGACGTCTCGAACTCCCAGCCCTCCGGCCGGTCCTGCACCGTTCCTGCCGCGTCGACGATTTCCTTGTTGATCCGCAGGCACGCAGGTGGTGGATCAGGGTTAATACGGCTGGCGACATTGTTGTAGTAGGTGGGGTTGGGAAACGTGACGCCCGGGCTGGCGAACTGCTCCAGGAACTCCGGATAGCGCATCCGTCCACCTCCCTCGATGTTCAGCCACCAGCTCTGGGGAAAGGGATTGTTGTAGAAGTTTCCCAGGCCGATGGGGACGATGGACACCCCGAGGGCCTCGATCCGGGCCTTCTCCGCCAGGGCGCGGTCGACCTCCTGCTGAGATGTGCCCAGAGTGTTCCCGTTGGCACCGGTGTTGTCAGCCGTCGGCGCAGATTCCGTCAGCAGGTAAATGGTGGAGTACGGCGCACCGTTTTCGATGTCGCGCCGGATAGCCGCCAGACCGCCCTCCCAGTTACGGTGCGCCTGGCGCCCGGCGGTGCTCGAGCGCAGTGAATCCACGTGGTTGGACGCGGCCCTCACACCTGCCGGCGAATCAATGGGCTGGGAATTGAGACTGGAGTTGTAGGAGGGCGGAGTCGTGGCTTCGTATGAGTACACACCCACCGAGGTGGCGGCACCCGTGTCAGCCAACCGGCTGATGGCGGTCTTGAGCTCGGATTTGTACTCGTTGATGTCGCCGGCGGTGGCGGTTCCGTAGAGGTCCAGGAGCGCGTACGAGGAGTCCACCAGAAACGCCACGCCGCCTCCACACACCTGCGGGCGTGTCGTCGTCGGCGGGGTCTGTGCCTGGGCGACCGGGGTCGCGGGAACAAAGGCCAGGAGGCTGATCCCGAGCAGCATGCTGAGGAAGAGGGCGGCACCGCGGGTGAGGTGGCGCTGGAGGGCACTCACGATGTCGTCCTTTCTTCTTCATTGCGGCGGCGGATGAGGAGCAGTCCCACAAGGAAGCAGACCGCTCCCGCGATGAGCAGGGGCAGGGTGCCTGCTCCGGTCAGGGCGAGGGTCCCCAGAATCCCCCCACGGGAGTCGCCGGGCGGCGGAGCAGGTGAGGCAGTGGGGGCCGCTGCAGTTCCCGCCGAAGATCCGGGCGCAGATCCCACCGACGATCCCGGCGCGGGAGGAGGAACCACCGGCGGCGCAGGCTCGTCCCCGGGCGGGACCGTGCGCTTGGGGTAGACGATGACGGAGTACACGAGCTCACCGGTGTCGGGGTCATGTGCGGGCAGCGTGATGTCCCGGCCGACCAGCGTGTCCTCGCCGGGAAACCGCACCTGGTAGCTGCCTGCCGCCAGTCCACCGAAGACGGCCTCACCGCGCTGATCGGTGCGGGAGGTGGCGACGGGGCGGGCGTCGATAAGCAGCTCCACCTCGATCCCCGCGATCGGCGGCCCCGGCGTGTCATTGAAGGGGTTGGTGCCGGTGACGTGGACGGTGATGGTGGCGAGCGGGGAGGCGGCGGCGGAAGGGCTGAGGCTGAAGCTCGGGCCCCATCCGAGGACGAGGGCCACGAGCAGGCTAATCCAGCGCATGGGCCCCTCGCTCCTGGCGCCGGCGGCGGCGGTTGCGCAGGATGAGCCAGAGCCACACCAGCAGCGCGAGGAACAGTGCCGCCAGGGCACCGATCATCCACGCCTGCCACACGCCCGCTCCCTTGGCGAAGGCCTCCTGGGCGGCCTCCGGGTCGGATTCGATGCGGGTGCCGCGCACGAGCAGACGGTGGGAGTTGATGCCGTACGGGGTGCAGGTGATGAGGGTGACCAGGTCGCGGTTCTCCTCCGGTTGGATGAGCTCCGTCTCCTCGGGCAGCACCACCTCGATCTGGTCGATCTCGTAGGTGAGGGTCTGCCCCATGACGTCGACGTGGAAGTGCTCGCCGATCTCGACCTTCCCGAGGTTGTCGAACAACGTCGCGTCCACCAGCCCCGAATGCCCGGTGAGCACCGAGTGCATGCCCTCACCGCCCACGGGCAGGGCTGAGCCGTAGAGGTGGCCGACACCCTTGGTCAGCACGTCCGGCTCCGTGCCGTGGTAGATCGGCAGGGTCACGTCGATGGAGGGGATGGCCACCGCCGCGAAGGGCGACTCATCGCCTTCCGGGTTGAGTTGTTCCAGGTAGTCCTCGTAGGGGCGGTTGTCCTTGGACACGCGCGCCAGCCAGGGATCGAGGATGGGTCCACCGGCGCGGTTCTCGTTGTACTCCCGGGCGCGGGCGAGCCACTCACTGCGGTCCTGCTCCGTCATGGTGGAGGTGGATTTGCGGTAGGCCTCCGCGATATCGGCCTGATGGGCGTTGCGGAAGTAGGTGGCCGTGACGGGGTAGCTCATCCCCAGCACGCCGACGAGGATGAGCAGCAGGGGGAGGAGCCGTCGGACGTCGAAACGCTGTTCCTGCCCCGTGGCGCGGTGTGCTCCACCGGGCCTGGTCTCGGTCACCGTCATGCCGACCTCCTTCCGCCTTGCTCATCGACGCCTACCGCCGCTTATCGACGCTCCCGCCCAGCACGCCCCGCCTCAGCGGGGCCCTGCCGGGTCCGTAGACCGCGCTTAGGCGCGACGTGCGCGCTGCTTCTGATCCCAGTAGATGCCGGCGATCAGCGCGAGCAGGCTGCCGCCCACCAGCAGCCAGATGCCGATTCCACCGGTCAGCGGCAGGGTGGCACCGGCGTTCGCCTTGACGTTTTCGATGGTCTGGTTTGCGGTCACCAGTTCGGTGGTATCCGCCGTGGCAGTCAGCTCCACGGCCACCGGCTGCGGCAGGACGGAGTAACCGTCCGGTGCCAGGGTCTCCACCAGGCAGAACGTGGTGCCCGTGGTTCCGGCCTCTCCGGCCCACACATCCTGGTACACATCGGTGCCATCGGCATTCGGCATGACGTTGCCCAGGTGAATACCGGAGATGGTGGCGGTGTAGGCGCCGCCATTCTCAGTGGTGGGGAACTCGGTCTGACCGCCCACCTCGATCGGGCCGGTGTTCTCGACCTTGGTGACCGCGCCTTCGGCAGTGGTGGTGCAGCGGTGCAGCTCGAACGTGGCACCGGCCAGGTTCGCTGCGGCATCAGAGGTGTCGGTCTTGGTGATGTTGATCTGCCCGTACTTGGACACCGTGGTGTTGGAGACGGTACCCGGGCGAGCGCCTGCGGCCTCCGGATCCCAGTCTGCTGCCAGACCCACGGGTGCGGTGGGCAGCGCCCATGCGGTGTTGCTGATGCTGCCGTTGGCGGGCACGTCTTCCACCTCAGCGTTGAACTCCACAACGAGGTTCTCCCCGGCAGTGAGTTTTCCGGCACCGGTGGCGTTGAGTTC
>NZ_JAUNRW010000063.1:0-2038 GCF_030535495.1 Corynebacterium sp.
CGCTACTACGCCGAGGCGAACCGTCGCCCCGGCAAGACCGGTGACAACCTGCTCGTCCTGCTGGAGTCCCGTCTGGACAACGTCGTCTACCGTGCAGGCCTGGCCCGCACCCGTCGTCAGGCACGTCAGCTGGTCTCCCACGGTCACTTCACCGTCAACGGCAAGAAGGTCAACGTGCCTTCTTTCCAGGTGTCCCAGTACGACATCATTGACGTCCGGGACAAGTCCCAGAAGATGATCTGGTTCGAAGAGGCCCAGGACAGCCTCGTCGACGCTGTCGTCCCGGCCTGGCTGCAGGTCGTTCCGTCCACCCTGCGCATCCTCGTGCACCAGCTGCCCGAGCGCGCCCAGATCGACGTTCCGCTGCAGGAGCAGCTCATCGTCGAGCTCTACTCGAAGTAATTCTTCTCCACCGGTTCGACCCCTCCCGGGTCGCACCGGAGGAGGAATCCTCTTCATCAGCAGTCTCACCCCTCATTTCTTCCACGACGTCAAATAGCGGGCGTCGACAAAGGAGAGTCTCATGCTCATTTCCCAGCGTCCTGTGCTCACCGAGGAGTACATCGATTCCGCTCGTTCCCGGTTCGTCATCGAGCCGCTCGAGCCGGGCTTCGGCTACACCCTCGGCAACTCGCTGCGCCGTACCCTGCTGTCGTCCATCCCGGGCGCAGCCGTCACCTCCGTCAAGATCGACGGTATTCTCCACGAGTTCACCACGATCAACGGTGTGAAGGAGGATGTCTCCGAGATCATCCTCAACATCAAGGGTCTGGTCCTGTCCTCCGACTCCGACGAGCCGGTGGTCATGTACCTGAGCAAGGAAGGTCCGGGAGAGGTCACCGCCGGCGACATTCAGCCGCCGGCCGGTGTGGAGATCCACAACCCGGAGATGCACATCGCCTCCCTCAATGAGCAGGCTCGTCTGGACATCGAGTTCATCGTCGAGCGTGGCCGCGGCTACGTTCCGGCAGCCACCACCGCCGGTGGCGGGGACATCGGCCGTATCCCGGTCGACCAGATCTACTCCCCGGTGCTCAAGGTCAGCTACAAGGTCGAGGCCACCCGTGTCGAGCAGCGCACGGACTTCGACAAGCTGATCATCGATGTCGAGACCAAGAACTCCATCACCGCCCGCGACGCCGTCGCGTCCGCCGGTAAGACCCTCGTCGAGCTCTTCGGGCTGGCCCGCGAGCTCAACGTCGCCGCCGAAGGCATCGAGATCGGTCCCTCCCCGCAGGAGACCGAGTACATCGCCGCCTACGGCATGCCGATCGAGGACCTGAACTTCTCCGTCCGTTCCTACAACTGCCTGAAGCGTCAGGAGATCCACACCGTCGGTGAGCTCGCAGAGTGCACCGAGTCGGACCTGCTGGACATCCGCAACTTCGGTCAGAAGTCGATCAACGAGGTGAAGATCAAGCTCGCCGGCCTGGGCCTGACCCTGAAGGACGCCCCGGAGGATTTCGATCCGACCACCATCGAGGGCTATGACGCTGAGACCGGTGACTTCATCGACACCGACGCCACCCCTGAGGATTCCGAGTAGCACGCCCCCACGGGCTCCGTTCTACCGGAGCCCACGCGCTCATCACACACGTACCCGAGGAGTACCACAATGCCTACCCCTAAGAAGGGCGCCCGTCTCGGCGGCTCCGCGAGCAACCAGAAGAAGATCCTCTCTAACCTGGCTGCTTCGCTGTTCGAGCACGGCGCTATCAAGACCACCGACGCCAAGGCCAAGGCCCTGCGTCCGTACGCCGAGAAGCTGATCACCAAGGCCAAGGACGGCTCTGTCGCCGCCCGCCGCCAGGTGCTCGCCGAGGTTCCGCAGAAGGACGTCGTCGCCTACCTCTTCAACGAGCTGGCTCCGAAGTTCGAGAACCGCCAGGGTGGTTACACCCGCATCATCAAGCTGGAGAACCGTTCCGGCGACAACGCCCCGATGTCTCAGATCTCCCTCGTCCTCGAGGAGACCGTGAGCGCCGAGGCCACCCGCGCCACCCGCGCCGCCGCCTCCAAGAAGGCTGCCGAGGAGACC
>NZ_JAUNRW010000063.1:2138-13334 GCF_030535495.1 Corynebacterium sp.
GCCGAGGAGACCACCGAGGTTGCCGAGGAGACCAACGACGAGAACGTCGAGGTCAACGCCGACGAGACCGCCGCCGATCCGGCTGAGCCGGCTGAGGGCGACGTGGCCGCCGAGGCTCCGACCCAGGACGGTTCCGTCGCTGAGGCCGAGGCTGAGGCCAAGGCCGAGGAGAAGTAACCCTCTCTTTGTCATCCGCCCCATTCCCGTCACCGGGAGTGGGGCGGATTTTTTTCGCTTATCGACGCCCGCGTCCTCCGCGTCGGCACGCGACAGCGGCGTTGTAGTCTGGGGAGATCATGAGCGATGATCTCCTCCGCCTGCGCATTGACCTGGCCTATGACGGCACCGATTTCCACGGGTGGGCCCGCCAGAAGCAGGAGGGTCTGCGGACCGTCCAGGCAGTCCTCGAGGATGCCCTGTCGCTGATCCTGCGGACGGAGGCCTCCCTCACCGTCGCAGGGCGTACCGACGCCGGCGTTCACGCCCACCTCCAGGTCGCCCACCTCGATGTGCCGGCGTCGAGCCTGGAGCAACGCACCATCGACGGCGATCCGGCACGCCTGGTCCGTCGCCTCGCCCGACTGCTCCCGGAGGACGTCCGGGTCCACGCCGTTGCCGCGGCGCCACCGGGTTTCGACGCCCGCTTCTCGGCCCTGCGCAGGCACTACGTCTACCGCCTGACCACGCATTCCCGCGGCCCGCTGCCCACCCGCGCGCGGGATACCGCGCACTGGCTCAAACCGGTCGACCTGGACGACATGCAGGCGGCGGCGGACATCCTCATCGGACTCCACGACTTCGCAGCCTTCTGCAAACCCCGGGAACACGCCACCACCATCCGGGATCTGCAGTCGTTCACCTGGCACGACGTGTCCACTCCGTGGGAGATGAACACCTATGAGGCCCGGGTCACCGCGGATGCCTTCTGCTGGAACATGGTGCGCTCCCTGGTGGGGACATGCCTGGCGGTGGGGGAGGGGCGTCGAGAAGCATCGTTGCCCGCGACGCTACTCACCGAAACTCAACGCTCCTCCCTCATCCCCCTGGCCCCGGCGAAGGGACTGAGCCTGAGCGGCGTGGACTACCCGGTGGACGCGGAACTTTCGGCACGCACCGCGATTACCCGCGACCGTCGGAGCCTGTGAGCTTGCCGGCCCGCCACCCCCGGAATTCTCCGCGGCACGCGCCTGCGGTTGTCAACCCCCGTCTGCAGTCGTAGTCTGACGCCGTCAACGTACGCTGTCATCAAGGGGGAGATGGCATGGGTTCCACCGTGCTGCCGACAACACGCGCGCAGGTGTCCGGGCACCGTTTTCTGCGGCGCCGACTCGAACACGGCCTGGTCTTCGGGGACATCCGCATGATCCACGATCCGCTGGCCACCCGCTCGCGGGCGCTGCTGTTCGGGCTGGTGGCCGTGGTGCTGATCTCGCTGGGGGCGGGCCTGCTGGCCTGGCTGCGCCCGGCGGCGCACCCCGGCGATGCCCCGATCCTGCAGACCGCGGACGGGGCGTTGTTCGTGCGAATCGAGGACCGCGTCCACCCCGTCACCAACCTCGCCTCCGCCCGGCTCATCACGGGTGAGCCCGCCGCCCCCGCCCGGATCGGCGACTCCCTGCTGGCGGAGGCCGACCGTGGGGTGCCGCTCGGAGTGCATCCCGCCCCCGTGGTGCTGGCAGCCGAGGAGCACTCCGATCAGGAGTGGGCCGCATGCTTCGGGCAGGAGACGACCACGGTGGCAGTGGGCGGGCACACCAATCCGCTCGGGGGACATCGTGGGGTGCTGGCCGAAGGTGCCGGAGCGGAGTGGCTGCTGACCGTGGAGGGGCGCCACCAGTTGCCCGCGCCCTCCTTACCGGAGGGGCGCATGGTGCGCCGGGCCCTGGGCATCGGTGCCGACACCCCGCGCTGGCGGCCACCGGTGGAGGTACTCGGGGCGGTGGACGAACGCGATCCCGTCACCCTGCCTGAACTCCCCGCCGAGATCCTCGACACCGGCGCCGGGCTGTGGGCGGTGCTGCCCGATGGCGTGGCACCACTGACCGGGGTCCAGGCGGAGGTGCTGGCGGACGCCGGGGTCACCCGCCGGGAGGTCGACCGCCAGGTCCTCGCGGAACATCCGGATGCTGCCTTTGATCTGCGGTTACCAGCCGTGGCCCCGCTGTTTGTCGATCCGGAGGAGGTCACGGTCTGCGCCACCGAGGGCCGCGTGAGCACCCTCACCTCCACCGTGCGGCCGGTGACGCTGTCCGGGGAGGGCGTGGCGGATGAATTCCGCAGCGACACCCGCCGTGCCCTGGCGGTGGACACCGGTCACGGGTTCCACATCGTTGATGCCACCGGCCTGCGGCACACGGTGGGTGACCGCGCTGATCTGGCCGCACTCGGTGCCGGGGAACCGGTGAGCGCCCCGTGGTCGGTGCTCCGCCTGCTGCCCGCCGGTCCGCCACTCGACCGGGAGACGGCCCTGCGGGCCAGTTACTGAGGGGGTGCGGCGGGAACTCCCGCGCTACATGCCACGTTGAATGAATATGCCCTCGATGAGAGAGATGGTGTCGGAGCGTATCGAGCGCATCGAAGACACCCACGCCCGCGCCAAGGAGGGCACGTACGGGTTCCTGGTGCGGCCCCTGACGCTGACACTCGGGTGGACCGTGCTCATCATCGGGCTCGTCACCATTCCCCTGCCCGGGCAGGGGTGGCTGACCACCTTCCTCGGCGTGGGCATTCTCTCCCTCGAACAACGGTGGGCGAAGAATCTGCTGGTGCGGGGAGTGCACCTCTACGACCGCTTCTTCGCCTGGTTCCACCGCCAGCGGCAGTCGGTGCGGATCATGCTGATCGTCCTGCTCATCGTCGTCATCTGGGTGGTGTTTCTCGGCATCGGGTACGGCATGTGGAAGGCCGGCACCCTCGACTTCCTCACCCCCTACGCCGCCCAGCTCGGGCTGTCCCGATAATCAGGGTCAGTACGGCCGCGCCGAGGAGCACCGTCTGGGCCCGTCGCCCGGTCAGTGTCGTCGGTGCAAGGTGCTTATCGACGCCCACCTCCCGCCCCGCCACCGCAAAATCTCCGGGGAGGTGTGTGGTGACGGTGAGTGGATCGATGACCCCGTGACCGGGCTCCGCGGCCTGCCGGAGGTGGTGCCGGATGTCGGCGGCGGAGGCGGCCGGATGGCGTTCGATGAGCAGCGCCGCCACCCCGGAGACCACCGGGGCAGCAAAACTCGTGCCCTCGAACCGGGACTCCTGCCCCTGCGGATGGCGGGTGCCGGTGGCGAAGCCGTGTCCGCGCGGGGACAGTCCCACGGGGAGCAGCCCGGGTGCGCTCACCTCCCCGGGGGCCAGGGTGTAGTCCGCCAGCGCGTGGGGATCACCCGGGTGGACCGCGGCCACGGAGAGCACCGTGTCCTCCGCGGCCGGGTACACGGTCATCCCGGGCTGGCAGGAACCGCCGGTATTACCCGCCGCGGCGATGACCACGACCCCTTCCTCCTCCGCGCGGTGAAGGGCGTCGTGGAGGGGCGCGGCGTCGAGAAGCACGGCGGGATCGAGACAGGAGACGACGGAGATGTTGATCACCCGGGCACCGGCGTCGAGCGCCAGGTGGATGGCCTGGGTCAGCGTCTCCAGGGTGCCTCCCGGGGAGTCCCGGTAGTGGGCGCTGGACTGGCGGATGCTGAGGATCTGTGCGCCGGGCGCGATGTCGTGGATGACCCCGGCGACGGCCGTGCCGTGTCCGTCGCAGTCGAGTAGCGGATCCGCGGCCCAGGGGCTGACCAGGTCAGCGACGGGCTCCACCGTGCCGAGCTCGGGGTGCGGGGCAACCCCGGTATCGATGACGGCCACGCGCACCCCCTCGCCGCGGGCCAGACGGTGATGGGGATTCTCCCCGCGTTCCGGGGGCGGGACTTCCAGCGGTTGCACGCAGGCGATGTCCTGCGCGTGGACCGGGGTCGGCCAGGCGAGGACCATGACGAGCAGCAGGGTGGCCCACCTCATCCCAACCCCCGGATGAGCACGAACATGCCGGCCAGATGGGCGGCGAGCGGCAGCGTGGCGGCCAGCGACAGTGATTCCGCGCGCTCCCACCACACCACGGCCGTCGGCTCCAGGCGGGGGACCCGGTCCGCCCACAGGGGTGCGGACAGGGTGGCTGCACCGACCGCCGCCGCCAATGCCCATTGCAGCGGGTGACCGGGATCAGCGGCCGCCCAGGCGATGCCGACGCACGCGGAAAGGCCCACCGTCATCCACGCCCATGCCGCAACCGGCTGCCGGTGCCGCAGTGCATGCAGCAGCACCGCACCGGCGACAGCCGTACACAGCGCCTGCGTGAATGCCCCGCCCTGGGAACCGAGGTAGAGCAGAGCCGGAGCAAGCAGCGACGCCGCGCCCAGGGCCGCCCCCTCATGCAGCCGCCGGGCCCGGCGGGCCTGCCCGGTCACATCACCCGGGGGTTCATCCGCCACCGCCATCTCCTGGCCGGCGGTGGGCAGGCGGGGGACCTGCAACCCGGCGGCGCGGGTGGCCAGACCGGGCAGCAGACTCATGAAGACCACGCCCCCGGCGACCAGGAGCGCGGCGGCGGCCACCGGAGGGTGAGCGGCGTGTGCCGGCAGGAGGAAGCCGAGCGCTCCGAGGGATCCCACGCCGAGGACTGCGGCGGTGGCGGCAGTGGTGCGCGCGCCGATGCCCCCGATCGCCAGCAGCAGCACCAGCGTTGCCCCGGTGGCGCCTGCCGCGGCCAGGGATGCCGCCCCCGTCGTGGCCGGTGCGGTCATCTCCCCGGGGCGGGCGGACTCGAGGACCAGGGCCGCTGCTGCTGCCCCGGACAACACGAGGACACAGGGTGCCAGCGCGCGCCGGTGGCGGCAGGCGATGAGTACCGCCAGCGGCGCCAGGGCTGCCGCCGCCAGTGCCTGCGACCAGGGGAGGTGGACGACCGCGAGGATGAGGAACACAGCGGTGCCGGTCACCGCCCCCGCCACCGGGAGTCCGTGAGTGGCGGCATCGGCGGCGGATTCCGCCAGGGCCTCGGCGGAATCCCGGATCACCGGCAGGGAACCGGCGTGCCGCGGAGTGAGCACCACCACCGACCCGTGATCGAGGGGCGTCTGGTGCAGGGGCACCGCCAGATCCAGGGGCGAACCACCCGCGGTCGTGGCCAACCAGGGCCGGGAGATCCGGGGTGCCTCGACCAGCGCCACGATCTCCGGGATCACCTCCCCCAGACTGGAGCCGGCGGGCACGGCCACGTCCGCCTCCTGGTGGTACGAGCCGATCTGAAATCTCATGGTCAGACGCAGGACATGGTCGACAGACACCGCGGATTCTCCCCCTGTGGATGCGGCGGGCACACCCCTGCGCCCGCATCACTGCGCATTGTCACCCCGGCAGCCGGTGCTGTCCACTCGGGAGGCCACACCCGGCAGGATCGCGACGATTGTCCTAGCATGAGCCTCAACGACGCCGGTTGGGGTGACCGGCGACCGATGACTGCCGAGGGGGACAGTGATGTCGTTGCCTGTGACCGGCGTACTCAGCCGGGAGATTGAACCGCTTTCACCGCCGGAACGCGAACCCGCGCCGCCGTTGCCGCAGGGGAGCCTCAACGCCGAACCGGTCCCGGCGGCACAGCGACCGGGCCCGGTGCCGCTGCTGCGGATCCTCATGCCGGTGGTCATGGTGGCGGCGATGGTGGCCATGGTCGCGCTGCTCATGCTCGGCGGTTCCGGCGCCAATCCGATGATGCTGCTGTTCCCGCTCATGATGGGAATGTCACTGTTGATGGTGTTCTCACCCCAGCAGGGCGAGGATGCCGATGAGACGCGCCGGGCCTATCTGCGTCACCTCGGGGCACTCCGGGACAAGGCTCTGCGTAACGCCGAGCGGCAACGGGCGCACGAGTTCCACCGCCATCCGGAACCGGGTGAGTTGTGGAGCTACCTCGACAGCCGCCGCCTGTGGGAGCGCGGACCCGAGGACGCCGACACCCTCGAGGTGCGTATCGGCCTGGGGGACACCACCTTGTGCACACCGGTCCAGGTTCCGGACTCCGGGGCCGCCGAGGACCTCGATCCGGTGTGCGCCGTGAGCCTGCGGCGGACGGTGCAGGCGGTGGGAACCTGCCCCGGGATGCCGGTCGCCGTGCAGCTGCAGGCCTTTCGCTACCTGGGGCTCGCGGGGCCACGGGCGGGGGATCTGGCCCGCGCCCTGGTCGCTCAGCTGGTGTTCGCGCACGGACCGGAGACCGTCTCGGTGGAGACGGTCGGCCAGGGGTGGGACTGGCTCAAGTGGCTGCCGCATTCCCACCATCCGGAGCAGGCCCGCCACCGCATCCTCATCGTCGACCACACCACGACCACCGGCACCGAGCCCTACATCGACGACCCCACGTGGACCACGATCATCGATGTCGGTTCCCGCGCCACGACTGCCCTGGGCATGCGCGCCGAGCAGGAGGGACTGGCCCTCAGCGCCGATCGGGACGGGATTCTCCGGGCGCACACGGCGGCCGGTGTGGAGGATCTCGGGGTAGCCGATGGACTCCGGGAGGACGAGGCCCTGCTCCTGGCCCGCTCCCTGACCCGTTTCCGCCGTCCCGCCGGCGCCGCTGCAGAGGGTGGGCGGGACCTCATGTCGCTCATCGGTGTCGCCGACATCGAGGCGCTGACCCCGGAGACGATGTGGCCCGGCCGCGAGCTCAGCCGCCAGCGACTGGTGGTGCCCATCGGGACCACGGAACAGGGGGTGCCCGTTCGTCTCGACCTCAAGGAATCCGCCCACGGCGGCATGGGCCCGCACGGGTTGTGCATCGGCGCCACCGGATCCGGCAAATCGGAACTGCTGCGCACACTCGTGGTCTCCCTCGCCGCCACCCACAGTCCGGATGAGCTCAACCTCGTCCTCGTCGACTTCAAGGGTGGCGCCACGTTCCTGGGGTGCGAGCGCTTGCCGCACACCTCGGCGGTGATCACCAACCTCGCGGATGAGGCGGTGCTGGTGGAGCGCATGTTCGACGCCATCTCCGGCGAACTCAACCGCCGCCAGGAGGTGCTGCGCGAGGCCGGGAACTTCGCCAACGTCACCGAGTACACGACGGCTCGTCTCGGCGGGAGGGACCTGCCTCCACTGCCGGCGCTGGTCATCGTCGTCGACGAGTTCTCCGAGCTGCTCGCGGCCCATCCGGATTTCGCGGACCTCTTCGTCGCTGTCGGGCGGCTGGGGCGTTCCCTCCACGTGCATCTGCTGCTGGCCAGCCAACGCCTGGAGGAAGGCCGGTTGCGCGGGCTGGATTCACACCTGTCCTACCGCATCGGGTTGAAGACCTTCTCCGCCGCGGAATCACGCCAGGTCCTCGGTGTTCCCGACGCCCACCACCTCCCGGCCCGGCCGGGTGCCGGCTTTCTGCGCCATGACGCCGACCTCACCCGCTTCCAGGCCGCCTACGTCTCCGGTCCGCTGGAGCGTCGCGACGTCACGGCCCTGCCGGATGGTTCGGGCAGGGTCGCGCTGTTCACCGGGTGGGAACAGTTCGCGGAGGTGGAGGCCCCACGGGTGGTCGACGAATCCACCACGCTTCTCGACGCCGTCGTCGACCGTGCCCGCGCCACCGCGCAGGCCCGCGGGCAACGCGCCCATCGCGTGTGGCTGGATCCTCTGCCCGCAGTGGTGGAGTTGGCCGGGGTCGCCGAGGACATCGGCCTGCTCAAGGCCGTGGTCGGCATCGTCGACATGCCCTACCACCAGCGGCAGGACCCGCTCGTTGTCGACCTCGCGACGTCCGGAGGCCATGCCGCGGTGTGCGGCGGCCCGCAGTCCGGCAAGTCCACGGCACTGCGCACCATCGTCGCCTCGCTGGCGGCCACCCACTCGACCGCGCTGCTCCGCTTCTATGTCCTCGACCTCGGTGGCGATCAGCTGGCCACACTGGGACGTCTGCCCCATGTCGCCGGTGTTGCCGGGCGCTCGGATCCGGAGCGGGTGCGTCGAATCGTCGACGAAGTCTCCGGTTTCATCGACCACCCCGAGGACCGCCACACCTTCCTCGTCGTCGACGGATGGCACACGGTGGCCGCGGACTTCGAGGACCTCATCGAACCTCTCACCGCCCTGGCCGCCGACGGCCCCTCCCACCGCGTCCACCTCATCGTCTCCGCCCCGCGGTGGACGGTGCTGCGCCCGGCGGTACGGGACCTCATCGCCCACCGGATCGAACTGAAACTCGGGGAGGCGATGGATTCCCTCATCGACCGCAAGGCGCAGCAGAAGCTTCCCGGACTCCCCGGCCGCGGCCTCGATCCGGAGGGCCGCCCGATGCTGCTGGCACTGAGCTCGAACCAGGACATCGCGCACATCGTCTCCACCGGTGGTGAGGATCCCGTGCCGCGCCTGCGCGTGCTGCCTCCGCGGGTGCACCTGGCGGAACTGGATCCCGCGCCGGGGGTTCCCCTCGCGGTCGGCGGCCCCCGCCTGACCACCGTGAGCTGGGACCCGGTGACCAGCCCGCACCTGCTGGTCATCGGCGGGCAGGGCTCCGGAAAATCCACCACGCTGGCGACGGTCATGGCGGGAATCTGCGCGTTCGGCAGACAGGCTGCGCGGCTGGTGCTCATCGATCACCGGCGCGCCCACCTGGGGCGCATCGATCCCCAGATGCTCGCCGCCTACTCCGCGACCACCACCTCGACCACCGCTGCCCTGCGTGACGTCCTCGCCACCCTCAGCGCCCGTCTGCCGGGGCCCGACATCACACCGGCGCAGCTCGCCGCCCGTGACTGGTGGGAGGGGCCGGACATCTACCTGGTCGTCGACGATGTCGATCTGGTCGCCGACCATGAGCTCGCCCGTCTCATCGAGCTGCTGCCCCATTCCCGCGACATCGGTCTGCATCTTGTCCTCGCCCGAAAGTCCGGCGGCATCGGGCGCGCCCTGTTCTCCCCGTTCCTCTCCGCCATCCGCGACCAGACCCCCGCGGTGCTGCTTCTCGACGCCGACCGCGACGAAGGCGCCGTCTTCGGAATCCGCCCCATCGCCCAACCCCCGGGCCGGGGGACCTGGCAGGTCCGCGGCGAGACCATCGGTGTCTGTCAGATCGCCGAAACCCAGGAGGAGTCATGAGTGCCCCTGCCGTCCCGACCACCCTGAACATCACCGTCCTCGACACCGCCACCATTTTTGAGGGGCCCGACACGGTCTACCGCTATGACCTGCCTGGTACCGGCATCATCGACGGGTGGGCCCTGGCCGCCGTCATCGACCAGGCGAAGGAACTGTGCAGCCGGCACTGGCCGGACGTCGAGATCATCGTCGATGCCGATGCGCCCACCACCGAGGTCCTCACCCGCTCGCTCCTCAACAAGGGTGTCGCCGCCTACCCTTCCGAGGTACTGCAGGAAACGGAGATCCCACCCCCGGAGGAGGTGACCATCACCCGCCCCACGGGCGCGGCCGGTCGGCATCGTCTGCCCTCCAGTATCCAGCCCTTCCATCTCGTGGTGGGAGTGGTCGTCGTCGCCATCCTCGGGTTGAGCTGGTGGGTGGTGGGTGGCACAGCTGCCCCGCCCGCCCCGGCGCCGTCGGAATCGGTCGCCGCCACTCCCTCGCCTTCGCCGGAGGGGACCACCACGGAATCGGTGGCGCCGACGGCGGCGTCGATAAGCGCGACCCCGGAGCCCCGCAGCATCCTCGAACACGAGCGGCTGCGCTTCGAGGCGCCGACCGGATTTCAACTGGAACAGCGCGATGGACTGTTGTTTGCGGCCGGGGACGATCCGACCCTGCGGATCCACGTCGCCGCCGATCCCGTCTACTCCGTGCCCGCGGAGGCGGTGGTGGCGCAGGTCCACGCCATGATCGACAACGACGACACCCTCCATCTCCTGGGCCCGGAGCGTGCGGGACGCGGTCTTGAGGCAGTTCGCTACCGTGAGACCCCCGGCGACGGCTCCGAGGTCACCTGGCACACCTGGATCGAAGGCGGGTACCAGATGTCCGTCGGCTGCCACACCCGACACTCACCGACGGTGCCGCAGGAGGCGGCGTGCCGCATGGTTCTCGACTCGCTGAACCCGCGTTGACCTGGGAATGTGTGGTCGGAGGAAAATAGTTCGGGGGAACAGGGAACCTTTGGCCGGTTTTCGGAGTCCAACAATGGTGGACGGGCCGGATGATGGCCCGTCGGGAAATCACCTAACTCGGGAGGGGAAAGAACATGACCCAGATGTTCAGGACCGAAGCCGATGTGATGCTGGCAACCGCCGGCCACGTCGACACCACCAACAACGAAGTACAGAGCGAACTGACCCGCCTCCAGGGCGTCGTCGACGGCGTGCGCTCCAGCTGGACCGGCAGCGCGCAGGTCTCCTTCGACTCACTCATGCAGCGCTGGCATGCCTCCGCAGGTGAACTGCGTGAGGCACTGAGCAGCATCTCCGACAACATCCGCCACAACGCCCGCTCCTTCGAGTCGATGGAGGCCGACAACGCGCAGGCCTTCAGCAACGTCGGCGGCCAGGGCCTGGCTCTCTAAGACAAGGGGAAACACTACAATGGACGCAATCAAGTACCAGTTCGGCGCGATCGAGGCCGCCGCCGGCGACATCAACGCCACCTCCGGCCGCATCACCGCGCTGCTCGACGATCTCAAGTCTCAGCTTCAGCCCATGGTGGCGACGTGGGAGGGAGATTCCGCAGCCGCATATGCCGAGGCGCAGGCCAAGTGGGACCGCTCAGCAGCAGAGCTCAACACCATCCTCGCCACCATCTCGCGCACGGTCAGCCAGGGTAATGAGCGCATGTCGGACGTGAACAGGATGGCCGCCGCCAGCTGGGGCTGAGCCTGCATCCGTGGCGCCGGGCACGTTCCTCACAGCACAAGGGGACAGACGCAGACCTGGTCCGGCGCTGCACGTGTGATCGCCCGGGCAGGCGGTCACAGAGTCAGCAGACATCGCCCGCATCGTGCGCAACTGCGCACAGTGCGGGCGATGTCTGCGATTCAGACACCGTATTGAAGCGTGGTTTGGTTCCCGCCACCCTATCCCCTTAGACTGTTCAAGTTGTGTGCGCTGAGCGCGGGTCTCCACCGGCCGCCGTGTTCCAGCTATGCACCCACCAGCATGACCATGGCCGGCAGCCCCCAGACAGACTTTCAAGGAGTCATTAGTGTCTACTTACCACCCGAAGAGCGGT
>NZ_JAUNRW010000172.1 GCF_030535495.1 Corynebacterium sp.
TCGGTGGCGTACTCGGCGCCGCGGTAGACCTCGCTGTGTCCGCGCTGCTGGCCGTAACCCTGCACCTCGGTGACGGTCAGTCCACCGACATCGAGCGCCTCGAGCGCCTCACGAATGTCGGAGAGGGTAAAGGGCTTGATCACTGCGGTGACGAGTTTCATGAGGTAGATCCTAGTGCGGAGGGGGCGGGGGTGTCATCGTAGGCGGACTCGCGGTGCTCGGCGAGGTCGATGCCGCCGAACTCGTCCTCGGCATCGATGCGCCAGCCCATGGTGGCCTTGAGCGCCAGTCCGATGATGAAGGTGACCACCGCGGCGAAGACCATGGCGACCACGGCGATGACGATCTGGACCACGATGAGGCGGAGGCGGTCGACGTCCTGGGCGAAGAAGGCCAGGCCGATCGTGCCCCACAGGCCAGCGACGAGGTGCACGCCGACGACATCGAGGGAGTCGTCGTAGCCGAAGCGGTACTTCAGGCCGACGCCGAGGCAGGCGAGGATGCCGCCGATGAAACCGAGGATGAGTGCGGTGACGGGGGTGAGTGCTCCGGCGGCCGGGGTGATGGTGACCAGACCGGCGACAACACCGGAGGCCGCGCCCAGCGAGGTGGGCCGGGTGTCACGGATCCGCTCGACGAGGACCCAGCCGAGCATGGCGGCAGCCGCGGCGGCGGTGGTGTTGAGCCAGGCCAGGCCGGCGAGGCCGTCCGCCGCGAAGGCGGAGCCACCGTTGAAACCGAACCAGCCGAACCACAGCAGGGCGGCGCCGAGCATGACCAGCGGCAGGTTGTGCGGGCGGGAGATGACCTGGTCGCGCTTACCCACCATGAGGGCCAGGACCAGCGCGGCGGTACCGGCGGAGATGTGGACGACGGTGCCGCCGGCGAAGTCGATCGGTGCGACGGTGGCTTCACCGTCCGTGGTGCCGAACATCATGGCGGCGAGGCCGTCCGCCGAGTGCGAGAGCAGGCCGCCGCCCCACACCATGTGTGCGAGCGGGAAGTAGGCGAAGGTCGCCCACAGCGCGGAGAACACCAGCCAGGTGGTGAACTTCACGCGACCGGCCAGCGCGCCGGAGATCAGGGCGGTGGAAATGACGGCGAAGGTCAGCTGGAAGGCGACGTCGATGCCGAGGGGGTATCCGTTGGGGCCGGCTTCGTCGATAAGCATGTCCCGCAGCCCGAAGAACTGCGTCGGATCGGAGAAGAGGCCGGCGATGGAACGGTCGCCGTAGGACATGGACCAGCCCCACAGGATGTAGACGACGGTGACGACACCGAGGGTGCCGAACGACATCATCATCATGTTCAGCGCTTGCCGACGCCCCGCCATGCCGCCGTAGAACAGCGCCAGGGCGGGCGTCATCAGGAGTACCAGTGATGCTGATGTCAGCATCCATCCGGCGTCAGAGTTCATGGGACAGCCCTCCTAGTTAGGTTATCTGTAGCCCGACAGGTTATTGGCTACGTCGCTAACTATAGAGCTATAGAAAGCTTTTCTATAGCCGTACAGGTACAGTGTGACCGACGCAACAAAAAAGGGGCCCGCAGGCCCCTTTTCCGCTTATCGACGTCTACTTCGTACCCAGCAGCGCGTCCACAAATCCTTCCACCTCGAAGGGCGCAAGATCATCCGCACCCTCACCCAGGCCGACGAGCTTGACCGGCACGCCCAGCTCCTCCTGCACCTGGAAGACGATGCCACCCTTGGCGGTGCCGTCCAGCTTGGTCAGCGCAACACCGGTGATGTCGACGACATCCCGGAACACCCGCGCCTGGGTCAGGCCGTTCTGCCCGACGGTCGCATCGAGCACGAGGATGACCTCGTCCACGATGGCCTTCTTCTCCACCACGCGCTTGACCTTGCCCAGCTGATCCATGAGGCCGGTCGAAGTGTGCAGACGGCCGGCCGTGTCGACGAGCACGACATCCGCCTGCTCCTCCACACCCTTGGCCACCGCGTCGAAGGCGACGGACGCCGGGTCCGCCCCCTCCGCACCGCGCACCGTGGTGGCACCGACGCGCCGACCCCAGGTCTCCAGCTGATCGGCGGCGGCCGCACGGAAGGTGTCCGCCGCCCCGAGCAGCACCTTGTGCCCCATGGACACGAGCACGCGGGCCAGCTTGCCGGTGGTGGTGGTCTTGCCGGTGCCGTTGACACCGACCACCAGGATGACGGCCGGCTTCCCCTGGTACGGCATCGCCTTGATGGAACGGTCCATCTCCGGGTGGCAGGCCTCGATGAGGGTCTCGCGCAACATGGTGCGCGCCTCCGCCTCGGAGGAGACACCGCGCTCGGCGATCTTGTCCCGCAGCGAGTCAACGACGTTCATGGTCACAGTGGTGCCCAGGTCCGCCATGAGCAGCGTGTCCTCGATCTCCTCCCAGGCATCCTCATC
>NZ_JAUNRW010000173.1 GCF_030535495.1 Corynebacterium sp.
ACCCAGTCGGGGCGGTGGTTGGACTCGTAGACCACCTCGTAGAGGGCCTTGTCCAGCACATAGGCGTCGAGCAGCGGGGTCCGCTCCACACCGTAACCGGCGAGGAAGGCATCCGAGGCGGCCTCCGCCCACTCGGGGCCGGCCTCCGCCACGTGCGCCGCATAGTCGAGCGAGCGCAGGATGCCGGCGACATCGCGCAGGGGAGAATCGGGGCGACGGCGCTCCTCCAGCGAGCGGGCGGGCTCCCCCTCGAAGTCGATGAGGATGTAGGAGTCGGGCGTGCGCAGCACCTGCCCCAGGTGCAGGTCACCATGGACGCGCTGCACCTCGACCTCATCACCGAGCCCCTCGTAGAAGGCGCGGGCGTCGGCGGCGAACTCCTGCAGGATCGGGGCCCGGCCGAGGAGGTCGTCCAGGGATGCCAGGAAAGAAGGCTTATCGACGCCCACCGGGAACGCCCCCGCCAGCGCCTCATGCACACCCCGGGTCGCCTCGCCGAGGAGGGAGGCCTCCGGCCCGAAGGGGGCGGAATGCGAGGCGAAGCCGAGGGCGTAGCGCCAGCCGTCATCGGCGTCGGGCACGAAATCCTGCACCATGGCCAGGGTGTGCTCCTCGCCGTCGATGTCCTCGCTCACCCAGTCGCGCACCGGGGCGACATAGGGGCAGTCCGCGATCTGCGAGAGCAGCTCCACGTCCGGGTTGAGACCCGGTTCCAGGCGGCGGAACACCTTGACCATCTGGTCGTCGACGATGAGCGAGGTGTTCGACTGCTCCCCGTTGATCGCCTTCGTCTCCCCCTGCGGCAGGTGACGCGCCGCGAGGTAGAGCTCCGGGGAATCGGCGAGGATGTCGTTGTTGTCGGCGTCGATAAGCACCTGATAGAGGTGGCGTCCATTGACGCGCACGACGAGCAGACGGGCCTCGCCCGCCGGGGTCTCGGAGACGATGTCGACAGTGTCGATGGGCTCGGCCTTGGCGCCGTAGAAGCGGGCGCCGGCGAGCATGTCAGCCAGATCCATGATCAGTCCTTCGAGATGTCGAACCAGAAGTAGGCGTGCGGCGCGAGCGTGACCACCCACGGATCCTGCTTGACCGGCGGGAACATCTCCCCACCCGAGAGCTCACGCGGGTGGGCGCCGGAGAACTCGGACAGGTCCAGCGACACCGCCTGCGGGCGGTCGGAGAGGTTGTTGACGCACAGGATCGCCTCGTCCTTGTACTCACGCAGGAAGGTGAGCACGGACTCGTTGGCCGAGTCGACCTCCCGGTAGGTGCCCAGGCCGAAGGCCTTGTACTGCTGGCGCACCTTGATCTGGCTGCGCACCCAGTGCAGCAGGGAGTTGTCGCGCTTCATGGCGTTCTCGACGTTGACTGTCTGGTAGCCGTACTGGTCGTTCTGGATGGCCGGCAGGTAGAGGCGCTCCGGGTCGGCCTTGGAGAACCCGCCGTTGCGGTCGTTCGACCACTGCATCGGGGTGCGCACGCCGTCGCGGTCGTAGAGCCAGATGTTGTCGCCCATGCCGATCTCGTCGCCGTAGTAGAGCACCGGCGAGCCCGGCAGGGACAGCAGCAGGCCGTGGACCAGCTCGAGCTTGTTGCGGTCACCGCCCAGCAGGGGAGCGAGGCGGCGGCGGATGCCTACGTTGGCGCGCATGCGCGGCTCGCGCGCGAAGTGCTTGTACATGTAGGCGCGCTCCTCGTCGGTGACCATCTCCAGGGTCAGCTCGTCGTGGTTGCGCAGGAAGATGCCCCACTGGGCGGTGGAGGGGATCTCCGGGGTGTCGGCGAGGATCTCCGAGATCGGGGTGCGGGACTGCTGGTGGACACCCATGAAGATGCGCGGCATGACCGGGAAGTGGAAGGCCATGTGGCACTCATCGCCGACCTCCGGCTCACCGAAGTACTCGACGACATCCTCGGGCAGCTGATTCGCCTCGGCGAGCAGGACGCGGCCGGGGTACTCGTCCTCGATGACCCCGCGGACCTGCTTGAGGAACTCGTGGGTCTCCGGCAGGTTCTCGCAGTTGGTGCCCTCGCGCTCGTAGAGGTAGGGCACGGCGTCGAGGCGGAAGCCGTCGAGACCCAGGTCCAGCCAGAAGCGCATGACGTCGAGCATGGCGGCGCGCACCGGCGGGTGGTCGTAGTTGAGGTCGGGCTGGTGGGAGAAGAAGCGGTGCCAGAAGTACTGCTTGCGCACCGGATCATAGGTCCAGTTGGACTCCTCGGTGTCGATGAAGATGATGCGGGCGTCCGAGTACTCGTCGTCGTTGTCGCGCCAGACGTAGAAGTCACCGTAGGGGCCGTCCGGGTCGCGGCGGGACTCCTGGAACCAGGCGTGCTGGTCGGAGGTGTGGTTCATCACCAGGTCGGTGATGACGCGGATGCC
>NZ_JAUNRW010000008.1:0-14443 GCF_030535495.1 Corynebacterium sp.
ACGTCGATCTGGTGGGCGACGTAGTAGCGCAGCATCTGGTCGAGGCGCAGGGTGCGCGGCACACCGTCGACGATGGAGAGCATGTTGGCGCTGAAGTTCGACTGCAGCTGCGAGTGCTTGTACAGGTTGTTGAGCACCACGCGCGGCACGGCATCCCGCTTGAGGGTGATGACGATGCGGAGGCCGACGCGGTCGGAGGATTCGTCGTCGATACGCGAGATGCCGGCGAGCTTGCCCGCGGCGACCTGCTCGGCGATGTTGGCCACCATGTTGTCCGGGTTGACCTGGTAGGGCAGCTCGGTGATGACGATGGTCTGGCGGTTGCCCGCCTCCTCGATGGAGGTGACGCCGCGCATGCGGATGGAACCGCGGCCGGTGGTGTAGGCGTCCTTGATGCCCTGGTCACCGACGATGAGACCGGCGGTGGGGAAATCGGGGCCCTTGACGAAGGACATGCACGCCTCGAGGGCCTCCTTCTCCTCGGCCTCCGGGTTGTTCAGCAGCCAGTAGATGGCGCCGGCGAGCTCCCCGAGGTTGTGCGGCGGAATGTTCGTCGCCATGCCGACGGCGATGCCGCCGGAGCCGTTCATGAGCAGGTTGGGCACGCGCGCGGGCAGGACGTCCGGCTCGCGGGTCTTGCCGTCGTAGTTCGGGGAGAAGTCGACGGTGTTCTCGCGGATGTCGCGGACCATCTCCATGGCCAGCGGCGTCATCTTGCACTCCGTGTAACGCATGGCGGCGGGGCCGTCGTTGCCGCGGGAGCCGAAGTTGCCCTGGCCGTCGACCAGCGGGTAGCGCATGTTCCACGGCTGGGCCAGTCGCACCAGCGTGTCGTAGATGGCCACGTCACCGTGCGGGTGGAACTGACCCATCGTGTCGGAGACGGGGCGGGCGGACTTCACGTAACCGCGTTCCGGACGGTAGCCGGAGTCGAACATCGCGTACATGATGCGGCGGTGGACGGGCTTCATGCCGTCGCGGACCTCCGGCAGCGCACGACCGACGATGACGGACATCGCGTAGTCGATGTAGCTGGTCTGCATCTCCTCATTGATGTCGATGGGGAGGATGCGGTCGAAGAGGTCGCCGCCACCCTGGGTGGTGTCGTCGCTCATGATCACCTATCTGTCTGAGGGGGTTGAAATACCCCCTCATACTACCCTGTCGGCGTTCTACGGCCGTGTACGGCGCTTATCGACGCCCTAGTGGTATCACTCTGGTATCAATGTGGCATGGCCATGACTCTCCGTCTCACCCCCGAGCAGGACCGCGCACTCACGCTTCTCGCGCAGGCCCAGGGTTCCAGCAAGCACGAGGCGGCGGTGCGCGCCATCGTCGCCGCCGCCACGCGGCTGCTCAACGACGCCGCCGTCGCCGACATCGCCCGGGATATCATTCCCGGACATGCGGCGTTGGAGGCACGGATCCGGCGCTCGCGCGGATGACCCCCGCGCTCACCCCGGAGCAGCTGCTGCTCATCGCCGATCAGTTCTGCGCCACCCGTCGGGTGCAGGTCCGGGACTTCGGCGCGTTGGTGGCGGCAGCGGCGGTGCCCGGCGCCCGGATCAGCGGTATCGCGGTGTACCCCGGTCCGTCCGCGGCCGGTCTCGCCCTGGCTGAGGCGGTGGCGAGACTGCAGCCTCTCACCGACGCCAACGAGGAATTCGGTGCCGTCTGCCGGGAGGTTTACCTGCGTCTCCCCCACTAGGTGCCGCACCCCGGCTTTTCCCCGTCCGTTTCTTTGGCGGGCACCGACCCCGGTGTGTAGAGTTTGTAACCGTTGTGGTTGCAGTTATCTAAAGTTGCAGAAGTGACTAGCTAGGGACTGTGGCGGAAGAGCTGCAACGCGAGAAGCGATCCCCGTCGTTGTTCTCACCCGGTGACAATCGGTTGAGTTCAACCATGGAGATCGCTCTTTTTCACTACTGTGGGGCGCATGACTGATCTCTCCCAGCTCCTCACCGGCGACAAGCGCTCCGCCGTGGTCGCGGACCTCGCAAGCTTCGCAGATGCCACCGTCGCCCGGCAGTCCGGACTCACCGGCACCGCCATCAAGGCCGCCGTCGCCGGCGCCCGGAAAGTTGACGCCGACATCGTGCCGAAGGGCATCAACCGGATGCTCCCGGATGTCCTCGGTGATCTGCAGCCCCACTGGCAGGCCTTCCGCGCGGACGAGGCAGCCACCGACTTCGGCACCTTCCTCGCCGACCGCGGCCCCCAGGTCGTCGACTCCCTCATGGCCATCGCGGATCGCAACGCCGAATCCATCACCGTCGCCCCGCTGGCGAAGGCCTACAACGGCCTGCGCGGCAAGGTGGCGAAGATCATCACCCCGGAGATCCCGGAGCTGGGTCGTATCCTGCAGAAGCACATGCCCTGATTCATGGGCACGGTACGTCTGGCGGCCTTCGCCGATCTCCATTTGGGCCGTCGACAGGCGCCCGGGGTGCAGTGGGCCCGCGAGGCGCTTCTCGACGCCACCGCCCACGGCGCGCAGGCCATCGTCTTCGCCGGTGACCTGCTGGACAAGGAGGAATCCACCGACGCCGACCTGGAGGACGCCGTCGCGCTGTTTCGCTTCATCACCGTCGACCTCGGAACACCCCTGGTCCACGTGTGGGGCAACCACGACGTGGGTGCCGGAATCATCCCTCGATTCCCCACGATGGAGGGGGTGTACCGGCCCCGGGGCGAGGGGGTGGAAACGCTGACTGTCCCCGGAATCCCGCTCACCTTCCACGCCATCCACGTCACCGGGGACCCGGATCCGCGGGAGAGCCTTGAGGATCTGCCGCAGGTGGACGGCCCCGGACACATCGGTGTGCTGCACACCGAGGTGGAGGGCCAGTACACCAACAACCCGTGTCTGCCCACCACCACGGAGCACCTGCTCTCTCGTGGCTACAGCGCCTGCCTCATGGGGCACGTCCACTCCCCCGTGGTCCTCAACGAGGACCCGTGGATCGGCTGGATCGGCATGGGACAGATGATGGAGATCGACGTCCCCACCCTCTAGCCCTCACTAGACGTCGAGGAAGCGGACGTCCTTCGCCTTGCGGGTGATGAAGGAACGGCGGGCCGCCACGTCATCACCCATGAGGATGGAGAAGAGCTCGTCGGCACGCTGGGCGTCCTCGAGGTCGACGCGACGCAGGATGCGCATCGACGGGTCGAGGGTCGTCTCCCACAGCTCGTTGGGGTTCATCTCACCGAGACCCTTGTAGCGCTGGATGCCGTCGTCCTTGTTGATCTTGCGGCCGGCGGCGAGGCCCTCCTTGAGCTGCTCGTCGCGCTCGTCGTCGGAGTACGCGAAGCCCGGATCGCCCTTGCCCTGCCACTTGAGCTTGTACAGCGGCGGATTCGCCAGGTAGACGTGTCCTTCCGCGATGAGATCGGGCATGAAGCGGAACAGCAGGGTGAGCAGCAGGGTGGCGATGTGCTGGCCGTCGACGTCGGCATCGGCCATGAGCACGATCTTGTGGTAGCGGAGCTTCGAGATGTCGAACTCCTCGTTGATGCCCGTGCCCAGGGCGGTGATGATGGCCTGGACCTCGGCGTTCTTCAGCACCCGGTCGAGGCGCGCCTTCTCCACGTTGAGGATCTTGCCGCGCAGCGGCAGAATCGCCTGGTACAGCGAATCGCGACCGGCCTTCGCGGAACCACCGGCCGAGTCACCCTCCACGATGTAGAGCTCGGAGACCGACGGATCCTTGGAACGGCAGTCGGCGAGCTTGCCGGGCAGGCCGCCGAGATCGGTGGCGGACTTGCGGCGCACCAGCTCGCGGGCCTTACGCGCAGCGATGCGCGCCTGGGAGGACGCCACGGCCTTGTTGACGATGACCTTGGCCTCCGCCGGGTTGGCGTCGAGCCACATGGCCACGTGCTCATTGGCCATGCGCTGCACGAAGGAACGGATCTCGGTGTTGCCGAGCTTCGTCTTCGTCTGGCCCTCGAACTGCGGGTCGGCGACGCGGACGGAGACGACGGCGGCCAGGCCCTCGCGGCAGTCCTCACCGGTGAGTTTAGGATCCTTGTCCTTGACCAGCTTGTGCTCGCGGGCGTACTTGTTCATCAGGGAGGTCAGCGCGGAGCGGAAACCCTCCTCGTGCGTGCCACCCTCGTGGGTGTTGATGGTGTTGGCGAAGGTGTGCACGGACTCCTTGTACCCGGAGTTCCACTGCATGGCGATCTCCACCTCATGGCCCTCACCCTTGGCGTCAAAGGACACGATCGAGGGGTGGATGACGTTCTTGCCCTTGTTGAGGTGGTTGACGTAGTCGACCAGGCCCTCCGGGTAGTGGTACGTGACCTTCTTCTCGCGCTTCTTCGGCGGCTTCGGGGCCTCGCCGGCGGGAGCCTCCTCGACCTCGGTGTCGTCGAAGGACGGTCCGTCGAGAAGCTGGGCGGTGTCGCCCTCCTCGGCGATGGCCTCGAGCTCGAGCTGCTCCTCGGAGACGCGCTCGTCCTTGAGCGTGATCGTCAGGCCCTTGTTGAGGAAGGCCATCTCCTGCAGGCGACGCGCGATGGTGTCGTAGTCGAAGTCGGTCGTCTCGAAGATCTCGGCGTCCGGCCAGAAACGGATCGTCGTACCGGTGCCGCGGGCGTTGCCGCCCTCGACGAGATCCTCGGGGATGGAGTTGTTGAAGTTCTGGATCCAGTGCTTGCCGTCACGCTTGATGTCGGCCTCGACGTGGGTCGACAGGGCGTTGACCACGGAGATACCCACACCGTGCAGACCACCGGAGACCGCGTAGGAGTCGGAGTCGAACTTGCCGCCGGCGTGCAGCTGGGTCATGACGACCTGGACGGTCGGCGCACCGGAGGGGTGCATCTCGACGGGGATGCCGCGTCCGTCGTCGACGACCTGCACGCCGCCGTCGGCCAGCAGGGTCACCTCGACCTTGGTGGCGTACCCGGCCATGGCCTCGTCCACGGAGTTGTCCACGACCTCCCACACCAGGTGGTGCAGGCCGCGCGGCCCGGTGGAACCGATGTACATGCCGGGGCGCTTGCGGACGGCTTCGAGACCCTCGAGAATCGTGATCGATGACGCATCGTAGTTGTGTTCAGCGTTAGCCACGTGAAACGAGTTCTCCTCGCTAGATTTGAATCAGACCTCATCAGTCTACACCGCGGGGGTCACTACCAGCGACGGGGTTGCGCGCGGCGGAGGGGCATTCTCGCGCGAATTTGGCGCTGTGGCGCTTATCCGTACGTGTCCCGGGGCCCGCGACCCTTGACGTGCAGGGGTCCCTTCCGCCAACTGGGGGCCTTCGGGCCGAAGATCTTCAGCTCCACGATGATGTTCGGGCCGACCTTGTCCGCGATCACCTGCAGAATCTGCCTCTGCATCATCCGCAGGTTCGTCGCCCAGGCGGTGGAATCGCAGGTGATGAACACCTTCTTGTCCTTCACCATCTCCACCGTGGTGTGCTGGGCGATCTTCGGACCCACCAGCTCGTCCCAGTTGCCGAACACCCATCCGCCCGCGATGTCCTTCTCCCAGCCCCGCCGGTTGATCTCGCTGCCCAGGAGGGATCCGAAGGTGTCGACCTCGAGTGGTCGACGCTGGCGTCGCCCGTCTCTGCCGCTGGGCCGCCCCAACCGCGGTGGGGTGGTGTTCTTCTGAGGCCGGCGCGCGGGAAGCGGCGTCGACCCCCGCTTCTGCGCGGCCTTCCGCATCGCCTCGAAGGCGGCCTGGACCGGATCCGGCTCACTCATGACAACTCACTGATCCGGCCGTCGTCGGTGTCACGCACCGTGACCATGTATTTCGTGGCCTGCTCCGCGATGTTCGCGGGCAGATCCCCGTCGACGGCCGCGGTGATGAGCACCTGTTCCGCATCCGCCGCCAGTTCCACCAGCTTCTCCCGCCGACGGGCATCGAGTTCCGCGAAGACATCGTCGAGGATGAGGACCGGATCGGTGCCGTCGCGACGCAGCAGGGTGAACTCCGCCAGGCGCAGCGCGATCGCGTAACTCCACGTCTCCCCGTGCGAGGCGAAACCCTTCGCCGGCGCCTGCCCCAGACTGAGGATGACATCATCACGGTGCGGTCCCACCAGCGACATGCCCCGGTCGATCTCGCGGGAGCGTCCCCGGCCGAGCTCGGCGAGCATCTCCGCCTCGAGAACCTCCGGTTCCCTACTTATCGACGCCACCGTCGACCGGTACTCCACCCCCACCGGGCGGGACTCCGGTGCGATCCCCGCATAGGCCTCGGCGATGAGATCCCCCAGTTCGTCGAGAAGCACCAGGCGCGCGGCGATGACCTGGGAGCCGTGGGCGGCGAGCTGGCTGTCCCACACATCGAGGGTGGCCAGGGCGCTGGCGCCGTCATCGTCCCGGTAACCGCGGCGCAGGGCGGCGTTGGCGGATTTCAGCAGTGCGTTGCGTTGGCGGAGCACCTTGTCGTAGTCCGCCTTGACCCCGGCCAGACGCGGGCTGCGGGTGGCGATGATGTCGTCGACGTAGCGGCGTCGTTCGGCCGGTTCCCCCTTGATGAGCGCCAGGTCCTCCGGGGCGAACAACACCGTGCGCACCACCCCGAGGAGCTCGCGCGGGGAGGACAGACGGGTGCGGTTGATCTGCGCCTGGTTGGCCGCGTGCGGTTTGATGAGCAGATGGGTCGTCAGTTCCCGCCCCTGATTGACCGCGGTGGTGGAAATCCGGGCGTTGTCCGCCCCCTGACGGACCAGGGGCGCATCCTGGGAGACACGGTGGCTGGCCAGGTGGGCGGTGTATCCCACCGCCTCGATGATGTTGGTCTTACCGAAGCCGTTGCGGCCGACGAACAGCGTGATTCCCGCTTCCAGCTCCAGCGTCAGCTCGGGCCAACTGCGGAAATCCCGCAGGTCCAGCGTCCTGATGTAGATGACGCACCTACCTATCCGGGCAGGCGCACCGGCATGAGGAGATAGGTGAACTCGGTCTCCGGGGTCGGGAACGTGCCGTCCTCGTCCGCCTCGGGCAGCTCAGCCGGCTCCGGGACGAGGATCGCCGGGCGTGAAGGCTCGGTGAATCCGAAGACCACGCGCGAGGTGTGGACCACCCCGAGGCCGTCGCGGAGATAACCAGGGTTGAAGGCGATGACCAGTTCATCCTTGCCGGTGAAGGCACAGGGCAGACGCTCCTCGGCGTGACCGGAGTCCATGCCGCCGGCGGAGAGGATGAGCTCACCATCGGTGAACTGCATGCGGATCTGGGCGTTGCGCTCGGTGACCAGGCTGACGCGGCGGATCGCCTCCTGCAGCGGGGCGATCTCGACGCTGGCGATCGAAGTGTGCGTCTTCGGCAGCAACGGCTGGATGTTGGGGAATTCCGCATCGAGCATGCGCGCGGTGGTCTCGCGGGAGTCGGTGTGGATGCCGAACAGGCCGGCGGCACCGATCTGCTCGCCGCTACCCACGGCGATCTCGACCGGGTGGGAGGTGTCCAGGCTGCGGGCATTCTCCAGGAGGGTCTTGGCCGGGACCAAAAGCTTCGCCTGGACGTCGGGGGACGCGGGATCCCATTCGAAGGTACGCAGTGCGAGACGGAAACGGTCGGTGGCGGCCAGCTTGACCTGGTTGCCCGCGACCTCCATGTGCACACCCGTGAGCATCGGCAGGGTGTCGTCCTTGCCGGCGGCGGTGGCCACCTGGGTGACGGCCTCGTTGAACAGCGCGGGGTTGATGGTGCCGGTGACCTCGGGCAGCGTCGGGATCTGCGGGTAATCGTCGAGCGGGATGAGGGGGAGCTCGAAGCGGGAGGAACCACACGACAGCAGCGCCTTGGAACCGTCGACCCGCAGCTCGACCGGCTTGTTGGGCAGGTTGCTGACGATCTCCGCGATGAGTTTGCCGGCCACGGCGATGCGTCCCTGGTCACCGATCTCCGCGGCGACGCGCACCTTGGTGGAGACCTCGTAGTCGAATCCTGCGAACTCGAGGCCGTTGTCATCGGCAGTGATGAGCATGGCGCGCAGCACCGGCTGCGTCACCTTGGTGGGCAGGCTCCGCGCGACCCATGCCACGGCGTGGGCGAGATCATCCCTGACCACCCGGAATGACACTGCTTGTGACTCCATGCTTGTGGGCTCCTTGAAAAACTTGTGATCCGCCGTCGCGGACCCCCTGAACAACAAACTCCAACGTACCTGACTGCTCCCCGGCCGAGCGATTGTTGTCATTCGCTGTCATCGGCTGCCGTCCACCCCGGTGAGCGTTGTCCCCACATCCTCTTTCTTCTCTAGAAATTACTAGTTGAAAAGCTGGTAGTAACAGTAAGTCCTGTGCAACCTGTGGAAGAGGGGATGAATCTCAAGGTAGCCGCAAATTTCCGGGATGTGATTCGGGGTGTGAACAAGGTGTGGATAACTCGAGGCGGCTGTGGACAACTCGACGGGTGTCGAATCCTTTCACAACGCAGGTGCTTGTCATCCACCGCTTCTCAACAGGGATAACCCGGTTATCCACAGGGCGGGCGGCACATGTGTCGGAGGCCACTTTGTGACTAATCTCTCTGAGTTACACAGCTGTAATTACACAGGTGTGGATAACCCTGTGGACAAGAAACCCCCGGTGCTCCGCAGGGAGGACCGGGGGTGTTGATACGACGGGGGTTCAGCCGCGTCCGCGGTTCTTGATCAGATGGGTCAGCGCCTGAATCTCATCGTAGGTATCACGTTTTTCCGTCATCTCCTTGCGGATCTTCCGGTCGGCATACATGACGGTGGTGTGGTCCTTGCCACCGAATTCCGAGCCGATCTTCGGCAGGGAGAGATCGGTGAGTTCACGGCACAGATACATCGCCAGCTGGCGGGCGTGCGCGACGGCGCGCGTCTTGCCGGCACCGGTGAGCGTGTCCTGGGTGATTCCGAAGTAGTCGGCCGTGACCTCCATGATCGTCGAGGCGGTGATCTCCACGTCGGCGGCGTCCGGAAGGATGTCGCGCAGTGCGATCTCGGCCATCTCCTGGTTGATGGGTTCGTCGATAAGCGAAGAATAGGCCGACACACGGATGAGGGCGCCCTCCAGCTCACGGATGGAGGACTCGAAGCGTGAGGCGATGAGTTCGAGGACACTGCGGTCGACGTGGGTGCCGTCGGCCTGGGCCTTCTTCTCCAGGATGGCGATGCGGGTCTCCAGGTCCGGGGGCTGGATATCGGTGATCAGGCCGCCCTCGAAACGGGTGCGCAGGCGATCCTCCAGCGTCGTCAGCTGCTTCGGCGGGCGGTCGGAGGACAGGATGATCTGCTTGTCCGCCTGGTGGAGGGCATTGAAGGTGTGGAAGAACTCCTCCTGGGTTCCTTCCTTGCCCTCGAGGAACTGGATGTCATCGACCATGAGGATGTCGAGGTTGCGGTAGCGACGCTTGAAGGACTCCTGCCGGTCATCGCGCACCGAGTTGATGTAGTCGTTGGTGAATTCCTCACTGGAGACGTACTTGACCCGCAGGCCCGGCTGCAGCACCTGCGCGTAGTTGCCGGCCGCGTGGAGCAGGTGGGTCTTACCCAGGCCGGAGCCACCCCAGATGAACAACGGGTTGTAGGCGCGCGCCGGATTCTCGGCGACGGCCACCGCGGCACCGTTGGCGAAACGGTTGGAGGAACCGATGACGAAGCTCTCGAAGGTGTATTTCGGGTTGAGGGACTTCTCCCGGTTCGGATCATGAGCGGGCTTTTCCCGCGGGAGGCGCTGCGACTGGTCGTAGGTCGGCGACTGCGGCGGGACGTAGGTCTGTGTCGGCGGAGCCGGGGCGGGGGCCGGGGTGTGCGAGGTGTTCCAGCCGAGCTGCTGGTCGGAGATGGTCTCCTGCACTCCGGGAACAGTCGTCTGGATGGGGGCGGCAGGAACCGGTGCCGCGGCCGGCTCGATGGAGACCGCCAGGCTGCAGGGGCGCCCGGTGCGTTCGGTGAGCACCTTGACGATGTGCGGGCCGAAGTCGTCCTCGATCACCTGCTTGGCCATGGCGTGCGGCGTGGCCAGCACGGCGTATCCGTCGACGAGCACGATGGGCTGGACCAGTCCCAGGAAGGCACGCTGCTGGTGCGTGAAGGTGGGAATGCTGGAGTCCGGGCGCTCGGACTGGCTGAGGAGTTCCTCCCTGATGGCCTGCCAGGTCTCTGCCAGTGACTGTTGCTGATCCGCCACGTGGGGCTGCTCCTTTAGGTTCCGGACATTGTCGGGCGCATTCGGGCATGCCGAAGGCGTCATGCGGTGGGGTGGTCGGGCTCTGGCAGGGGGTCGTGCACCGCATCTGTTCACAGGCCCGTCAGGGCTGCGACCTTGCCATCCACAGAGTTGTCCACAGCTGTGGAGTATCGGCGGCGCCCATCTTTCCACAGCCTAGTCCATGACCTGTGGATAAAACGACTTGCCTTCGATACGCCTGTCACCTGCGAGGATGTCACCCCACTGCAAAACTCTCAACCTCTGATTGACAGTTATCCACAGGGGTGTTGGTGAACGCTCTGTGATGTTGTGTGAGTCTCTTTATTGTTACCTAACACCCGAGCTCAGTGTCCATCGAATCGGACACCGACTTCGCCGCCCTCCGCGGCGCTCCGGATGCACTGCTGGGAAAACGGACAAATTCCCCGGTAAGCAGTGGAAAATCACAGAATTGTCATTTCAGGGGCACCCGTTCCGCGACCCACGACACGCCGGGGAAGTCAATTTGTTCGACGGGGCGGGCCTCGCGTAGTCTGTGATGGTCTGTCACACCGCCGGATGCGCCCGACACGGGATTGCGCCGGCGGATGTGTGTGAGAGCAGCGTCGGCACCGGATCACCGGGCCGCGGCACCCGCCGCGCGTCAGTGCGGACGCAGCACATCTCATTGTTAATCGAAAACTTCAGCGGTCCCACCGGTCCCGTACGGGGCGACCGCGTCACACAAGAGGAGAACAACCGTGGCAAAGGGCAAGCGGACGTTCCAGCCGAACAACCGTCGTCGCGCACGCGTGCACGGCTTCCGGACCCGTATGCGCACCCGTGCAGGTCGCGCCATCGTCTCGGCGCGTCGCCGTAAGGGTCGCGCCAAGCTGACCGCTTAATTCGCACCACCGGTGCTTCCGAAGCAGCACAAGTTCACGTCGCCGACTGAGTTCAGCCGGACGATCAAGCGTGGACGCCGCGCCGGTAGCCGTACCGTAGTGGTACATCTTCATGAGCCCGACGCCGAGATCGCCCACCAGGGCGGTCCCCGCGTCGGGCTCATCGTCTCCAAGGCCGTCGGGAACGCGGTGATCCGTCACCGCACCTCCCGACGGCTTCGTCACGTCTGTGCCGGACTGTTCGAGACCCTTCCCGCCGCCAGCGACCTGGTCATCAGGGCGCTGCCGGCGGCCGGAGCCGCCTCGTCCGGCGAGCTGGACCGAGACATTCGTCAGGCGCTGCGCCGCCTGGGAGCTCTGCATGAGTAGGCTCTCCCCCGCTGCCCGTCTCCTGGAGTCGGCGGTGCTGTTCTACCAAAAAAACATCTCGCCCCTTAAGATGGGGTCGTCCTGCCGATTTGAACCGTCCTGCAGCGCCTACGCACTCGATGCCGTCCGCGGACATGGGGCGCTGAAGGGTCTGATCATGGCACTGGCCCGACTGAGCAAGTGCGGTCCATGGCATCCGGGCGGGTACGACCCCGCCTGAGAGAACACCGATATCAAGGAGTCCTGACACACAGTGCTCAACTTCATTTACTGGCCGATCTCGGCCATCCTGTGGTTCTGGCACAAGGTCTTCAGCTTTGTGCTCGACCCGGACCTCGGCATCACCTGGGTGCTGTCGATCGTCTTCCTCACCTTCACGGTCAAGGCGATCATGTTCAAGCCCACCCAGAATCAGCTGCGCTCGGGCCGCAAGATGCAGGAAATGCAGCCCAAGATGGCGGAGATCCGCAGCAAGTACAAGAACGACCAGCAGAAGATGATGGAGGAGACGCGCAAGCTCCAGAAGGAGATGGGCGTCAACCCGCTGCTCGGCTGCCTGCCGATGCTCATCCAGATCCCGGTGTTCATCGGCCTGTTCCACGTGCTGCGCTCCTTCAACCGCACCGGCGAGGGCGTCGGCCAGCTCGGCATGTCCATCGAGGAGAACCGCAACACCCCGAACTACATCTTCGGTGTGGACGAGGTCCAGTCCTTCATCGACGCCCGCTTCTTCGGCGTGCCGCTGTCCTCCTACATCTCCATGCCGAAGGACATGTACCAGGCCTTCGAGCCGGTGGACTTCACGCGCACCGACATCATCTTCGTCGCGGCGCCGCTGGCCATCATCATCGCCGTGGCCACCCACTTCAACGCCCGTATGTCCATCGACCGCCAGAAGGCACGCATCGCCTCCGGCAAGCAGGCCGCCCCCTCCGGCGACAACGCCGACATGATGGCCATGCAGATGGGCATGATGAACAAGATGATGCTGTGGGTCATGCCCGCCACCATCCTGTTCACCGGCTTCCTGTGGCACATCGGCCTGCTGTTCTACATGATGTCCAACAACGTGTGGACGTTCTTCCAGCAGCGCGTGCTCTTCGCCCAGATGGACCGCGAGGAGGAGGCGGAGGAAGAAGCCCGCAAGGCCCTCAAGCGCACCACCGCCCCGGCCCCCGGCGCCCGCGCCGGCGCCAAGAAGAAGCGTAAGAAGAAGTAGCTTATCGACGCCCCCGACAGCCACCGCGAACCACTGGTTCCCGGTGGCTGTATCGTTGTGTGACATGAGTGAGACCCCCGCGCAGGCAGTGTTCGGCGAGCGACTTCCGCTGGCCGAGGCGTACCACGAATCCCTGGCCACCATTGGTGCCACCCGTGGCTTCATCGGCCCGCGGGAGGTGGACCGACTGTGGGAGCGCCACATCCTCAACTGCGCGGTCATCGGCGAGGTGATGGAGCACGGGGCGCGCGTCGCTGACGTCGGCTCCGGGGCCGGCCTGCCCGGCATCCCGCTGGCCATCGCGCGCCCGGACCTCGACATCACGCTCATCGAGCCGCTCCTCAAGCGCTCGGTGTACCTGCAGGAGGTCGTCGACAAGCTGGGTCTGCCCAATGTCACCGTCATCCGGGCCCGCGCCGAGGATCAGCCCCTCGACGAGCCCGTGGACATCGTCACCTCCCGCGCCGTCGCCCCCTTGGGCAAGCTCGCCGGGTGGTCGCTGCCGCTGGTGCGACAGGGTGGGGAGATGATCGCCATGAAGGGATCGTCTGTCGGGGAGGAGCTCGAACGCGACGCTGCAGTGATCAGGAAGGCCGGCGGTGGGCGGGCGTCGATAAGCACGGTGGGACAGGCCCACCTGGCGGAGCCCACGACGATCATCCGCATCCCCCGCGTGCACTAAGGTGGGGAAGGCTAGACAGTCATAGTTTCAGTTGAGGAAGAGGCCAGGTCGGAATCCATGGTTGAGCAGTTGCCGAAGCCGGAAGCGCCGCGTCTGATCACGGTCGCCAACCAGAAGGGCGGCGTCGGCAAGACCACCAGCTCCGTGAACCTCGCGGCCGGGCTGGCGATGCTCGGGGCGAAGGTCCTCGTCGTCGATCTCGACCCGCAGGGCAACGCCTCCACGGCCCTGGGCGCCGAGCACACCTCCGGCACCACCTCCAGCTATGAGCTGCTCATCGGCGAGGCCACCGCCGCCGATGCCGTGCAGCCCTCCACCGCCCACGAGAACCTCTTCTGCATCCCCGCCACCATCGACCTGGCCGGCGCGGAGATCGAGCTCGTCTCCCTCGTGCGCCGCGAGTACCGCCTGCATGATGCGCTCCGCGGATCCGGTTTCCTCGGCGATCACGGCTTCGACTACGTCATCATCGACTGCCCGCCGTCCCTGGGGCTGCTCACCATCAACGCGATGACCGCGGTCGACGAGGTCCTCATCCCCATCCAGTGCGAGTACTACGCGCTCGAGGGTGTGGGGCAGCTGCTCAACAACATCTCCATGATCCGGCAGCACCTCAACACCAACCTCCACATCTCCGCCATCCTGCTGACGATGTACGACGCGCGCACCAAGCTCTCCGAGCAGGTCGCCACCGAGGTCCGCGCCCACTTCGGTGATGTGGTTCTCGGACACGTCATCCCGCGCTCGGTGAAGGTGTCCGAGGCCCCCGGCTACGGGCAGACGGTGCTGGCCTACGATCCCACGTCCCGCGGTGCCGTGGCCTATCTCGACGCGGCCCGGGAGTTCGCCACCCGCGGTGACTATCAGCCCGCCGAGTCCACCGGCCCCATCGGGGTCAGCCCCGAAACCGCTCAGCAGCTCGCGTCAGAAAGGTAGGCGTCATGAACCAGGAAACACGTAAAGGTGGACTCGGTCGCGGTCTCGCCGCCCTGATTCCCTCCGGCCCCACCCCGTCCTCGCCGAAGCTGGGCGACGGTGCCGCCGATGTCATTCTCGGCGGCACCAAGGGCGCCCGCGAGCAGAAGCGCCAGGTCAAGGGTGCTCCGAAGCCGGGGTTGCCGGGCACCGGGCCGAC
>NZ_JAUNRW010000008.1:14543-45177 GCF_030535495.1 Corynebacterium sp.
CCCCAGCAGGAGGTCGGCGCGACCTACCGTGAGATCCCCATCGGGGAGATCACCCCCAACCCGCACCAGCCGCGCTCGGTCTTCGACGAGGAGGCGCTGGGCGAGCTCGTCCACTCCATCCGCGAGTTCGGGCTCATGCAGCCGATCGTCGTCCGCGCCATCGACGAGGGCTACGAACTCGTCATGGGCGAGCGTCGCTGGCGGGCCGCCGGGCGGGCCGGACTCACCCGCATCCCCGCCATCGTCCGCAGCACCGACGACGGCGACATGCTGCGCGACGCCCTCCTGGAGAACATCCACCGCGTCCAGCTCAACCCGCTGGAGGAGGCGGCCGCCTACCAGCAGCTCCTCGAGGAGTTCGACGTCACCCAGTCGGAGCTGGCGGACCGCCTGGGCCGTTCCCGTCCGGTGATCACCAACACCATCCGCCTGCTGGCCCTGCCGGTGCCGGTGCAGCGCCGGGTCGCCGCCGGGGTGCTGTCCGCCGGCCACGCCCGCGCGCTGCTGGGCCTCAAGGTGGACGGCATGGAGCAGCTGGCGGACCGGGTCGTCGCCGAGGGACTGTCCGTTCGTGCCACCGAGGAAGCCGTGACGCTGCTCAACCGCGGTGACGACGAGCCCGAGCGGAAGAAGAAGACGCCGGTTGCGCAACCCGAGATGTTCAGCAGCGCCGCCTCCCGCCTCGGGGACACCTGGGACACCAAGGTCACCGTCACCATGGGCCGCGGCAAGGGCCGCATGGTCGTCGAGTTCGGCGACCAGGAGGACTTCGAGCGCATCCTCGGTCTCATCGAGGGTCGCTGAGCGGTGTACGCGCGCCTCATCCCGTTGAGCCAGGAGACGGTGGGTCGCATTCATCCGCAGGCGGCCCGCTCCATCTTCTGGGAACTCGATGCGGAGACGGCCTCCCACGTCCACGATTCCGGTGACCCCTCCTTCGAGAAGGAGGCCTGGCTGACCACCACACTCCTCGACTACGGCTGCTGCGGGCTCTCCCTCGAGCGCAGCACCGCGGTGCGGGCCGTCGCCACGGTCCTGTGGTGTTCCCGCGACGCCGCCCCCGGGTGCGCGCAGCTGCCCACCGGCCCGGTCTCCGCGGATGCGGAGGTGCTCACATCGCTGTTCATCGACCCCGGTTTCGCGGGGGTGGGCCTGGAGGCGGTGCTTATCGACGCCGCCATCATGCAGCTCGTCGACGCCGAGGTCCCGGCCGTCGAGGCCTTCGGGTGGCGCCAGGACTTCTTCTCGCGGGCCGATGTCGACGAGCTCCTCGAGGGCCCCGTCGGCGCGGTCCTGCGCTCAGCTTCGGAGGTGGGCCTCATGTCCGTGGCGGTGCTGGAGTCCGCCGGCTTCCAGGTGGTGGCGGACCATCCGGTGCTGCCGCGTCTGCGGCTGGAACTGCCCCCGCAGCACGGCCTGCTGTCCGTGGCCGCCGTGGAGGAGCTGCTGGACCGGGCGCGGGTCTAACCCTGTTCCGCGCGCAGCAGCTCGGCGAAGTTGAAGGTGCCCGTCGGGGTGTCGTCGCGGTCGAGGAGGTAGAGGCGTTTGACGGCGACGACCACCGCCTCGGCGATGGCGTCCCGGATCGCGGGGTCGGTCAGCCGCGCGACATCCTCCGGGTTCGAGAGGTAGCCGGCGACGAGTTCGACGGTCGGCGCCTGCGTGAACCGCAGAATCTCCCACGTCCGTGCGTGGGTGCCGCAGTTCTGGAACTGGGTGCGTGCACAGATCTCCCGCTGGATGAACCCGGAGAGGGTCTCACCGGTCAGGGAGCTGTTGCCGGTGTCGGAACCGAAGTAGAAGGTGGCCACGCCGTGGGCCTTCTCGTTCGGGTAATGGTCGCACTGGAGGGAGAGGACGAGGTCGGCGCCGAAGGCGTTGGCGATCTCCGCCCGTGAGGTGTGGGAGGGATCGTCCATGCGGGGGCGCGACATGATCGTCTCCATGCCCGCCGAGATCATCCGGCCCTTGATACGGGAGGCGAGGTCCCAGATGATCTCCTCCTCGGAGATCATCCCGTGCCGCCCCGACACCGTGGTGCCCTTGTTGGCCCCACCGAGGGCAGGATCGATGACGACCCGCTTTCCGGCGAGCATGGGGCCGGCGTTGCGCACCTGCTCCCGTTCCCGGATCGCGTGGGGGCTGCCGCCGGTGATGCGACGGCCGAGCAGCTTGAGGGCCGCCAGGGTCTCGGGGCCACAGATACCGTCGTCCTGCAGGCCGGAGTTGAGCTGGAAATTCGCCAGTGCCTCGTGGGTCCGGCGATCGAAGTGACCGTCCATGCGGTGGGAGTAGAAGCCCAGTTGCTGCAGCTGTTCCTGCAGGCTGGCGACATCATCGCCGACCAGCTCGTTGTTGGGTTGGTAGGACAGGACGCGGGATCCGAGCTTGTAGGAGGCGTGCCGGAGCTCGCGCAGGGTCATCTCGTCGATGTCGCCGGAGGGCACGATGCCGCGGGACTGCTGGAAGGCCTTGAGGACGTCCGACAGGGCGACGTCGAAAAGCTTGTCCTTCTCCGCGTACTTGTCGGACAGCTCCCCCTCATAACCGGAGAGGAGCCCCAGCCGGGCGAGAGTGGAGCGCGCCTCCGCTACGCGTGGACTACGATCCCCCACACGAAAAGTGTTCGTCACGGCACTCCTCCCAGGGTCAGATGCCACAGATCTTATCCCAGCCGTCAGGAGGCGGCCGGTGCTGCTTGTAGGTGCTTAAGAGTACCAGTTACATCAGCGGTTCCAGTTTCGCCATGATGTGGGAGCGCGGCCGGACGCCGATGAACTCGTCGACCTTCTCGCCGTCCTTGAAGAACAGGACGGCCGGGATGGACATGATCTGGAACATGGCGCCGAGGGTGCGCTCCTCATCCACGTTGACCTTGGCGATCGTGACCGAATCGCCGAGCTCCTCGGAGAGTTCGTCGAGCACAGGGCTGAGCTTCTTGCAGGGCCCGCACCACTCGGCCCAGAAGTCGACGATGACGGGCTTGTCCGCCTCGACGACGACCTCGCGGAAATTGGACTGCGTGACCTCGATGACGTTGCTCATGTGATTCTCCTTACAGAGGGCTTAGAAGAGGGGCTACAGCGCGGACAGGAAATGCTCGGCGTCGATGGCGGCCCGGCAGCCGGAGCCGGCGGCGGTCACGGCCTGCTGGTAGTGGTCGTCCACCAGGTCACCGCAGGCGAACACACCCGGAACGGAGGTGGCGGTCGACGGTTCGGAGACCTTGACGTACCCACCTGCCTTGAGCTCCACCTGGCCGGCGAGGAACTCGGAACGCGGATCGTGGCCGATGGCGACGAACATGGCGGCGACCGGCAGCTCGCTCAGCTCACCGGAGATGGTGTCGCGGAGCATGATGCCACCGACCTTGTTGTCCTTCTCGATGACGTGGTCGACGACCTTGTTGGTGGACCACTCGATCTTCTCGTTGGCCTTCGCACGCTCATACATGATCGCGGAGGCGCGGAACTCCTCGCGACGGTGCACCACGGTGACCTTGTCGGCGAACTTGGTCAGGAAGGTCGCCTCCTCCATCGCGGAGTCACCACCACCGATGACGGCGATCTCCTGGCCCTTGAAGAAGAAGCCGTCGCAGGTGGCGCAGGAGGACACACCGCGTCCCATGAGCTCATCCTCGCCCGGGACACCGAGCAGACGCGGGGCGGCGCCGGTCGCCAGGATCACGGTGCGGGCCTCGTGCACCTCGTCACCGACGTGGATCCGCTTGACCGGGCCCTCCAGCTCGACGGAGTCGACGAGTTCCATGCGCATGTCGGTGCCGAATCGCTCGGCCTGGCTGCGCATCTCCATCATCAGATCCGGGCCCATGATGCCGTCCTTGAAGCCCGGGAAGTTCTCCACCTCGGTGGTGTTCATCAGCGATCCGCCGTACTCGTAGCCCTCGAACATGATGGGCTTGAGCTCGGCGCGGGCGGCGTAGATGGCCGCGGTGTAACCGGCGGGGCCGGAGCCGATGATGGCGACGTCGTGAATCATGAATTCTCCTGATCGGGTGAATGTACGCAGCCAAGTCTAGGCGCTGTCACCGAATCTCAACGGCCGGGCAGCACCGAACATTCCCCGAGCTCCGCACGCAGGGCCTCCCGCGCGCGGTTGCGGCGCGACTTGATCGTGCCGGGCCGCACGCCCTCCTGCCGGGCGACGTGCCCGATCGTGTACCCCTCGATGTCGATGAGCCACAGCGCCCGCCGTTGATCCGGGTGCAGTCGTTCCAGGGATTCACGCAGGTGCAGCAGGTCCTCGGATCGGCCGATGGGATCAGCGGCCAGCAGTGGGTTGACGTCGTGCGGCAGGGTGCCGTCATCCAGAATCGGGGTCTCCACCTGAACGCGGTGGTTCTGGAAGTCCCAGCCGGAGTTCATGACCAGGCGGTGCAGCCAGGTGCTCAGCGAGGACTCCCGACGCCAGGTGTGCAGACTGTAGCTGGCGCGGAACAGGGCCTCCTGCAGGATGTCGTGGGCATCATCCTCGTTGCGGCCGTAACGGCGCGCCACCCACAGCAACCGCGCGCGGTGGCGTTCGACGATGGCGCTGAACGCGGTGAGGTCCCCCTCGATGTATGCGGCCACGAGGCCGCCGTCGGTGCGTGTCACTTATCCCCCCGGAAGTCGCTGACACCACCATCACACCCCAGGACGACCCCCACCGCCCGCTGAACCTGCCCACCACAGTGGGCATCAGCGCACGCCCACCACCTGCACCTCGGCGACCTCGACGGCCTCCGGGAACCACAGCAGCACGCCGCCGGCGGTCATCGGGCGATCCAGCGTCATCGTCGTGCGGCCGTCGCGCATGTCAGCGGAGCCGAGCAGCGGCAGACCCTCCGGGGTGGCGGCCTCCTGCCCCGCGCGAAGGCCGTAGACCTCCACCGGGCCGCCCCCGGAGCGGAGGAGGACATTCTGCAGTTCCACCGCGTCGTCGAGAAGCAGGGTCACCCCACCCTCCCCGGACCACACGGTCCCGGTGTCGCCGTCGGCGATCTCCGGTGCTGAGGCGGTGGCCTCGAGCACGCGCGGCAGCGGCCGCGGGGTCGTCTCGGTGGCGGATCCCTGGATGGACTCCGAACTGACCGGTGCCTCGCCGCCGTCCCCACCGACGACACTGACCAGGTAGGTGGTCAGTGCCGCCACGAGCACGACCGCCCCGATGGACAGGGCGCCGATGAGAGCCACCGAACCGGCGGAGTAGGACTTGTCACCGAAGCCGGGGCGGGCGTCGGGAAGCGGGCCCAGCTCCTCCTCCTCGACGACCAGGGGCTCGTCGACCTCAGCCTGCGTCGCGGGCAGATCCTCGCGTTCCACCCCGAGGAGGGAGAGCATGGAGGTGATGGAGGTGTGGTCGCGTTCGGCGGTGGCGTCGGGAAGCACGGCGGGGAAGGCGAGGGTGGCCACGCCGTCGACGGAGATGCGGATGCGGGCGTGGTTGTCCAGGCCCAGCGGGAGATCGCGGCCGGCCGCATCCACCAACGGGACCAGCGCCGCGGCGACGGCCTGCGGATCCAGATCCCCACCATCGGCCACGGTCCGCAGCGGGGAACCCGGCACCCAGTCGGCGACGATGAGACAACCGTTGCGGTAGCCGAGCACCTCGAGGTTCCCGGCCACGCCGGGGACGTCGGTGAGTCGGCGGGTACGACGGGCCACCTCGGCGGCGGCCCCGGCGGCGGCGGCCGGTGTGGCCGGCGCCAGTGGGGCGTTACCGGAGGTGTCCACGAAGGTGAGGGCGACCTCGCGGCCACTCGCCAGTTCCTTGGCGTGCCAGAAGCGGGCGCCGGGCACCGAGCCGTGGTCGGCCAGCAGGCGGAAGCGGCCGTCGGACACCGGCGCACCCGGCACCAGACGGGGGCCACGTACCACGCCGGCCGACATGGGGGCCGGCGGCAGGGAGGCGGCGAAGGGGTCGAGTGCGGTGAGGTGTGCGGAGACCTCCTGCGGGTTGCTCTCCCCCACCTCGATCGCCCGGGACGTGTCGGGGCGCACGAAGCGGGACATCCCGGGGATGCGGGCGAAGGCCCGACCCAGGTTCTGCACCTCGGGCAGGCCGGAGAAACTCAGGGCGATGCCGGTGGCGACGAGGAACACCACGCCGGAGACGGCCACCCTGATGAGCACCCCGAAAGAGCCCAGCCCGCCGAAGGAGGGCAGGATCCAGTCGATCAGCAGCGCCACCGCCACACCGATGAGCGAGGCTGCGAATGCCCACGTGGAGGTGCGGATCTGTGAACGGGTGCCCAGATGGCCGAGCTTGCGGCGCAGCAGCAGGGCACCGATGACGGCGCCGGCGATGAAACCGAAACCGTTGGCCGCACCGAGGAGGATGACCACCCGGGACGGGGAGCTGGCGACTGTGGGGGCCAGCAGCGAGAGCACGATCTTCGTGGCCGTGATGCCGATGATGATGTACGTGGGCGTCCACGCCTCCTCCCGGGCGTAGAACACACGCAGGTGCAGCAGCACCAGGGCGTAGGGCAGCAGCGTGAACGCGGAGAAGGACAGGGTGAGGCCGAGGAGGATGCCGGACTCGGTGTCGAAGTTGCGGTACGCGAACAGGGCCACGCCGATGTCCGGCCCGAAGGCGGTGAAGAACACCACGATGGGGATGAGCGCGATGAAGGTCAGCTTCGTCGCCAGGTTGAGGTCGGCGACCACGGCGCGGTCATCGCCGTCGGCGGCGTTGCGCGACAGTCGCGGCATGATGGCGGTGAGCAGGGTGACGCCGATGATGCCGTAGGGCACCTGCAGCAGCAGCCAGTGCTGCTGGTAGATGAGGGGGGCGGCGGCGTCGGCAAGCGAGGCGATGCGGGTGGTGATGACATAGCCCAGCTGCGAGACGGCCACATACGCGACGATCGCCACGGCCATGCCGCCGAACTGCTTGAGGCGGTCGTCGATGCCCCACAGGGGGCGCAGGTCCACGCCGGCCCGGCGCAGGTACGGCACCATGATGGCGGCCTGCACGATGACACCGAGGGTGGTGCCCAGGCCCAGCAGCATGACGTGCGGATCCATGACCCCGGACGGTGCGGTCTCCCCCAGTTCCCCCGGCAGCAGCATGTACAGCAGGAGCACCGTGATGGAGACGACGTTGTTCGCCACCGGCGCCCAGGCCCCCGGTTTGAAGATCCCCCGGGTGTTGAGCACCGCCATGAACAGGGCGAAGATGCCGTAGAAGAAGATCTGCGGCAGCAGCAGGTAGGCGAAGGACGTCGACTGGATGACGTTGACCTCGCCGTCCGCGTCGAGCATGAGGCGGGTGAGGAAGGGCGCTCCCACCAGTGACAGCGCCGTGACCACCAGCAGCAGTGACGCGGAGAGGGTGAACAGGCGCCGGAAGAAGGCGGTGCCGCGGTCGGCGTCCTCCTTCTCGGCGCGCACCAGCACCGGAACCACCAGCGAGGTGAGCACCGCACCGAGGACGATCTCGGTGATGAGGTTCGGCAGGGTGTTCGCCGTGTTGAACGCCGACCCCACCGCGCCGCCGAGTGTGACGGCGATGAGCAGGTTGCGGAGGAAACCGGTGATGCGGGAGATGAGCGTGGCAATGGCCATGGAGCCACCCGCCCGCACCACATCGGCGTCGGAGGCCACCTCGGAGATGGCGGGTTCCGGGGCCCGCAGGCGGGACCGGTCCGTCTCGGGGGCGGGCGGGGCCGCCCGCTGCTCCGGCACGGGGGCCGGGGGTGCAGCAGCGACGAAACGGGAGCGCAGATTATCGGGCATGTTCTTTCCAGGCTAAGGGCGCCGGCGTCGACGCCTGTGGCGACCGACGCGGAACAACAGCGCCAGAGACAGCCCCACCACCACGAGCAGGGCGATTCCGTAGGTGCCGACAATACCGGCCCTTGTCTGCACTGTAATCTCCACCGGCGTGGAGATCGGCGAACCGTCCCGGGTGGCCAGCCACAGGCGCAGGTGTGACTGCTCCTCGTCCCCGGGCAGTTCGGCGGTGAGCTGCACCGTGATCGAGCCGTTGGCCGGGATGTGCACCGGGCCGTTCGTGGACAACCGCGCCCCCTCCGGGCCCGTGTACGCCAGCTCGGCGTCCACGGGCAGCGGCAGGCCGTTTCCGGCGACGATGAGCAGCGGGGAGCTTTCCGACGCCCGCGTGTACACGTTCCCCGGCGGGAACAGCGCCACGGAGCCGCGCAGCTCCTGCAGGGTCTGCCGGTTGCCGTGGAGTCGGTCGCTGGTGGCCTCGATCGCCTCGGGGTTGGTGGCCAGAGAGCTTCTCGACGTCCCGCTCAACGCCATGAGAACATCGCGCCGCAGCGGCAGCGTGAAGCCGTAGCGGGTGAGGTTGATGACGGGATCGTTGACCATCATGCGCGTGAGGTCGTCGGTGTAGCGGGTCTGCTGGGCGGCGCGCAGCACCTCCGTGTCGCTCACCGCGGCCGGATCCGTCCACGGGCTGCCGAAACGGGTGACGCCGACGGCCGGGGGGCCCACCGGGTCGAGTAGCGGCGCGTTCACCGCCTCGGAGAGGGGGACGGGGTGGGCGGCGCGGGCGTCGTAAAGCTCGGTGACGGTGGTGACGAGCGTGCGGGCGGTGGCGGGGTCGAGCAGCGGGGACGGCACCGCGAGGACCGGCTCGGGCGACTGCGCCCACTCGGCGGGCAGGGTCTGCTCCCCGACGGCCAGGCGCAGGGCCGATCCCGCGGTGATCGCGCGGGAGGCCACGGAGTCGAGGCGGTAGTCCAGCCGCCAGTCCGGGTGGGAGTAGCCGGTGGTGCGGGGGGCGGGACCGGTGGCGGCGAGCAGCGAACCCAGTGGAGCGGAGAACGTCCGCGCGGTGACCCCGGGGGCCAGATGGGCGTGCGCACCCTGGCGCGGCACCCCCCAGACGGAATTGTCCGCGACGAGGACACGGACCGGTTGCTGCGGCAGGGGTGCGCCGGAGCGGTCAGGGATGGCGGTGGCCTCCAGGGCGCTGTCGCCCTCCCCGGTCACCTGCGGCTGCAGCTGGGCCACGGACTGCTCCCACGCCTGGGTGACCGGCACGGACTGGTCCGCCCAGGCGAGCGACGGGGCGGTCTGCTCGGTGATGTACCCCGAGGGCGGGATCACCACGTTGGGGACGGGTTCCACCCCCAGTTCCTCCCGCAGGACCGTGGTGCCGCGCTGGGTGGCCTCCCGGAACAGCCACTCATCCTCGGTCCGCGCCACGGCATCCAGGTCGGCGTTGGCCCAGGGCAGAGCGACGACGCAGCCCGCCTGGCTGAGCTGGTTCAACCACGAGGCGGCATCGTCGGCGCCGGTTCCGGGCTCAGCGGATTCCGCATCCTCGTCGGTGAACCAGCTGTCGCGCAGGCGTTGCTTCGTGCTGATCAGCGACGGGCGTGTCGCCGCCACCGTGTATCCCCGGGACATCCGCGACACCGTGTCCACCAGCGCCGGATCGACGGCCAGGCAGGTGCCGCGCTCCTCGGTGGCGTAGACGTCGAGAAGTTCACTGAGCCGGCCCCCCGGGGCGATCTGCCCGGCCAGGTACTCCGAACCCAGGATGAGAGGCGCCTGTTCGGGGGCCTCCCCCGTTTCGCCGGGGACGATGTCGAGGGGGGCGGTCACGGGCAGAAGGACGGTCAGGCCCGGGGTCTGCTGCTCCTGCTCGGCGTCCCCCACCACGGTGACCAGCATTCTCTCGGTGTTCTCCCCCGCCGAGAACAGCAGCGGGAACGTACCCGCGGGCAGGAACTCCGGTGGCAGATCCAGCGTCACCTCGTGGCGCTCCCCCGCCGCGACCTCGATGTCCAGGCTCGGACCCGCCCACGGGTAGGAGTCCGCGCCGAGGGCCAGGGCGCGGCGCGCACCCGCCACATCCCACAGCGCACCACCGCGCCGGGCCTGCAGGGTGAGGGCGGTGGCCTCCTCCCCGGAGTTGGAGACGGTGAGTCGGACACGCATCCCCTCCCCTTCCCGCACGGAATCGGGGGCATGGGTGACGTCGACGTTGATGTCACCGCTCTCGGAGCCGCGGGCCAGGGAATTGACCCACTGCTCGGCGATCTCCGGATCGTAGGGGGTGGGGGCGGCGAAGGCGGGCGTCGAGAAGCAGGCGAGCACGAGCCCGGCCGCCACGGCGCGCCTCACCGCGGAGTCGCCCTTCCCGCGGCCTTCTCCTCCCGCGCCAGGTCCGGCAGCAGATCATGCGCTGTGCGGGCCAGCTTGCGCTCATCTGCGTAGGCGAGGTGCTCGATGAGCTCCGAGACGGGGATCCAGGCGACCTCGGTGACCTCCGGATCGTCGTCGTTGAGGTCTCCGTCGACGAAACGGAGGAGGTGGTGGTGCACGGTCTTGTGGATGCGCACGCCCTCGGAGACGAACCAGTAGTCGATCACCCCGAGGTCCGCGAAGGTCTCACCGTAAACCCCGGTCTCCTCCCACACCTCGCGTTCGGCGGTGGAGCGACGGTCCTCCCCCGGCTCGACATGCCCCTTGGGCATGGACCACAGCAGGCGGCCGCGGCGGTCGAGTCGACCGATCAGCGCGACATAGATACGGGAGAGGTCGACCTCGCCGCTGTCCGCGACCGCCTCCGCGAGGCCGGACACGACCAGACCGCCCGCGGACGTCTCGTCGCGGGTGGCCATGCGGTTGGACTGCGGGCGGTGCTGCTTCTGATTGCGCTGCGGATTGCGGCGGCGGCGCTTCTTCGGCTCCTGCTTCTCCCCCGCCGGTTGCTGCTGCGCCTGATTTCCGGAACCACGACGACGCGAACGGCGACGACGCCGACGCTTGGGGCCCTGGGAATCATTCTCAGTCATCCCCTAGATCGTATCCCATGCGATGATCGGTAGACTCGCTGGTTGTGAACGCGGACGACTCCCTGACCCCCCTGGCCCTGCTCGCCCGGGCCGAGCGCACCATCGCCGGCCTGCCCATCGGCGACCTCGTCGCGGAGTTCCAGGACCGCGGGCTGCCCCTCTACCTGGTGGGCGGGTCCGTCCGGGACGCCATCCTCGGCCGCCTGGGCAATGACCTCGACTTCACCACGCCGGCCCGTCCCGATGTCATCGCCGCGATCCTCGACGGCTGGGCGGGCACCGTGTGGGACACGGGTATCGAATTCGGTACGGTCTCCGCCGCCCACCGCGGCCAGCAGGTCGAGATCACCACCTTCCGCTCCGACACCTATGACGGCATCTCCCGCAATCCTGAGGTGATGTTCGGCGACACGCTCGAAGGCGATCTCATCAGGCGGGATTTCAAGGTCAACGCCATGGCCGTGGAACTGCTTATCGACGACGCCGGTGACCTCGCCGCCCGCTTCCACGATCCCGTCGGCGGGCTGGATGATCTCGCGGCCCGACGCCTGGATACCCCGGACGCGCCGGAGATCTCCTTTCATGATGATCCGCTGCGGATGCTGCGCGCCGCCCGTTTCGTCTCGCAGCTCGGATTCGGCGTGGCCGACCGCGTCAAGTCCGCGATGTCGGACATGGCCTCCGAAATCTCGCGGATCACTGTGGAGCGCATCCAGGTGGAGTTGGACAAACTCATGCTCGGCGACGCCCCCTGGACCGGTGTCAATCTGCTGGTCACCACAGGCATCGCCGGTTACGTGTTCCCCGAGATCCCGGCCATGCGGGACATGGCGGACGAGCACAACCAGCACAAGGACGTCTACGCGCACTCCATGCAGGTGCTGCGGCAGGCGATCGACCAGGAGGAGGACGGCCCCGACCTGGTGCTGCGGTGGGCGGCGCTGCTCCACGACTCCGGCAAGCCCGACACCCGCGCCTGGAACGAGGACGGCCGTGTCACCTTCCACCACCACGAGGTCGTCGGTGCGAAGAAGATACGGAAGCGCATGCGCTCGCTGAAGTACTCCAAGCAGATGGTCGGCGACGTCTCCCAGCTCATCTACCTGCACATGCGCTTCTACGGCTTCGGTGAGGGCCAGTGGACGGATTCGGCGGTGCGCCGCTACGTCACCGACGCCGGTGAGCTGCTCCCCCGCCTGCACAAGCTGGTGCGTGCGGATTCCACCACCCGCAACCAGCGCAAAGCCGCCCGCCTGCAGCGCACCTACGATCACCTCGAGGAGCGCATCGCCGACATCGCCGCCCGCGAGGATCTCGCACGCGTGCGTCCCGACCTCGACGGTAATGAGATCATGCAGATCCTCGACCTGCCTCCGGGCCCGGAGGTGGGCCGCGCCTGGGCATTCCTCAAGGAGCTGCGTCTGGAACGCGGCCCCCTCGAGCGTGACGCTGCAATTGCAGAACTGCGTGCGTGGTGGGAAGCTGAACAGTCACAGGGCACGAGCTAACAGAGAGGTAGTCGCCATGTCAGACTTCTACGCCGACCGTCTCTTCAACGCCCTCGAGCGCAATGAGCCGGAGCCCGGGATGCTGCTCGTCGCCGCCCCGGGAATGCTCTCCGACGAGTTCAACCGCTCCGTGGTGCTCATCATCGAGCACAACGAGCACCTCACCTTCGGGGTCAACCTGGCCTCCCGCAGTGACCTGGCGGTGTTCAACGTCATGCCGGACTGGCTGCCGGCCGTCGCCAAGCCGCAGGCGCTCTACATCGGTGGCCCGCTCAATCAGCAGTCCGTCGTGGGTCTCGCCATGACCAAGGCCGGGGTGGATATGGAGGAGGCCCCGCAACTCAACCGCCTGGCCAACCGCCTGGCGCACGTGGATCTGCGTGCGGAGCCGGGTGACATCGCCGACCTTGTCGAGGGCATGCGCCTGTTCGCCGGGTACGCCGAATGGGCCCCCGGTCAGTTGGAGGATGAGATTGAGCGCGGGGACTGGTTCCTCACCCCGGCGCTGCCGACCGATGTCATCGTCCCGGGCCGCACCGACCTGTGGGGGGATGTCATGCGCCGACAGCAGGCCCCGCTGCCGCTGTTCTCCACCTTCCCCGCGGACCTGGCGGACAACTGATGGAAGAAGTGCGGGCCGGTGTCCGTGACTCCTGGGCGGTGGCGCTCGGACTCATTCCACTGGGCCTGGCGTTCGGCCTGCTCATGTCACAGGGCGGATTCAGCTGGTGGTGGACCCCCATCTTCTCCATCGCCATCTATGCGGGATCCATGGAATTTCTGGCCATGAACCTGGTCATCACGGGGGTGGGCCCGGTGTCCGCGGCGATCACCGCGTTGATGGTCAACTTCCGGCACGTCTTCTACGGCCTGACGTTTCCGCGCGACCTCGTGCGTTCCGGTGTCGGACGGGCGTACTCCACTTATGCGCTGACGGACGAGTCCTATGCCATCGCCGCCGCCCGGCCCCCGTCCAGCGGGACCCGGGCACTCACCATCCAGGCGTTCTGTCAGTTGATGTGGGTGCTGCCGGGGATTGTCGGCGCCGTGGTCGGCGAGGTCATTCCCTCCGATATCCAGGGCATGGAGTTCGCACTGGTGGCCCTGTTCGTGGTGCTGGCGTGGGAGACGTTCCGGAACAACCGGGATCTCTCGCTGCTCCTGCTCGCCGGTGGCCTGGCGCTACTGGTGGGGTTGGTGGCTCCGGGCCAGCTGTTGCTCATCGCGCTGAGCGCCTACTTCCTTCTCCTGCTGGCCCGCCACCTCTTCCCGACCTTCGACCGCTTTCTGGAATGGCGGGTGTGATGTACGGACTCCCCGACGGCGTGACCCTGCTGCAGGTGGCCGCCGTCCTGATCCCCATCGCGGTGATCACCGTCGGATTGCGCTGGCTGCCCTTCGCCTTCGTCGCGGCGCTCAAGGGCAACCAGTTCTTCGCCCTGCTCGGCCGGATGATGCCGGTCGGCGTGATGGTGGTGCTCGTGGTGTACACGCTCTTCGGCCAGCAGGGAGCCCCCGGCGGGGTACCGGCCGCGCTGGCCGGGGTCGCGGTCACCCTCGGGCTCCACGCCTGGAAGCGGGATTCCGGCCTGTCGATCCTCGGCGGGACGTCCGCCTACATGCTGCTGGTCAACGTCCTGCTCTAGGAGATCTCCGGGAAGGTGGCCACAGCCTCCGCCCACAGTCCCTCAAACTCCTCGCGGCTGAGCTCGGAATGGTTGATGTCGGGGAAGTCGGCGTAGGTGTCCGGATGCGGGACCACGGGGTTGGGAGCCTGGGCCAGGCCGGCCGAGGTGTCCTGCGTGGCGGCGCCGCGGATGGTCTCGGAGGGGTCGAGTTCGATGATGCGGATCATGGAGCAGGTCTGCTCGTCGAGTGGGGCGAGCTCCGCCACATGAATCACGGAACCCGCCCCCGGGATGGTCATCTCGATGCGTACGTGTAGTGGTTTCACGTGAAACATCGTAGGGGGCGGGCGTCGAAAAGCAATTATGACTCGAGGACCACGGGCGTGCGGGGCGGGGCCTGGCGCGCGTAACGGGCGGCCAGCCAGGAGCACATCATCAGCTGAACCTGGTGGAAGATCATCAGCGGAAGGATGAGCAGGCCGATGCTCGCACCGCCGAAGATGACCGAGGCCATCGGCAGGCCCGTGGCCAGTGACTTCTTCGTGCCGCAGAACTGGATCGCCTTCATGTCCTGGTCGTCGAAGCCCAGGCGCTGCGCGGCGAAACGGGTGAGCCACAGCATGGCCGCCACCAGGGCGATGGAGAAGACGATGAGGAAGATGATCTGCCCCACCGACACCTGCGACCAGACGCCGGCCACCATGCCCGCGGAGAACGCGGAGTACACGACCATGGTGATGGATCCGCGGTCGACGATCTTGGTTCCTTTGTTCGCCGCGATCCCCTTGACCCATGTCCGCAGTACCTGACCGAGCACGAAGGGCAGGAGCAGGAGGACGGCGATGTCGATGAACACCTGCGTGTCCACGTGGATGGTGCCTTCCGCGGACATGAGCAGCATGACCAGCAGAGGCGTGAGGAACACTCCCGCCAGGTTGGAGGCGCTGGCCGCGACGATGGCGCCAGCGTAGTTGCCCTTCGCGATGGAGGTGAACGCGACCGAGGACTGCACCGTGGAGGGCACCAGCGTCATGAAGAGGATACCCAGATACATACCCTCTCCGATGAGACCGCTCAGCGGCCGCAGCAGGACTCCGATGACGGGGAACACCAGGAACGTGAACGCCAGGATGAGCAGGTGCAGCCGCCAGTGCAGCAGACCCTTCACCGCCTCCTGCGTCGACAGGCGGGCGCCGTAGAGGAAGAAGAGCAGCGCGATGGCGATGTTGGTCGCCGTGGCGAACCACTCGGCGAAGTCACCCCGGGCAGGCACGATGATCGCCACCACCACCGCGGCGATGATAAGCAGGATGAGCGGATCAGTCCGCTTGAGAAGGGACAGCATGCCCTGGAGTTTACGATAGGTGCCATGAACCCACTCTTCACACCTGTCCGGCTCCGGGATCTCGAGGTGCGCAACCGCATCTGGCTCCCCCCGATGTGTCAGTACCACGCCACCGACGGCATGCCGGAGGACTGGCACCTCGTGCACTACGGCGCGCGGGCTGCCGGTGGCTTCGGGCTCATCATCGCCGAGGCGAGCGGAGTCGTGCCCGAGGGCCGCATCTCCCCCGCATGCACCGGTCTGTGGAACGACGAACAGGCGGCCGCCTGGGCGCGCATCGTCTCTTTCGTCCATGCGCAGGGCGCGGCGATGGCAATCCAACTCAACCACGCTGGCCGCAAGGCCTCCACCGCGCCGTGGCTGCCGGGTGCGCAGCAGGGAACGCTGATCGACGACGGCTGGCCCACCGTCGCCCCCTCCCCCGTGCCGCAGGAGGGACTCGACGTGCCCCGGGCGATGAGTGAGGCGGAGATCGAGGCACTTCCCGGTCTCTTCGCGGCGGCGGCTATTCGGGCGGTGCGCGCGGGTTTCGACACCGTCGAGATCCACGGCGCGCACGGCTACCTGCTGCACCAGTTCCTCACTCCCCTGGCCAATCACCGCACCGATGACTGGGGAGGCAGCTTCGATAACCGCACCCGCCTGCTCCGCGCGGTCGTGCGCTCCGTGCGCCAGGTCCTGCCGGAGGGCATGCCACTGCTGGTTCGCCTCTCCGCCACGGACTGGATCGAGGGCGCCTGGGATCTGGAGCAGTCGGTGCGTCTGGTCTCGTTGCTTATCGACGACGGCGTCGACCTCATCGACGTCTCCACCGGAGGGGCAGCACAGGCGGTCATCCCCGTCGGCCCTGGCTACCAGGTCGAGTTCGCGGAGGAGATCAAACGGCGGACCGGCATGCCGACCGCTGCCGTCGGGATGATCACCGAACCCGAGCAGGCGGCGTCGATCCTCGAGCAGGGTCGTGCGGATGCCGTACTCATCGGGCGCGCCGGTCTGCGGGACGCGTCCTGGCCGCTACGTGCGGCCCAGGAGAATGAAATCCCCTACCCCGACTCCTACTGGCGGGCTACCCCGAGACGCTGAGAGTGTCGCCGTCCCGCTCCACCGTCGCTGGTGTGAGCGGATCACGGGCGACACCGGAGACCACCGATCCGTCCGCGATGTTGAAGACGGAGTCGTGGTGGGTACACCGCACGGTGTCTCCCTCGACCTCGGTGATGGGGTTGCGCTGGTGCGGGCAGGTCTGCGAGTATGCGACGTAGGAGCCCTCGGTCGGCTGGGCGATGATGAAACCGTCGTAGATGGTGGCACTACCGACGGGAACGTCCGCCGCAGCGATCTCGACGGAAGGTTCGCTGCCACACGCAGCCAGGAAGGCGCCGGCGAAAGTGGTGGCGGTGCCGAGCAGGAACATGCGACGGTTGCAGGAGAATTCAGGCATACATTCAGTATGCCAAAAATTGGGGGGATCCATCATTGCTTTGGTTAAGTGTCGGGCAACGTCACAGTGGAAGTGACGTAACTGTCACGCCGGGAAATGCGGGTTAATTACGTCACTGTGCTTTTAATGTGTCGGCGAACTCTGCCAGGGTGGCTCGCCAGAAAGACTTCATCTTCTCCCGGTCGTCCATCGACGGCAGCTTGTCGTGTTTGACGCTCAGTCGCGTCTTTCCCTTGACGTCCGAGCAGTCGATGGCGATCTCCGAACCGTCCTCCAGGGAGGCCCGCCAGTAGCGCCATTTCTCGGTGGCGGAGATACGCGGTTCGTCGATAAGCTCTTTGTCCTCCATGAAGGACACGAACGCCTCGAAGACCTCCGTCCACTCCCCCGGAACGGTCTTGCTGGCGCCCGCGTTGACGGATCCGCTCACCGTCTGACCCACCTGACGCCGGCCGATGATGCGCTCGATCTCGACTGCGATTCCCTGCGCCCACCAGTCGGAGGCACCACCGCGGGAGGCGAGTGCCGCGAGCTCCTGATGGGAGAGCTCCTGTGGGTCCCCGTGGTCCTTCACGTACTCCATCCAGGCGTCGATGCTGCGGCCGGTGCCCTTCTCGAATTTGTCGCTCATGGTCCCGAGACTAGCGAATTTCCCGCCGCTGCGAACCCCACCACCCCAGTCCCAGCACAACAGCGGAGGCACCCGCCATGGCTAGGTGCGGGACCCAGGATCCCCCATTCGGCGTCACCACATATTCGAACGGGGAAAGCTCAATGAGCCACTCCGGCGCACCGAACACGGGCCCGAAGAGGGTGAGTATGGCGGAGGCGGCGACCGGGGCCCAGGCGACGTGCGTGTACCGCGGGGCCCAGCCGATAATGGCTACCGCGAGGGCGGCGAGGAGGAGGGCCGGTGCGAACTGGGACAGAGTTGCTGGGATGAGGGTGTCGTAGTCCGCGGCGACCGTGGTCTCCTGCGTCCAGAGGCCCAGCGCACCGCCTGCGAGAGCCCCAATGGTGGCGAGGACGATGCCTCCCAGGCTGAGGGTCGAGGTCGTGGCCAGCGGAATCCATCGGCGCAGGCCCGTGGATCGTTGGAGGTCGACGGTCCTCTCTATCTCCCCTGTGCGGTGCGTGATGGCGACCTGCACCCCCATCGCGGCCATGAGGATGCCCGTCAGTTTGAGGATGTAGCCGATGAACTCCGCCTTCATGTCACCGTCGCCGAAAATCTCGTCAAAGATCCGCCCGACGTTCTCCTCGGCAGCCATCCATTCACTGAGCGAGCCGGTGAGGGCGATGAAGAAGGCCGTGAGTCCGGCGATGACCAGCGTCCAGGTGAGAACTGTCCCCCGGTTGAGCACGGTGGCCAGGTGGAGTGGTCCGCGGACGCTTCGGGTTCGGGTGGGAGCCACACGAGGGAGCCTGACGAGCGCCCGGCCGTACTCCCGGTATTTCTCGGCTGCAAGGACTATACCGGCCACGATGGCACAGATCAGTGCGAGGCCGCCCGCGGCTGCCCAGTCGTCGTTGACATAGGGATGCACCACGGTCTTCCATCCCAGGGGAGAAAGCCAGTTGAGCCAGGCCAGATCCTCGGAATCGGCTATCGAGCGGAGGACGAAAGCGGCAGCGACGCTCATCAGGCCAACCCGAGTGAGAGCGGACGGGTCGGCGACGAAGAGGAGAACCAGCTGGGCAAGCAGTGCTGATCCCATCGTGGTGAGAGCGATGACAACACCGGAGGCTAGAGCGCCTTCCACCGGCATTTGCTCCACGTAGGTGCCCGAGGCGGCGAGGACGGCTGCGCTGCCCGCCCCGAGGAGCACACTGACGAGGGCGGTGGTAGCGACGGCGGCGGTGGCAGGTGCACGGCGCCTGATTCCGGTGGCCAATTGCAGCTCGGTGAGTCCCAGTGTTTCGGACCTGCGGTGCAGACCCACCACGAGAAGGACAGACATGACGGAGCCGAGAATGATCATCATGGAGCCCGCCTCCCACATGACGATCTGACCGAGGGTGGGCGGGGCTTCGAGCGGTCCCCACATGGCGACCATACCGGCGTTCTGTTGCATGCCCAGTAGGAAGGACTGGCGGTCCTCGGGGGTCGGGTAGTAGTTCTCGTAGGCGGGCGGGAAGACCGCCAGAAAGGCCCACAACGACAGGCACCAGATGAGGATGAAGGTCTTCCGCAGTCGGAGATTGAGGGCAATCATCGCTGTGCTCCGTAGTGCTGGAGAAACACGTCCTCGATGCTGGCCGGGGCGGAGGTGATGTCCTCTCCCCCGGCGTCGAGGACGAGTCGCAGGACGTCTGGCACGGCTTCTCGTGACACGGTGGCGTGGAATCGACTGCCATCGAAGGTGGCTCCCTCGATTGCTGTGAGTTCCGGAGTTTCACGTGAAACACGCGCGGTGATCTCGTGGGCCGAGAGGTGTCGGAGAGTTTCGACGCTGCCCGACTCCGCTGTCTGTCCTTCACGGATGATGGTCACGTGATCGCAGAGCTTCTCCACCTCGCTCATGATGTGACTGGAGAGCATGACTGTTGCTCCCCGTTCCTGCTCGTTCCGGATCTGCTCCACGAAGACCTGCTCCATGAGGGGATCCAGGCCAGCAGTGGGCTCATCGAGGATGAGCACCTCCGCCCCTACGGACAGCGCGGCAACCAGGCTCACTTTGCGGCGATTTCCGGTTGAATACTCGCGGGTCTTCTTGTCGGGATCCAGGTGGAACGCCTCTATCAGTTCCTCTTCTCTCTGGCGGTCGATGGGCCGGCCCCGTAGTGACTCCAAGGCCCGGAACACCTCCCGCCCTGTCAGCGACGGCCAGAGAGAAACATCACCCGGTATGTATCCGACCCGTTTGAGGATCTCAGGTTGCCGCCGCGGATCCTTACCCAACACGGTGGCGGACCCGGACGTGGCGTGCAGGACTCCCAGGAGGATACGGATCGTCGTGGACTTGCCGGAGCCGTTGGGTCCGAGGAACCCGTGAATGCTTCCCCGCTCCACGGACAGGTTGAAGTTGTCCAGTGCCCTGAACGATCCGAAGGTCTTGCCGAGGTTGCGTGCTTCGATGACCGCGTTCATTAGTTAAACTCCTTGGTTTCACGTGAAACATTGTTCTCAAAGATCTCTACAGCCTGTTCCAGGATGCGCTTGATGAAGGTCTTCTGGTTGGGATGGGAGTACGCGCTGGTGAGTAGTGTCAGAACGCTGGGCGCCATGAGGACGGGCCGAACAATCCCCCGCCAGTCGCGGTGGCTGATGCCCCACGTCGGCCCGAACACCTCACGCAGTCGCTTCAGGTGCGCGTCGTATTCGTGCTCTGCGTCGACGGGATCCATATCGGGCAGCCGCGCGAAAAAGTGGTAGACCTCCACGCTCGCGTCGACGCGTTCCGGCGAAACGTCCTTCAGCCAGTCGTCGACAAGCTGTTTGGCGAAGGGTATTCGGAGAGCCACTTCCATCGCACGCTTCTCGCGCTCAAAGTAGGGGCGGGCCTCCTCGTGGAGGCGCTTATCGATCTCACCGTAGAACCATGCCAGCTTCTCCGGAACGGTGTACGGCAGTGGATCCTCGTCCGAGGAGCGTTGCAGCTCCCGGAGGCGAATCTTCTGTCGCTGCAGGTCGGCGATCTGTGCATCGATGGCCTCCTCTGCCAGCTGAAGCTCGTCCTCGAGGCTCAGATCAGGATCACGTACCAGTTCGCGGATGGTGCCCAGGGCTAACCCGGATTCCGTCAAGTGACGAATGCGTACCAGCCGCACGGCATGGTCGAGCGAGTAGTTCCTGATCCCGGAATTGCCGGGCACGTCAAGCAGGCCCTCATGGTGGTAATGGCGGATCGCCCGAGGTGTCGTGCCGACGAGGTCGGCGAGCTCTTTGATCTTCATGTCTCCAGGATGCACTGTTACGTAGCGTCACTGTCAACGATCAGAACGGCGGAGGATCATCTTCCGGGGGTGGAGGAGGTGGGGCGGGAGGATGGTCCTTGAGTTCCTGTTCCCGCTTCTGCTGGGATTCCTGGCGGATGCGGTCGCGGCGATTCTCGTTCCTCTGCCCCACCGTCTGCACCCAGTGTCTCTCCTTCGGGGTGAGTGGACCTGTGGCCTCCACCAGAACCCAGCGACCGTCCTCATAGAGTATGTACTTGTCCCTCGTGTGCGGGTCGATGAGGTAGAAGGAACGACCGTCGGTCTTCACATTGTGGTGCGGAGGGCACTTCGCGCTCAGGTTGGCCGCGGTTGTCGGGCCGCCATCCTTGTAGTCAATGCGATGGTCCATCTGAGTGCGCTCTTCGTGCGCCTCGCAGTAGGGGTCTGAGCAGGTGCCGTCCCATCCGATCACCACGGAGCGGATGTCGTCGGGGGTCTGGTACGAATGGGCGACCTTGTCGTAGAGCTCATCCATGTCACGGACCACCACCGCGTCCTCTGCGAGTTGTTCCGCCTGCTCGGCGGGGATGTACCCGATTCCCGGGATCCATCCCGGGGCGCCCACGACATCGTGGGCTCGATAGACGTTGAGTTCGATGTTGGTGGTCCCCTCCCCCGCGATGAGCCGCTGCAAGGCCTCCACCTGAGAGATGTTGTGTTGCTTGGCGTACTTGCGCACCCGCTTGTCGATCTTCTTGCCCTCGACCGGATCCATGCGGGAGTTGACGAAGGCCTCGCCCTCCCGGAATTCGACGCTGAAGTCGTCCCGTTCATCCCTGGGGGGTGAGTCATCGGCGGAAACGGAATCATCCAACGACTGAATGATGGCGTTGAGCTTCTTCCGGATCTGATTGGCGCTGGGCAACAGCTGGTTGGCCCGGGTGGGGGTGAGGTAGTCGCTCAGTTCAGTATCGATGATCGCCAGCACCTCGGTGTCGGAGGCATCCACCTTCGACATCACCGAATCAATTGCCTTGAGACGCTCCAGGTCGAGATGGAACATTCTCTCCTGCAGTGCCTTGAGCTTCGGCATCTCGGTGATCCGCAGGTGCGCGTACAAGGCGGAGCTGAGATACCCCTCCCCTTTGCCCATGAGCCGCTTGAGGTTGGCGATGACCAGCTGAAAGTCATCCTCCATTTCGGGGAGGAGGGACTGCCACAGCTCGTAGTCACTCTGTCGGATTCGGCGGCCGGCGATGGATTCACGTTCGAAGGGTGAGCTGACGGCGTAGTACTTCTTCGGGCCGAGCAACTTGGCCAGCTCGCGCTCGACCGCGGAGTCCAGGTTGAACTCGATGGTGTCCATGATGCCCCCTTCCCGATCCGAAACTCTGTTCGTATCCCACTATAGAACACATATACGAACGAGGCAACCCCCTGCGGAAAGTTCCGCAGGGGGCGTCGATAAGCGGGGTCTAGCGTGTGGCTGCCTTCATGGCGGCGACGAACTCTCCGAGCTCGGCCTTGAGGCCGGGCATGTCGGTGACGGAGTTGCCCTCGATGTACTTGTCCATGATCTTGGTGATCGCGGAGCCGGAGATCGCGCCGGAAGCGCCAGCTGCAATGGCGTCGGCGACGTGTTGCGGGGACGAGATGCCGAAGCCCAGGAGGATCGGGGCTCCGCCGAAACGCTTGACGTTGTCCACGACCTCGGACAGTCCGGTGACGGAGGACTCTCGCTCGGTACCTGTGACGCCGTCGCGGGAGATCGCGTAGATGTATCCGCGGGAGTGCGCAGCCACCCCTTCCAGCGTGGATTCAGCGGCCTGAGCAGGCGCGATAAAGATGGGATCGACACCTGCGCGCTCGGCGGCGGCGATGAAGGGAGCGCCCTCGCGGACGGGAACGTCGGGAAGCAGGATCGAGTCCGCGCCGGCGGCCCCGAACTCCTGATAGAAGTGGTCCAGGCCGCGGGTGAAGGGCACATTGCCGTAGATGAGCATGCCGATGGGCAGGTCGGGGAACTCGGTACGAATGGTGCGCACCTGCTGGAGGGCGTCGTTGACGGTCACTCCCCCCTCGAGTGCGCGGATGTGGGACTTCTGAATCGTGGGGCCGTCAGCGACCGGGTCGGAGAAGGGGACGCCGATCTCGAGGGCGTCGGCACCCGCCTCCACGACGGTGCGCACGATCTCAAGCGCATCGTCCGGGGAGGGGTCACCGAGCATGAGGAAGGGGACAAAAGCGCCCTCGCCGCGGGACTCCAGGGCGTCGAACAGGGCTTCGTAGCGGGTCATCAGTTCAGCTCCTGGTTCTTGGTGAGGACGAGTTCGGGGTTCTCCTCCAGGGTGCGCCGGACGTGCGCGACGTCCTTGTCGCCGCGCCCCGACAGGGAGACGAGGATGGTCATGGGCTTCTCGGCGGTCTTCGCGCGCTTGAGGGCGTACGCCATGGCATGGGAGGACTCCAGGGCCGGGATGATGCCCTCGTGCAGGGAAAGCAGCTGGAAGGCCTCGAGGGCCTCAGCGTCGGTGATGCCCACGTAGGTGGCGCGGCCCGACTGGTGCAGATGCGCGTGCTGTGGACCCACGCCCGGGTAGTCGAGGCCGGCGGAGATGGAGTAGGACTCCTCCACCTGGCCGTCGGCGTTGCGCATGAGGTAGCTGCGCGCGCCGTGGAGAATGCCGATCGAGCCGTTGTTGATCGTGGCGCCGTGCTTGCCGGAATCGATACCCATTCCACCTGGCTCCGCGCCGACGAGCTCCACCGACTCGTCCTCGATGAAGTCGGCGAACATGCCGATCGCATTGGATCCTCCGCCCACGCACGCGACGACGAGGTCCGGCAGACCGCCGGTGCGCTCGATCATCTGCGCCTTCGCCTCGGTGGAGATGACACGGTGAAACTCTCGGACGATCGTCGGGAAGGGGTGCGGGCCGGCGGCGGTACCCAGCAGATAGTGGGACTCGTGGAAGGTGGCGGTCCAGTCGCGCAGCGCCTCATTGACGGCGTCCTTGAGGGTGCCGGAGCCGGCGTCGACGGGGATCACCTGTGCGCCCATGAGCTTCATCCGGAAGACATTGGGCTGCTGGCGCTCGACGTCCTTGGCGCCCATGTACACGACGCACTCGAGTCCCAGCAGGGAACACGCCAGGGCCGTGGCGGTGCCGTGCTGGCCCGCCCCGGTCTCCGCGATGATGCGGGTCTTGCCCATCCGCTTCGCCAGCAGGGCCTGGCCGATGACCTGGTTGGTCTTGTGTGCGCCACCGTGGACGAGGTCCTCGCGCTTGAGGAAGATCCGGGCCGGACCTTCGAGCGGCAGGTTGGAGCATTCGGTCAGCGGCGTCGGTCGACCGAGGTAATCACGCAGGTAGGAAGCCAGTTCCTCGCGGAAAGAGGGATCGTTCTGGGCGTCGACGAAGGCCTTTTCCAGTTGGTCGAGCGCGGGAATGAGGGACTCGGGGACGAACTGTCCGCCGAACTCGCCGAAGTAGGCCGGCAGGAGTGTGTTGGTCATGAGCGGTCCTGATGGTGGTAGGTGCGGATGGTGGCAAAGGCGCGTCGCAGAGCGCCGGAGTCCTTGCGGCCCGGCTGGCCGGGGTACTCCACGCCGGAGTTGAGGTCGAGGCCCAGGCAGTCGACGGCGAGGGCGTCGCCGACATTGTCGGGGTTGAGCCCCCCGGCCAGCAGAGACTTCTGCTTGACCGCGTCCGGTATCTCCGTCCAGTCGAAGCTGGTTCCGGTGCCGCCGTCGCCGGCGTCGAGTACGAGCTTATCGACGTCCTCCAGGAGATTCGTCGCCAGCTCTCCCCCGTCCTGCAGCCCGGTCATGGACACGGCACGCCAGATCTCCACGGTATCGGGGAGCTCGGCGCGAGCGGAGGCGATGAGGGCGCGCTCGGCCTCGATGGAGCCCTGGTAGGGGGCGTGGATCTGGAGGGCGTGGATGCCGTCGAGAAGCAGCTCGCGAAAACCGGAGGTGCGGCGGGTGACGGCGACGTACCTCAGGCCGGGCTCGGCGGCGATGATCGCCTCGGCTGTTTCACGTGAAACATTGCGCGGAGAGGCCTCCTCGAAGATGAGGCCTCCGTAGATCGCGCCGGCGGCAGCGGCGGTCTGCGCGGCGCTGGCGGAGGTGAGGCCGCAGACCTTGTTCGGGCCGAAGACGAGCTCACGGGCGGCCAGGTCGATGTCCGGCTGCGAGGTGAGCTGCGAACCGACGAGGAAACCGTTGGAGTGCCCACCGAGACGGCGGACCGTGGCCGCGTCGCGGATACCGGACTCGGAGACCACGACGGCGTCCTCCGGCACCAGGGCCGCCAGGTGCGCGGATCGGCCCAGGTCAATGGTCAGATCGTGCAGGTTGCGGTGGTTGACACCGATGATCTTGGCGCCCAGGCGCAGCGCGCGCTCGGTCTCCTCCTCGTCGATGACCTCGGTGAGGATGTCCAGCGCATACTCTTCGGCGACGGCGGCCAGCGCCGCATAGTCCTCGTCGGAGAGGACGGAGAGCATGAGCAGGATGGCGTCCGCGCCGAAGTAGCGGGCGGCGTGGATCTGGACCTCGTCGATGATGAAGTCCTTGCACAGCACCGGAAGATGCGTCGTCGAGGCGACGGTGGCCAGGTGGTCGTAGTCGCCGCCGAAGTGGTCCGGCTCGCACAGGACGGAGATGCCGGAGGCGTACTTCGAGTAGACGCGGGCGATGGCGGCAGGTTCGTAGTGCTCCCGGATCATGCCGAGCGAAGGTGAGGCGGACTTGCACTCCATGATGAAGCGGTTGCCTCCACGGTCGCGCAGGCCGTCGTACAGCGAGCGCGTGGAGGGGGTCAGCGCTGACAGGTCCACGTGGGCGATACGCTCGCGGATCTCCGGCAGGTGGCCGCGCCGCCCCTCGACGATGCTCTCCAGGATGGTGGGCAGATCAGACACTGTAATCAGTCCCCTCGTGGGTGGTGATCCACTCCTGCACGGTGCCGTCCTCGAGCAGGCGCAGCGCCAGCTCGGTGCCCTCGCGCAGGCTCGCGGCGCGCGAGTTGAGGTAGAACATCGCACCGGCGTTGACGGCGACGGCATGGCGATGTGCAGCAGGCCCGGTGCCGTCGAAGATGGCGCGCATGTGCACGGCGTTTTCGGCGCCGTCACCGCCGACGAGATCCTCCAGGGGACTCGTATCGACGCCGAGTTCCTCCGGCGTCACCTCGTAGTGGTCGATATTGCCGTCGGCGGTGAGCTCCCACACGGTGGTGGGACCGTGGACGGCGATCTCGTCGGTGCCGGCCCCGTGGACCACGAGGGCGCGCGATCGACCCAGCTCACGGAACACTTCGGTCAACATCTGGCCGTGCCCAGGATTGGCCACACCCATAATCTGAAACTCCGGGCGAACCGGAGAAAGCAAAGGTCCGAGCACGTTGAACAGCGTGGGGATCTTCAGCGCCTTGCGCACCGGCTGTGCGTGGGCGATCGCCGGGTTGTAGGCCGGCGCGAAGAGGAAGGTGAAGTTGGAGGCCTCGAACTGGCGCACCGCGCGGTCCGGGTCGAGGTCGAGGGGGATGTTGAGGGCCTCGAGGACATCGGCCGAGCCGGACTTCGAGGACACCGAGCGATTGCCGTGCTTGACCACCTTGAGCCCACCGGCGGCGGCCACGAGGGAGGCACCGGTGGTGATGTTGATGGTGTTGGCGCCGTCGCCACCCGTGCCCGCGGTGTCCAGCACGCCCTCACCGGTGACCGGGAAGGGGCGGCCGGCGTTGAGGAAGGCCTTGGCCGCGCCGGCGATGTCGGCGAAGGTCTCCCCACGGGTGCGGATGGTCGCCAGGAGCGCCGCGATGTGGACATCGTCGTAGTCACCGATGGTCATCGGCGTGAAGACCTCCACGGCCTCCTCCACGGTGGGGGTGGGGTTGTCCAGGTAGCGCAGCAGCGTCTGCAGGGTGTCGGGGTGGGTCATCGCGGAGTCCTTTCGGTGAGCAGCTGCTCCACGCAGCGGTTGAGGATGATGGGCCCGGAGGGGCTGAGCACGCTCTCGGGGTGGAACTGCAGGCCGATGGCGCGGTCCATGGCGGCGGCCATGATGACCTCGCCGATCTCGGTCTCCGTGGTGGCCAGCACCTCCACCCCGGCGGGTGCCTCAGTGCAGCCCAGGGAGTGGTAGCGGGCCACCGGCACCAGGCGGCCGACCTCGCCGGGAATCTCGGCGTCGACGGCCAGCCCGGAGAAGACGGGAGTGTCCAGGCCGGTGTCGGTGAGGGTCATCGGCACGGAGACGCCGTGCACCGGCCCACACGGCTCGACGGTGCCGCCGTGGTGCTCGATGAGCGCCTGGAAGCCCAGGCAGATGCCCAGGAGGGGGATGTTGCCGAGGGTGGCGTCGATAAGCTCCATCATGGTGCCCGCATCGGCGGGGTAGCCGGGGCCGGGAGAGAGCACGATGAGATCCGGCTCGGCGGCGAGGATCTCCTCGACGGGCACGGTGTTGCGGAAGACGGTGTAGCGGTGCCCGGCGAGCGCGTCGACGAGGTTGTAGACGAAGCTGTCGTGGTTGTCCACGAGCACGATGTGAGTCATCGGATGACCTCCAGGGTGGAATCCGCGGCGAGCGCGATGGCGTTGAGCACGGCATAGGCCTTGTGCAGGGTCTCGTCGGCCTCGGACTGCGGGCTGGAGTCCCGCACCACGCCCGCGCCGGCCTGCACCAGCGCCACGCCATCCTGCACGAAGGCGGAGCGGATGACGATGCAGTTGTCCATCGTCCCGTCGCCCTTGAGGTAGCCGACGGCCCCGCCGTAGGAACCGCGGCGCTGCTTCTCGACGCCCCGCAGCAACTCCATCGCCCGGATCTTCGGCGCCCCGGACAGGGTGCCCATGTTCATGCACGCGCGGTAGGCGTCGAGGGCGTCGAGGGAGGGGTCGAGGGTGGCCGTGACCCGGGAGACCAGGTGCATGACCCGGGAGTAGCGGTCCACCTGCAGCAGATCCGCCACGCGCCGGGTGGCGGGCACGGCGACGCGCGCCAGGTCGTTGCGGGCCAGATCCACGAGCATGGTGTGCTCGGCGATCTCCTTGGCGTCGGTACGCAGTTCCAGTTCCATGCGGATGTCCAGCTCGTCGTTGACGGAGCCGTCCGCGTTGAGACCGCGCGGCCGGGTGCCCGCGATGGGGTAGAGCTGCACCTCGCGGGACTCCGGATCGAACTTGAGATTCGATTCCGGGGAGGCGCCGAAGAGCTCGAAGGGACGCCCGTTGGTGCCGATCCCCCGCTGGTAGAACATGTACGGGCTGGGGTTGGTCTCGCGAAGCTGGCGGTAGGCGGCGAAGGCGTCCGGGCAGGGCGCGGCGAAGGTGCGTGCCGGAACGACCTGGTAGATGTCGCCGTTGTGGATGTTGCCCTTGAGGTCCTCCACGTGGGCGCAGAACTCGGCGTCCGGGATGTCTGCGGTGACGGTGAGCACGTCCTCCGGGTGGTGCTCGGGCTCGAAGGCGGGGACGGCGGCGTCGATAAGCGCGGCGAGTTCCTCGATGCGGGCCGCGACCGCGTCGTCATCGAAGGACACACCCGTGAGCTGCGCCGACTGCTCCTCATGGTTGATGCTGAGCACGATCTCGGCCAGCTCGAACTGGTAGTCCGGGTAGGTGTTGGGCCCCTCCCCCACGTCCGGAAGATCCTCGAAGGTCTCGAGGAAGTCGAAGGCGATGCCGCCGGCCAGCATCGGCAGCGTGTCCGTGCGGTACCCGGCGTCGCGGGTCAACGCCCGCAGCGGCTCGATCGAGGAGACGGCGGTGAGGCGTTCCCGCTCGTCGACCGCCGTCGTCTCCGGGAAGGTGAACGTGCCGCGCCCGTAGTCGGCGAGCTGCTCATTGAGCTTCTCGACGATCACCTCCCCCGACTCACTCACCGCCTCCGCTGTCACGCTGTGCCCCGTGCAGGTCAGCCGCACCGAGGTGGCCAGCACGGCGAGGGAGGAGATACCGGACTTGGTGGTGATGTCCGCGGACTCCAGCAGGAGGGAACCACCCAGGTGGGCGAACAGCCCGGAGGCGTCCGCGTGATAGCGGACATCCCGGGTGTGGATGATCGGAGAGCTCATACGGGCCTTTCGGTTGTGCACCGCCGGCCCGAGAATGAGAAAAGGCCCGCGGCGCTTCGATGAGGGAAGCAGGCGGGCCGGGAGAGACAGACGTGGCACGCCGTTACGCGCGCCACCACCACTGGGTGTTCGTCATGTTCTTCACAGAAGGAAACGTTAACCCCGCGGGCTGGTCGTGTCAATTTCTGTCGGCCTCGGTGGCGGCCTTCCGCAGCGCGTCGATGTCCACGGCCGGTGCCGGTGCCGGGGCACCGCAGTTGCAGTCCTGGCCGCAGCCGCCTGCCTCGTCCTCGCCGGCGGCGTCGACAAGCGAGGCGGTCCGGGCGCCGACATTGGCGCCGAGGGAGACGGCGACCAGGGCGATGAGAACGGTGACGGCGGTGAAGACCCACATCCAGCCGCCGGAGACGAATCCGAGCAGGCCACCGAAGAGCAGCGCCACGCCACCGAAGGTCCAGATCGGGCCGGCGGCGGCGTGCGCGGCCTGCCACGCCTCCTGCGACTTCCGCACCTCGGGCACCCGCAGTCCCACGACGGAGTTGCCCGGCAGCTTCCGCGTCCACGCCAGCACGCCGAAGAGAATGAGCGCGACGGCGAGGATGATGAGGAGCATGGCGACGAAGATCATGAGGGTGAGTCTATCCCCCGGGGTCGCGGGCGGTACATTTCGGTCATGGACCTCAAGCGCCTCTCCTCCTCGCTGCTGTTCAGGGTGATCGTCGCGATCATCCTGGGCATCATCTGCAGCCTCTTCTTCCCTGACTGGCTCGCCCGTGTCTTCGTGACCTTCAACAGCCTCTTCGGAGGCTTCCTGGGCTTCTTCGTTCCGGTGCTCATCTTCGCCCTCATCACCCCGGCCATCGCCGGTCTGGGGCGGGGTGCCGGCAAGTGGCTCGGCATCACCACCGGTATCGCCTACCTGTCGACGATCCTCTCCGGCCTCCTCGCCTATGCCGTCTCCCTGGCGGTCTATCCCTGGTTGCTCGCCGAGCAGGGGGTGGTCGACGTCTCCGACATCGACGAAGGCGGGCTCGCCCCCTACTTCGCCATCGAGATCACCCCGCCCTTCGAGGTGCTCACCGCGCTGCTGCTGGCCTTCGCGGTCGGCTTGGCGATGACCACCGTCAAGTCCGACACCCTCTACCAGGGCTCCCGTGATCTTGAGCGCGTGGTGATGAAGGTGATCACCGCATTCATCATCCCGCTGCTGCCGGTGTTCATTTTCGGCATGTTCCTCTCGCTGGGCATGAACGGCAACCTCCTGGACACCATGGTGGCGTTCGGCAAGGTGCTCGCCCTGTCCGTCGGCATGACCTTCGTCTTCCTCGCCTTCCAGTACGGCGTGGCCGGTGCCGTCACCGGACGTAATCCGTTCGTGGCCTTCAAGAACATGTTCCCCGCCTATGCCACTGCGCTGGGCACCTCTTCCTCTGCCGCGACCATCCCGGTCACCTACGCCTCGACCCTGAAGAACCGCGTCGAGGTCAACGTCGCCGGTTTCGTCATCCCCCTGTGCGCCACCATCCACCTCTCCGGCTCGATGATGAAGATCGGGCTCTACTCCTTTGCCATCGTCTACATGGCCGGCCTTGACGTCTCCCCCGCCCTGGCCATCGGCTTCCTCCTCCTGCTCGGCGTCACCATGATCGCCGCGCCGGGAGTGCCGGGAGGTGCGATCATGGCGGCCGTCGGCCTGCTGGGCTCCATGCTCGGTTTCGACGACTCCCAGGTGGCGCTCATGATCGCCGCCTACATCGCCGTCGACTCCTTCGGCACGGCCGCGAATGTCACTGGCGACGGCGCCATCGCGATGATCGTCAACAAGTACGCCAAGGGCCAGATCCCGCCCCGCGGATCCGAGGGCGAGCAGGAGGACCTGGCCGCCGCGGTCTCGGGAGAGAAGTAGGAGCTGCGACTTTATAGTTCTTTATAATTCGGCGAATTATAAAGAGGTATAAAG
>NZ_JAUNRW010000064.1 GCF_030535495.1 Corynebacterium sp.
GCGGACACCGCGCCCAGGACGCCGAGTGCCAGCCAGAAGATGCCGAGGGTGCCGTCATTGCCCGCGACGGTCAGTCCCGAGGTGGCCCAGCTCAGCGGGAAGAGGTTGGCGACGATCTGCCAGGCCGCGGAGACATCACTGGTGGTCAGCGTCTTCCACACCCACCCGACGACGCCGAGCTGCACCAGCCCCAGCACGCCGGCCACCACGGCCCCGGGGACCGCGCCGAGAAGGCGCACCAGCGTCCGGGTCACCACCGCCGCCGCGAGAACACCACACGCCAGCACCGGCGCAGACAGAGCCAGTACCGGGGCTCCCAGGCCGTCGCCGACCAGCCACAGCAGCAGCACGCCCGCCACGGTGAGGCCGACGGTGGCTCCGAGGAGCACCCACCAGCGTCGGGAGGCACCGGCGAAGGCCCCGCCGACCAGGGCCAGCGCGGCGATCAGCAGGGCGAACAGCGGCGACAGGGCGGGCCCGACAGCCTCCGATTCGCCCTCCGCGGCAGGGGCCACGGGCAGGGCGCGCTGGACGGCGGTGATGCGGTCCTGGGTGCGGGTGGCCATGTCGTCGATACGCTGGGCCCCCTCGTCGAGTGCCTCCACCCCGCTCATGGCCTCCCCGACCCCGCCCTGTGCCTGGGTCAGTCCGTAGGAGAGGTCCTGGGCGCCACGGGTGGCGGTGTAGATGCCGTCGTGGAAGGCGTAGCCGGGGACACCGAGCTGGTTGGCGATCTCCCGGGAGCCGTCCTTGAGGGCCTGCAGCTGCTGGGCCATCTCCCCGTCGAGTTCGACCAGTTCCACCTGACCGCGCAGGGAGGTGAGCTGCTCGCGGGCCTCGACCACGTCGGGATCCTCGGCACCCTCCATCCCCGCGAGGGTGTCGTCAATGGCACCGAGCAGCTGCCCGCGCAGGGCCCCGAGGCCGATGACCTGGTCGACCGCTCCGCCGACACCGTCGGCCACCTCACCTGCGCCGGTCCCCAGCTGGCCGACACCCGCCTGCAGCTCCACCAGTCCCTGGTGCAGCTGCTGGGCGCCGACGACCGCCTCGTTGAACTGGGTGGGCAGCCCCTCGGCGCCCTCCTTCATCTCGGCGACGCCATCGGCCAGCTCCCCGGTGCCCGTGGTGAGGAAGCCCGCCTGGGCGCCGGCCTCACCGGCGGCGCGGCGGGCGTCGATAAGCTCCTGAGTCACGCCGACGGCAGGCGCGGCGGCCGGTTCCTCCCCGCTGCTCCACGCGGAGGCGGGATCGAGGTGGGTGGCGGCGGCGACAGCCGCGCCGATGACCAGGGGGACCACGAGCAGAAGGGCGGTGATCCAGTGGCGGATGGACGAGCTCATGTCTTCAGAACGTACTGGTAGGGGGTGGTGCAGATGTGGTAGGCGCACCGTCAACCCCGGCTGGTAACGTCAAGTGCGATTCCTACCGTGCACCCGATCTCCCAAAAGAGCGTGGTTTCCCTGTGACCCTCATTCTCGTCATAACGCTCGCCGCAGTGGCGGTGGCGGCCGCCCCGCTGGCGGTACGACTTCTGGACAGAAAGGCAGGGTGGCCCCTCGCCGCCCTTTTCGTGGCGGGGGCGGTGGTGCTGGGCCGGGAACTACCCGCGGTCCTCGACGGCAGACCCCTCACCTTCGACTACGTGTGGGTGACGGATGTCGTCGCCCCGGGGATGGACGTGGCGCTGTCCTTACGCGGTGACGCGCTCGGCGTGTTCTTCGCCCTCCTCGCGCTGGTCATCGGTGCCGTGGTGTTCATCTACTCGGCGGCGTATCTGCCGAAGGGACAGGGCAACACCAGCTTCTACACCATCATGACGGCGTTCACGCTGTCGATCCTGCTGCTCGTGCTTGCCGACGACGTCATCCTCCTCTTCCTCGCGTGGGAGCTCGTGTCGCTGGCGTCGTTCATGCTCATCGCCCGCTCGGGCAGCAGCGGTGAGGCCGGGTCGATCCGTACCCTCATCCTCACCTTCGTCGGCGGTCTCACCCTGCTGGTGGCCGTGGCGATCGCCGCCACCACCGCGGGCACCACCCGCCTCTCGGAGATCCTGGCGGCTGATTTCTGGGCACAGCAGCCGGAGCTGACTGCCGGTGTGGCCGTGCTCGTCGCGGTCTCCGCGTTCACCAAGTCCGCGCAGCTGCCCTTCCACTTCTGGCTGCCGGAGGCCATGGCCGCCGCCACCCCGGTCTCAGCCTTCCTGCACGCCGCCGCCGTGGTCAAGGCCGGTATCTACCTGCTGCTGCGTTTCTCCACGGTGTTCCACGACGTCGCCGTGTGGAACGGCCTGCTCATCATCGCGGGTATGACCACCGCCGTCATGTCCGCGGCGTTTGCGGTGCAGAAGACGGACCTCAAGCAGCTCACCGCCTACTCCACCGTCTCCCACCTGGGCTGGATCGTGGCCACCATCGGCGTGGGCACCCCCTTCGCCCTGGCGGCCGCCGTGGTGCACACCGCCGCCCACGCGCTGTTCAAGTCGAGCCTGTTCATGCTCATCGGTGTCATCGACCACGAGGCCGGGTCGCGTGACATCCGCCGCCTCGGCCGCCTGTGGGACCGCATGCCCTTCACCTTCGGTTCCGTGGTCATCGGCGCCGCCTCGATGGCCGCCGTCCCGCCGCTGCTGGGCTTCGTGTCCAAGGAGGGCATGCTCACCGCCTTCCAGGACGCGCCCTACTCCGGCCTGCTGCTGTTCGTCGCCGCCATCGGCGCCGTACTCACCTTCACTTATTCGGCGAAGATCGTCTTCGGCGCCTTCATCGACGGCCCGCGCGACATGTCCAAGGTCCACGAGGCGCCCGTTTCACTCTGGCTGCCCGCCGCCCTACCGGGCTTCATGTCCCTGCCGCTGGCCTTCATGCTGGGGCTTTTCGACGCCCCCCTCGACGCCGTCACCGCCTCCATGGGCGTGGCGAACGAATCTCATCTGGCCCTGTGGCACGGCATCAACACCCCGCTGCTCATCTCGGTCGCGGTGCTGGTCATCGGCATCATCGGTGTGGCCTTCCGCCAGCGGATCTGGCCGGTCCTGGAGGGGCGCCGGATGTTCCCCTCCTCCGGCAACGACCTCCTCGAATCCGGCGTCCGCCTCTCCACCCGTTTCGGGCGCCTCCTCGGCGCCATGGCCAACACCCACAACCCTTCAAGGCACCTGCTGCCACTGGTGCTGTGCGTCATCGTCCTCGGCGGCGCGACCTTCCTGTCCCCCGGTGTCGACGGCATCACTCCCGCCCCGCGCACGGAGGGCCTGGACAACCCGTGGGACCTCATCCCGCTCATCATCATCGCGGTCTCGGTCGTGGGTCTGGCGATCACCAACTCCCGCCTGTCGGCGGCGGTGCTCATCGGCACGGTCGGCGTCGGCATGAGCCTGCAGATGATGCTGCTCGGCGCCCCCGACGTCGCGCTCACGCAGCTCACCGTCGAGGCGCTGACCGTCATCGTCATCATGATGGTGCTGCGCTACCAGCCCAGCCTGTTCCCCAAGGTCACCTCGGGCCGCCGCCAGATCGGCTCCCTCGTCATCGCCCTGGCGGCGGGTGCCGTCGCCTTCGGCGGTGTCTTCGCCCTGCTCGGTCGCCGCGAGCGCTCCGAACTGGCCATGTGGTACCTCGACCAGGCACCGGAGATCACCGGTGGCCAGAACATCGTCGCGGTCATCCTCGTCGAGTTCCGTGCCCTGGACACCCTCGGCGAGCTCTCGGTGCTGGGCATGGCGGCCATCGTCATCGCCGCCGTCGCCCACTCCATGCCGCGCCACCCCTTCAAGCAGGGCACCCGCCCGGCCCCCTTCGGGCAGTCGCAGCTCAACTCCATCCCGATGCGCAAGGTCATCGTGCTGGTCATCCCGGTGCTGGCGATCCTCAGCGTCCTCGTGTTCATGCGTGGTCACCAGGATCCGGGCGGCGGCTTCGTCGCGGCGCTGATCATGGGTGCCGCCATCGGCCTGGCGTACCTGTCCAAGGGCCAGGACGGCATCGTCTTCCGGGAGTCCACCCCGGTGTGGCTGACCGGTATCGGCATCATGACCGCCGTCGGCGCGGGCTTCATCGGCCTGCTCGAGGGATCCTTCCTCTACGCCATCCACGGCTACATCCTCGGCGAGCACATGACCACCTCGCTCATCTTCGATCTGGGCATCTACCTGGCGGTGCTCGGCATGCTCACCATGGCGATCAACGCCCTCGGTGGCTACCTGCGCCCGGGTGTGGACGTCAACGACCTCAACTACGCGCGTATCGACGACGAGGGTCCCCTCCCCGCCACCCCGACCATCGAGAAGGGGGACAACCACGTGGAGGCGTTCCCGGAGCCGATCAACCCGGCGGATGCACCGCGCTCGGTGCTCGTCGCTGATCCCCCCGCCGACGCCCAGGAGACCAAGGAGACCGACCGATGATCCTCGCCCTGACCATCGCGATCCTGGTCACCGGATCCGTGTACCTCATCCAGCAGCGCGGCATGGTGCGCATCATCTTCGGCATGGCTCTTTTGGGCCACGCCGGAAACCTCACCCTGCTGGCCGCCGGCGTGGGCGCCTGGCGTGGTGAGCCCTTCCCCGACCGCACCCCCCTGGATGTGGCTGCTGACCCGCTGCCGCAGGCCTTCGTGCTGACGGCCATCGTCATCGCCATGGCCACCACCACCATCCTGCTCACCCTGGCCGCACTGGGACGCGACGACGACACGGACGTCCCCGAGCCGGCCGACGACAACATCGCCGCCGATCCTGTCGCCACCCTCGGCCGCGCGGCCGGTAACGGAGGCAAGTAATGGACTGGACTCTCCCGCTTTTCGCCGCCATCCCGCTGTTCACCGCGGCCATCGCGGTGCTGCTGCCGTGGCGCTGGGCCCGCGATGTGCTCCACATCGGTATCCCGCTGCTCGGCATCGCCGCCGGTATCTGGCTGTTCATGCACACCGCGGACAACGGCCCGATCGCCCACAACGTCGGCCTGTACGTCGGCGGCGTGGCCATCCCGTTCGCGGCGGACACCTTCGCCGCGATCATGATCATCACCACGATGATCGTGGCCGCCACGGCCAACTGGTTCGCCACCATCTCCGGGGAGACGGTCTCCCGCTACTACGCCTCGCTCACCCTCATCCTCATCACGGGTGTCAACGGCGCGCTGCTCACCGCCGACCTGTTCAACTTCTTCGTGTTCATCGAGGTCATGCTGTTGCCGTCCTACGGCCTGATCGCCATGTCCGGCACGTGGGCGCGTCTGGCCGGTGGCCGGGCGTTCGTGCTGGTCAACCTCGCGGCCTCGACGCTGCTGCTCATCGGTGTCGGTGTGCTCTACGGAGTCACCGGTTCGGTCAACATCGCCGCCCTGCAGGGCGTGGCGGCGGGTAATGGGCCGGCAGTGGTCGCGATGGGCCTGGTGGTCATCGCGATCGGCGCCAAGGCCGGCGTCTTCCCGGTCCACACCTGGCTGCCGCGCACCTACCCGGAGACCTCCGCGGCCGTCATGGGCCTGTTCTCCGGCCTGCACACGAAGGTCGCGGTGTACATGCTCTACCGCATCTACGTGAACATCTTCGACCTGGATGACCGCTGGAACTGGCTCATCATCGCCATCATGGTGGTCTCCATGCTCGTCGGCGCGTTCGCCGGTCTGGGTGAGAACTCGATCCGCCGCGTCCTGGGTTACCAGATGATCAACGGCATGCCGTTCATCCTCGTCATGCTGGCGTTCACCTCGGATGATCCGCAGCGGGCGCTGGCGGCCGGTCTGCTCTACACGCTGCACCACATGGTCACCGTCGGGGCGCTCATCCTCACCTCGGGCGCCATCGAGGAGACCTACGCCACCGGCCTGCTCACCAGGCTCTCGGGTCTGGCCCGCCGGGATCCTCTGGTGGCGGCGCTGTTCGCCGCGGGGGCGTTCTCCATCGTCGGTTTCCCGCCGTTTTCGGGCATGTGGGGCAAGATTCTCCTCGTCTTCGAGATCGCCCGCGCCGTCGACTGGTGGTCGTGGCTGGTCATCGGCGTCATCGTCGTCGCCTCGATCGGCGCGCTGCTGTCCATGCTGCGCGTGTGGCGCGAGGTCTTCTGGGGTAAGCCGATGCAGCGTTACCCGAAGGAACTGCGCGTCTCCGGCCGCATTCTCGCCCCGTCGGTGGTGCTCATGGCGGGTTCGCTGGCGATGTTCATCTTCGCTGGCCCGCTTATCGACGCCACCCTCACCGCCACCGAAGGCCTCCTCAACGTCGAGGGCTACGCCTCCGCCGTCCTCGGCGAGAATCCGATCGGTGTCCCCGACATGACCGACCTCCAGGGAGGCCGCTGACATGCACGTGTTCTTGTTCATCCCGTGGTTCATCAAGGAGATCTTCGCCGCCGGTTTCAAGGTGGCGTGGGCGGGGTTTCGCCCCGATGCGGGCTACGACCCGGTCATCGTCCGCTACCCCCTGCGCGTGACCTCCGAGTGGCAGATTTTCTGGCTCTCCACCTGCATCACCACCACGCCCTCGACCCTGTCGCTGGGTCTGCGTGCCCCCGAGCACGAGGGAGACCCGCACATTCTGCTGGTGCAGGCCGCCTTCGGCTCTGATCCCGACGAGGTCGTCGCCGATCTCGCCGACATGGAGCAGCGCCTGGCCCCCCACGTGCGCTCGATCGACCACGGCGTCCCGGGCCAGGGTTCCGTGACCACCCTCGACCCGAAGTTCTACGAGTACCCGACCGACCGGAAGGAGAAGAACTGATGTCCCCCTTCGAGTGGCTCATCGCCGCGTGTATCGCCGTCATGGCGCTCACGCTGCTGTCGGGCCTGGTGCTCGTCCTGCGCACCTCTGATGTTCTCACCCGCGCGGTGGTGGCGGACCTCATCTTCTACACGATGGTCTGTATCTTCCTCGCCTGGACGCTGATCAACCCGACCTCCATCGGCTACGAGGTGGCGCTGTTGGCCGCCATCGCCGGCGGTGTCCTGCCGACCCTGTCCATGGCACGCATCATCTCGAGGGGGCGCCGCTAATGACCATCGCCGAAATCATCGTGTCCGTCCTGGTCGTCGTGGCCACGTTCATGGTGGTGACCACCTCGGTCGCCATGTGGCGCGCCCCCGACGCCCTGACCCGCGTCAACCTCCTGGGCCCCGTCATCGGTGTCGGTTTTCCGCTGCTCATCGTCTCCAAGCTCATCCTCGACTGGTCGACCACCGGCTTCGACGCCAACAATCTCGTTCGTGGACTGCTGGCGATCGCGGGCGTGTGGATCGTCGCCTCCGTCGGTTCCTACTACATCGGCCGCTCCATCTACGGTGTGACGGTCGTGGATCAGAAGCACCAGTCGGACCGCGCCTACCAGCCGGGGGCGTAGAGGCACAGACCTTCACAGCAGCACCCGGTGTATCCGGGTGCTGCTGTTGTGCTTATCGGCGCCGCGCCCGGAATCGCCAACGCCGCCCTCCCCGCGGGGCGGCGGGGAAGGCGGCGTTCGGTGCCGCGGGTTACTTGTTGGCGGCGAAGGCGGCCTTCACGCGCTGGCCGAGGTCCTCGTCGACGCTGGACCAGTACCAGTAGCAGCGTTCCTCGACGGACTCGGAGACACCGTCCATGGCACCGGCGATGTTCTCGGCGAGGCGCTGCTTGGCAGCCTCGTCGAGCACCTCGCGGTAGAGGGTGCCCGGCTGGACGAAGTCATCGTCCTCGGGGTGCTGGACGTAGGCGGCACGCACGATGTCGGTGCCGTGCGGGTCCGGGTTGACGTAGAGGTCAGCGGCCTGGCCGTAGGTGACTCCGGAGGAGGAGTCCTCCCCGTTGTCCAGGTAGCCGGCACCCTTCTCGAAGCGATTCGGGGTGTAGGTCGGCTGGTCCTCATCATCGAAGAAGTAGGCCATGGGACCGCGGTTGCTGTAGGTGTTGACGTCGTTGAGCGGACGGTTGACCGGCAGGTCGCGGTAGTTGGGTCCGATGCGGTAGCGCTGCTGGTCGGCGTACGCGAAGGCGCGGGCCTGGAGCATGCGGTCCGGGGACAGGCCGATGCCCGGGACGATGTTGCCCGGGTCGAGGGCGATCTGCTCGATCTGCGCGAAGTGGTTGCGCGGGTTGCGGTTGAGCACGAAGTGGCCGACGTCGATACGCGGGTAGTCCTTCTTGGACCAGACCTTGGTCAGGTCGAAGGGGTTGAAGCGGTAGTTCTCCGCGTCGGCGGCCGGCATGACCTGGACCTTGACGTCCCAGATCGGGTAGTCACCGCGGTCGATGGACTCGTAGAGGTCCTGACGGTGGTGATCGGCGTTGATGCCGGCCATCTCGGTGGCCTCGGCGTCGGTGAAGTTCTCCACACCCTGGCGGGAGATGAAGTGGTACTTCACCCAGAAGGCATCGCCGGCCTCGTTGACCCACTGGAAGGTGTGGGAGCCGTAGCCGTTCATGTGGCGGGTGGTGGTCGGGGTGCCGCGGTCGCCCATGAGGTAGGTGACCTGGTGGGCGGACTCCGGGGTGCGGGTCCAGAAATCCCACTGCATGTCGGCGTCGCGCAGACCGTTGCGGCCGAGGCGCTTCTGGGAGTGGATGAAGTCGGGGAACTTCACGGCGTCGCGGACGAAGAACACCGGGGTGTTGTTGCCCACGATGTCGTAGTTGCCGTCCTCGGTGTAGAAGCGCAGGGCGAAACCGTGGACATCGCGCCAGGTGTCCGGGGAGCCCTTCTCTCCGGCGACGGTGGAGAAGCGGATACCCATCGGGGTGACGGTGCCCGGCTGGAACAGCTTGGCCTTGGTGTACTGGGAGACATCCTCGGTGATGTGGAGCTCACCGAAGGCGCCGTGGCCCTTGGCGTGCGGGATGCGCTCCGGTACGTTCTCGCGGTTGAAGTGGGCGAGCTTCTCAATGAGGTGGATGTCATTGAGCACGTTGGGGCCCTGCGGACCCGCGGTGACGGAGATGTTCTCGGAGGCCACCGGCGCGCCGTTGTGGCGGGTGGTCTGGCCGGTAACGTTAGGGCGCAGGCCGCGCTCGACGATGTCGTTGGCCTTGGAGTTCTGGTCGCTCATGGCTCCCTCTTTCTCGGTTGATAATTTATTCCACCTATCGGTGGTTTCTGGTTGATAGCCTAGGCCCATATTGTGAGCCGCGCAACCCCCACCGTACCTATCGACGCTCATGGGCGCCGTTTGCCCTGGTAACGTCGTCAGGCGTGACGAAGCACTCCGCCCATGACGACGCCCGCGTCACCGATCTGGCCCTCCGGGCCGGACGCGGTGATCGCGAGGCTCTGACGGAGTTCATCCGCGCCACCCAGGACGACGTCTGGCGACTGCTGGCCCACCTCGGCGGCCGCGACATCGCCGACGACCTCACGCAGGAGACCTACCTGCGGGTCATGGGCGCACTCCCCCGCTTCGCCGCCCGCTCCTCCGCCCGCACCTGGCTGCTCTCCCTGGCCCGGCGCGTCTGGGTCGACAACATCCGCCATGACATGGCCCGCCCCCGCAAGTCGGCCACGGAGTACGAGGACGCCGCGGCCACCACCGCCGTCGACGGCGCCAACGCCGCCTCCTGGTCCGAATGGATCGACGCGCGCACGCTTATCGACGCGTTACCGGACGATCGTCGAGAAGCACTCATCCTCACCCAGGTCCTCGGATACACCTACGAGGAAGCCGCGAAAATCGCGGGCGTGCGGGTGGGCACCATCCGCTCGCGCGTGGCCCGCGCGCGCAAGGATCTTATCGACGCCGCCGGGACGGGCCCCTAGTCGCACGGAACCGCCCTCTCCGGGAAGGAGAGGGCGGTTCCGTCAGTTACGAGCTGGACGATCCGCTCGAGAGGCTGGACGCACTCGAGGTGCTGGAACCGCCTCCGACACAGTTGTCGTGGAGGTAGCTGCTGACCAGCAGACCTGCCGCCACGAGTGCGGCCCCGCCGATGATCTGCCCGGCCTGGCCGTTCTCGTTCAGCATCGCGTTGAGCTGCTCCACGAACTGCGCGGCGTTCGGGTCGAAGATACCCAAGTTACGCTGCAGGTTCGCGTTCGTCTGCTCGATCTGTCCCTGGATCTGCGAGATCATGGGCGACAGGCCAGGCATGTTGACCTGTGCTGCCAGACCCAGCGGGATAAGGAACAGCAACGGCAGACCAACCGTCACACCCGCGGCGGCACAGCGCTGGGAGTAGGAGCTGCTCGGGGGCGACGACGGATCATCGACCACCGGGGCGGCCGGGGTGACCTGGACGACGGCAGGCAGGATGATGGTGTTGCCATCAGCATCCGTGACCTCGACCGGGATGGTGTAGAAGCCCGGCAGAACGTCCCGACCCGGTGTGACCGTGATCGACCCATCCTCATTCAACGATGCCCACTCAGGTGCATCATCTCCCAGACGAAACTCCACGTCATCCGGCAGCGGGCCGCCGTCAGGTCCACGCGGGGTGGATACCGTGGCGGTACCACCCTGCTGCACCTGGGTGCCGGGGTAGTACAGGTCGTCCATGCCAACCGCAACGGTGGCGGTGACATTGTCCTGCGAGCCGTCCGGGTAGGTTGCCACGATCGGCACCTGGATGACAGCGCCCGGGGCGGCATCCGCCGGCGGGGTCACCGTCACGGTGCCGGTGGTGGGATCGACCACCACGTCCCAACCAGCCGGCGGGGTGTAGCCCTCCGGCAGGGTGAACTCGGTGCCCTCCGGCAGGTCGGCGTCCTGCGTGACATCCACAGGAGTGCCCGGAACCGTGGACTCCGGCTGGTAGTCAGGCTGGTTCTCGTCGGCCTCGGTCGGCGTGACATCCGGGGCACCGACCGTGACAGTGGACACCACCGTCTCGCTGGAGCCATCCGGGTAGGTCACCACGACCGGTACCAGGATCAGATCTCCCGGGGCGGCATCCGCCGGCGGGGTCACCGTGACAGTACCGGTGGTCGGATCAACTTCAGCCTCCCAGCCAGCAGGCGGGGTGTAGTCCTCCGGGATGGAGAACTCCGTGCCGTCCGGCAGCTCGGTGTCAACGGTCTGCTCGACATCGACCGTGGTACCCGGCTTCGTCGTGCCCGGGTTGTAACCCGGGTTATGGTCATCAGCCTCGGTCGGAACCTCATCCGGGGTCCCGACAGTCACCGGAACGGTGGCGTCATCGGTGGAACCGTCCGGGTAGGTCACCACCACCGGAACCTGGATCAGGTCACCCGGGGTGGCATCCGCCGGCGGGGTCACCGTGACAGTACCGGTGGTCGGATCAACGTCAACCTCCCAGCCTTCCGGCGGAATGTAGCCCTCCGGCAGGATGAACTCGGTACCGTCCGGCAGCTCGGTGTCAACAGTTTGCGGAACATCCACCGGAGTCCCCGGGTTGGTCCGGCCCGGGTTGTAACCCGGGTTGTTGTCCTCGGCTTCGGTAGTGGTGTCGTCGGGGAGACCGACGACCGTGACCTTGGCCTGCGCAACACCGGTGGTGCCGTCGGGGTAAGTGACGGTCACCGGGATCGTGTAGGTGCCCGGAACCACATCCGTGCCCGGGGCCACCGAGATCGTGCCGTCAGGGTTGACGGTCGCCCATGCCGGGACACCGTCAGCCGAAGCGAACGTGCTGCCCGGCACGATCGCGGTGCCATCCGGGTTGGTCGGGGTGGCGATGAGCGCGGTCTCTCCCTGATTGACCGTCGCGTCCTGGTACACCGGGTTGGAGACGGCAGCCTGGACGAAGACGGGGGCGTCGATAAGCAGGAGCTCACCGCTCGGGAGCATGGCAGCCACCGGGATCGTGATCGCCTGAGCCGGAACCTCGAAGCCCGGTGTCAGGGTGATCTCACCCGTCAGCGGGTCGACCATTGCCCACGGCGGCGTGCCGACGCCGGCCTCAAAGGTGGTGCCGACCGGCAACAGTACACCGTCGGCCTCCAGCGGAGCGGCGACCGTGGCGGTGCCGCCCTGCGTGACGACGGTCGGGAGGTAGCTGGCGTCGTCAGCATTGATGACGGAGACCGGCACGTTGACGACCTCGCTGGTGCCGTCCGGGTAGTTCACCGTGACGGGAACGTCGTAGGGACCGACCGGGACGTCGTAACCCACCTGCACGGAAACCGTGCCATCCGGGTTGACGCTCGCCCAATCCTGGGTGCCGTCGGCCGGAGCGTAGGTAGTGCCAGCCGGCTGATCACCTGCCGGCGGGCCAGCGATAACAGCCGGGCCATCCTGGATGACCTGGACCGATTCGTACACCGGCTGGAAATCCGCAGCGTCGCCGCCAGTCACGATGACCTGAGCCGGAGTCTGCTCGCTCGAGTCGTCCGGGTAGGTCACCAGGACCGGGACGATGATGGAGTCCCCGGGCTGGGCAGCAGCCGGCGGCGTGATGGTCACGGTGCCGGTGGTCGGATCGACCACCACCTCCCAACCGGTCGGCGGGGTGTAGTCCTCCGGCAGGGTGTACTCGGTGCCGTCCGGCATGTCGGTGTCACCGGTCTGCGGAAGGTCGACAGCGATGCCTGGAACGGTATCACCCGGGTCGTACGCCGGGTTGTTGTCATCAGCCTGGGTGGTCACATCACCCGGGGTACCGACAGTCACCGGAACGGTGGCGTCATCGGTGGAACCGTCCGGGTAGGTAACGACTATCGGAACCTGGATCAGGTCACCCGGCTGCGCATCAGACGGCGGGGTCACCGTGGTGGTGCCGGTGGTCGGGTCAACCGTCACTTCCCAGCCTTCCGGCGGGGTGTAGCCCTCCGGGAGGGTGAACTCGGTACCGTCCGGCAGCTCGGTGTCACCGGTCTGCGGAACATCCACCGGGATACCCGGGTTGGTCCGGCCCGGGTTGTAACCCGGAGTGTTGTCATCGGCCTCGGTCGGAACCTCATCCGGAGCACCGACAGTCACCGGAACGGTGGCATCGTCAGTGGAACCATCCGGGTAGGTAACGACAACCGGAACCTGGATCAGGTCACCGGGCTGCGCATCAGCCGGCGGGGTCACCGTGGTGGTGCCGGTGGTCGGGTCAACCGTCACTTCCCAGCCTTCC
>NZ_JAUNRW010000174.1 GCF_030535495.1 Corynebacterium sp.
CCGCCGTGGCGGGCCATGCCGCCGTAGGTGTCGACGATGATCTTGCGGCCCGTCAGGCCCGCATCGCCCATCGGCCCGCCGAGGATGAAGGATCCGGAGGGGTTGACCAGCAGGGTGAGTTCGTCGGTGACCATGTCGGCCAGTCCCGCGTCGGCGACCACGAAGTCGAGGACGTGCTCGCGCAGCTGCGCGGCGAGCCACTCCTGGGAGATGTCCGGGTCATGCTGGGTGGAGATGACGACGGTGTCCAGGGCCACCGGGCGGTCGTCGGCGTCGTAGGCGAAGGTGACCTGCGTCTTGCCGTCCGGGCGCAGGTGCGCGACGATGCCCTCCTTGCGCACCTCGGTGAGGCGGCGGGCCAGGCGGTGGGCCACGGCGATGGGCAGCGGCATGTACTCCGGGGTCTCGTTGCTGGCGTAGCCGAACATGAGGCCCTGGTCGCCGGCGCCGGCGCGGTCGTCTTCGTCGCCCTCGTCGCCGGAACGGAACTCGTGGGAGGTGTCCACGCCGTGGCCGATCTCCGGGGACTGCTCACCGATGGCGATGTTGACGCCACAGGTGGTGCCGTCGAAGCCGACCTCGGAGGAGGTGAATCCGATGTCGACGAGGGTGCGGCGCACCAGCTGCGGGATCTCGACGTAACCGGAGGTACGCACCTCGCCGACCACGTGTACCTGGCCGGTGGTCACCAGGGTCTCCACCGCCACGCGGGCGTGCGGATCCTGCTCCAGCATGGCGTCGAGGATGGTGTCGGAGATGGCGTCACAGATCTTGTCCGGGTGCCCCTCCGTGACCGATTCGGAGGTGAACAGTCGGATGGTGGCGGGCTTGTCGAAGGCCACCTGCGTGGTGGCGGGGTTGTCAGACACGGGCAGAATCCTTTTCGGCGTTAATCAACGATACGATCGCCCAATATAGACCAAGCTGTCTGCAACCGTCAATTGCGCAGCTTATCGACGCCCACCAGAATCCTCGCCGCCACCACATACTTGGACCCGGCGGGGATCTCCTCGACCGAGCCGTCCTGGCTCAGCAGCCACCCCTCGTTGCGGGTCTGGCCGAAGACCTTGCCCTCGCCCACCTCGTTGGCCATGAGCAGATCACAGCCCTTGCGCTGCAGTTTCGCGCGCGCGTGGTCGAGCGCCGAGGTGTGCTCGTCACCGGTCTCGGCGGCGAACCCGACGATGATGGTCTCGCCCTGCCGCTCCCGCACCGTGGTGGCCAGAATATCCGGGTTCTCGACGAGCTCCACCGTCATCAGGGCATCCTCATCGCGCCCCTTCTTCATCTTCGAGCCTGCCTGGTGGGCGGGCCGGAAGTCGGCGACGGCCGCCGCCATGATGATGACGTCCTGGTCCGGGGCCAGTTCAGCGACCCGCTGCCCCATCTCCCGGGCGCTGACCACCTTCTCGACGCGCGCGCCCGACGGCGTCGGCAGATCATCCGTGTCCCCCGCCACGATGGTCACCTGCGCGCCCCGGTGGGCGGCGATCTCCGCGAGGGCGAAACCCTGCCTGCCCGAGGACCGGTTGCCCAGAAAACGCACCGGATCCAGATTCTCCTGCGTGCCACCCGCGGTGATGAGGACCTTCCTTCCCTGCCAGTTCGGCGTAAGATCGGCTCCGTCGAGGATGGCCCGGGTGAGCTCGGCGATCTGCTCCGGCTCCGGCAGGCGCCCCGGCCCGGTGTCCTTGCCCGTCAGACGCCCGTGGGCCGGTTCCAGGACGATGACCCCGCGCTCGCGCAGGGTGGCCACGTTCGCCTGCGTGGCGGGGTTCCACCACATCTCGGTGTGCATGGCCGGCACGACGATGACCGGGCAGGTCGCCACCAGCACCGTCGCGGTGAGCAGGTCATCGGCTCGTCCGGCCACCAGACGCGCGATGACATCAGCCGTCGCCGGCGCGATGACCACCGCGTCCGCCTCCTGGCCGATGCGCACGTGCTGCACCTCGTCGACCGCGTCGAAGACGGTGGTGGACACCGGATGCCCGCTCAGCGCCTCGAAGGTGGCGGCGCCGACGAAATTGAGCGCGCTCGGGGTGGGCACCACGCGGACATCGTCACCGGCCTCCTTGAGGTCGCGCACCAGGTGACACGCCTTGTAGGCGGCGATTCCCCCGGCCACACCGACGACGATACGACGAGGCTTCACTTCACTCATGGATCCGACTCTACGTCAACCGGCAGAGTCGGTGGAGGGGCGGTTTCTGTGGATAACCCGAGTTATCCACAGGACGGCTTGCTTGCTTATCGACGAGTGGTTGTTTCCGGTTTATCGTCCGGGGCATGAAGGTAGCTGAGATGCTCGCCGCCCTGCGCGGC
>NZ_JAUNRW010000065.1 GCF_030535495.1 Corynebacterium sp.
CGATGTCCGCGCGCTGGCGGGCGGCGTCCTTCTCGGAGATCTCGTGCAGCACGCCCTCGCGTTCGCGGTATCCGATGAGATCGCCGTCGACGTAGAGACGCCCGGCGGTGACCTTCTCCAGGTGGTTGACGCACCGCAGGAAGGTCGACTTGCCGGAGCCGGAGGGGCCGATGAGGCAGGTGACCTCACCGTGGGGGACCTGCAGGTCGATGCCCTTGAGCACCTCGAGGGAGCCGAAGGACTTGCACACCTGCTGTGCGTCGATCATGAGGTTGGTCATGTCAGTTCTCCTTCACAACCGAGACGTTGCCGGGGACTGTACCTTCGGCATCGGCCAGTGCCGCCAGCTGGCGGGCGGTGAGTTCGCGGCGGGCACCCTTCTCGAAGTGCTTCTCCAGGTAGTGCTGGCCCACCATGAGCAGGGAGGTGACGGCCAGGTACCAGGTGGCGGCCACCAGCAGCATGGGCACCGGGTCGAAGAGGGCGGCGGCGATGTCCATGGAACGGCCGTAGAGCTCGAGCGTGTAGGGCACGGCCACCACGAGTGAGGTCGTCTTGAGCATGGAGATGAGCTCATTGCCCGTCGGCGGGATGATGATGCGCATGGCCTGCGGCATGACGGTTCGCCGCATCGTCATGGTCCAGCTCATACCGAGGGCCTTGGAGGCCTCCATCTGGCCCTCGGGAACCGAGGAGATGCCAGAGCGGACGATCTCGGCCATGTAGGCGGCCTCGTTGAGGCCCAGGCCGAGGACCGCGAGGAGGAAGGCGTTCTGCAGCATGGTCTGCAGGTCGATCTCCGCGAAGCCGACGTTGATGGACTGGTACAGCGAGCCGAGCAGGCCCCAGAAGACCAGCTGGACATAGACCGGCGTGCCGCGGAACACCCACAGGTACACCCAGGCCACGCCCCGCAGCACCGGGTTCGGGGACATGCGCATGACGGCCAGCGTCGCACCGAGCACCACGCCGATGAGCATGGCCAGCACCGTCAGCGCCAGGGTGTGCAGGGCGGCGGTGGCCACGCGGGTGTCGAAGAGGTAGGCGCGGTAGGTGTCCCAGCCGTAGGCCTCGTTGCGCAGCGCGCCGATGACGAACCACGCGAACAGCGCCAGCACGATCGTGGCGAGGACCCAGCGGCCCGGGTGCCGCAGCGGTTTCGCCTGGATGGGAGCGGGGGTGCTCATGCGATCTCCTTCTCGTTGATCATGGCGCGGTCGATGAGACCGGTGGTCACGCCCCACTGGGCGAGGATGCGCTCGTAGTCGCCGGTGTCGATGAGGTGCTGCAGCGCGGCCGCCATCGCCGGGCCGAGGGGGGAGTCCTTCGGCACGGCCCAGCCGTAGGGGGCGGCGTCGAACATGTCGCCGGTCAGCTCCAGTCCGCCCTCGGAACGCTCGACGGCCCAGGCGGTGACGGGGGAGTCCGCCGACAGTGCGTCGGCACGCCCCATGAGCGCGGCCAGGGCAGCGTTGTCGGAGGTGTCGTAGGACAGGACGGTGATGGGTTCCTCGCCCGCCTCCTCACAGGCCGCCGACTTGGGGCGCACGTCATCGGTCTCGGAGACGGTGGTGCGCTGGACGGCGACGGTCAGCCCGCAGGCGTGGTTCGGGTCCACCGGCTCACCTGTCGGCTGCGCCCACTGGATTCCGGCGTAGAGGAAATTGACGAAGTCGAAGTTCGCCCGCCGCTCCTCATTGTCGGTGAACCCGGAGGTTCCCGCGTCGAGGGTGCCGGCCTGGACGGCGGGCAGGATCATGGCGAAATCCTGCTCCACCGCGCGGAACTCCAGGCCCATCACCGCGGCCGTGGCCGCCGCGAGATCCATCTCCAGGCCGATGATGGAGCCGTCGGAATCCTTCAGTTCGAACGGGGCGAACGGCGGATTGGTGCCGCCGTCCAGCACGCCGTCGGCCGCCACCGACTCCGGTACCAGCGCGGCGATCTCGGGAACCTCGGCGGGGATGATCGGCTCCCAGCCCTCGGGGTGGCCGTCCTCGACGTTGGTGACGCAGCCCGAGATGCTTATCGACGCCACGACCGTCACCGCCGCCAGCAGTGTCCGGCCGCGCATTATGCCGGCTGCTCGGTGGCGACGATCTCGGACTCGCGGCGGGTGTTGGCCACCCGGTCGGCGATGATGAAGGTGGCGACGACACCGCCACCGAGGGCGATGAGTCCGACGACGGCGAGGACGTTGTCACCCGGGGGCAGCAGATCGGCGTCGCCGGACTGCCACGGCCACAGGGAGCGCAGCGATCCCAGCATGAGACCGGCCATGAGCGTGAGCGTCACGGTGCGGTGGTTCTCCAGGGCCCAGGTGAGGATCTTGACGAACAGGGCGATACCGACCAGGGCACCGGCCATGAAGGTGAAGATCACCGGCCACTCGCGGTTGGACAGCGAGCCCATGATCGGGGAGTACAGGCCCACGGCCAGGAGCATGTAGGAACCCGAGATGCCCGGCAGCACCAGTGCACAGACGGCGACAGCGGCCGCCACGAAGACGATGAGCAGGGAGGGATCCTCCCGCGGGGCGGAGACGAAGCTGGTGCCCAGGAAGCCGACGGCTGCGGCAACCAGGAAGAGCGGGACCACCATTCCGGCCCGGCGGCGCAGGTCGCGGGGATCCATCATGGCCAGTGGCACCCAGATGGAGACGGCGACCATGCCCAGGAACAGGGCGCGCGCGTACTCCGGGGAGTTCTCCACGAAGTTGTGCAGCACCGTGGACAGGGTGAACACGGTCAGCACCATGCCCACACCGATGGCGATGAGGAAGGCCCAGTCGACGCGCCGGAACTCACGGCGCAGCAGCTGGTTACCGGTGTTGAGGGCGCGCTCGTAGATTCCGACGACGAGTGCGACGGTGCCTCCGGAGATACCCGGCACGAGTTCCGCCATGCCGATGAGTCCGCCACGGATGACATTCGCCAGGACGTGCAACGGGGTGCGCGGCGTCTTGGCGGGGTAATGATGGGTGGTCGTCATGGCCACTCACATTACGGCACCACCCCGGGCAGGACGTGACAGCCCGGAGGATGGTGCCGCTCACATCAGTTCTCCTCGGGGATCATGGAGATCGCACCACAGGGGCACTCCTCGGCGCAGATTCCGCAGCCCTTGCAGTAGTCGTACTTGAACTCGTACTCACCGGCGGCGAGCTTGGTCACCGCATTGTCCGGGCACACCCCGAAGCAGTTGTCGCATCCGAAGCAGTTGCCACACGACATGCAGCGGCGGGCCTCCAGCAGCGCGGAGTCGGCGTCGAGTCCCCGGACCACCTCGTCGAAGGTGGAGGCGCGGCGCGCCCCCTCGAGGCGTTCGCGCACCTGGTGCGGGGCCTCCGAGTAGTACCAGGTCTCCATGCGGTCGAGGGTCGCGTCACCCGGCTTGACCGCCGGGGTGTAGGCCTTACCGCGCAACCACCCGTCGATGTAGCGGGCCGCCTTCTTGCCGTGGCCGATGGCGACGGTGACGTTCTTCTCACTGGGCACCATGTCACCGCCGGCGAACACACCTGCGCGGCCGGTCATCATCTGCTCGTCGACGGTGACCACCCCGCGGATGATCTCCACACCCTCGGTGCGCTCCAGCAGGCTGAGATCGGATTCCTGCCCCAGAGCCATGACCAGTGAGTCAGCCGCCAGGTCCTCGTACTCACCGGTGGGGGTGAGGTTACCGTCGGCGTCGATGGCCATCTTCTCGATGGTGATCGTGCCCTCGTCGACGTGGTTGACGGTGGACAGCCAGCGCATGGTGATGCCCTCCTCCTCGGCCTCCATGACCTCGGAGTCGTGGGCGGTCATGCGATCGCGGGTGCGGCGGTAGAGGATGACCGATTCCGTGGCGCCCAGGCGGCGGGCAGTACGGGCGGCATCCACCGCGGTGTTGCCGCCGCCGTAGACCACGACGCGACGGCCCAGCAGGGGCACCGCACCGGCCTCGGTGTCGCGCAGCAGGTCGACCGCGTTCATGATGGAGGCGGCGGACCCGGCGGGAACCTCCACGTTGCGCCCGAGTTGGGCACCGACGGCGGTGAAGACGGCGTCGAAAAGCTCGAGTTCGGCGTCGACGTCCGAGACGGTGACACCCTGCTCGAAGGTGACGCCGAGGGCGGCGATGCGGGCGATCTCGGCGTCGAGAATGTGCCTCGGGAGGCGGTAGGAGGGGATGCCGTAGCGCATCATGCCACCCGGCTTCTCTCCCTGGTCGCGGACGGTGACCTCATGGCCCAGGCGCGCCAGGTGATAGGCGGCGGACAGGCCGGAAGGGCCGGAACCGACGACGAGGACCTTCTTGCCCGAGGGGTCCATGAGGGGCTCGACCTGCCATCCCTCCTCGATGGCGCGGTCACCGAGGAAGCGCTCGATGGCGTTGATGCCGACAGCCTCGTCGACCTCCGCACGGTTACAGGCGGTCTGACAGGTGTGGTAGCAGACGCGACCCATGACGGCCGGCAGAGGATTGTTCACCATGATCTCGCGCCAGGCGGCCTCATAGTCACCCTCCTCCGCGTGGTACAGCCAGCCCTGGATGTTCTCACCCGCGGGGCAGGCCTTGTTGCAGGGCGGCAGAAGGTCGACGTAGACGGGACGTTCGCTGCGCCAGGAGCCGGTCTTGTTGGCCAGCGAGGAACCGGTCTGCAGGGTGATGGCGAAGGGCATGCCCAGGTTGGCGGTGCTCACTTGTCGTCTCCTTCGAACGTGACGAACTCATCGAGGGATTCCTCGTCGATGAGGTTGTAGCGGCGGATGTTGCGCTCCGCCAGACGCTGCAGGCGCTCGATGACGGCGGTGTCCGCGCCGGGCTTGAACAGATGCGCGTATCGACGCTGCAGCTTGAGGTAGTCCTCGACCGGTGCCGGACGGCGGATCTTCTTCACCGAGGTGATGTCGCCGTACTCGGCCTCGAAGACGGGGAACAGCCCGGTCTGGGTGGCCAGGCGGGCGAGCTTGATGGTGTCCTTCGACGCCGAGCCCCAGCCCAGGGGGCAGGGCACGAAGACATGCAGGTAGCGGGCCCCGCGGAGCTCCATGGCGCGGGAGACCTTGTACTCCAGGTCGTGCAGGTCGGCGACCGTGGCGGTGGCGACGTAGGGAATCTCGTGCGCCATGGCGATCCGCGGCAGGTTCTTGCCCTGGCCGAAGACGTTGCCCGGCTCCGCGCCCACCGGCTGGGTGGTGGCCGTGCGGGCCGCCGGGGGAGTGGCACCGGAACGTTGGACACCGGTGTTCATGTACGCCTCGTTGTCGTAGCAGATGTAGAGGACGTCGTCGTTACGCTCGAACATGCCGGACAGCGGTCCGAAACCGATGTCGACCGTGCCGCCGTCACCACCCTGGGCGATGACGCGGACGTCCTCGCGTCCCTTGGCCTTCAGCGCCGCCGCCACGCCCGTGGCCACCGCCGGGGCGTTGCCGAACAGGGAGTGGATCCACGGCAGGTTCCACGAGGTCTCCGGGTAGGGCGTGGAGAAGACCTCGAGGCAGCCGGTGGCGTTGCAGGCGATGAGCTGGCCGTCGGTGGCCGCCACCGCGGCGTCGAGGGCGTAACGGGCGCCCAGCGCCTCGCCGCAGCCCTGGCAGGCGCGGTGCCCGGAGGTCAGAGAATTGAAACGCTCCGGGCCGGACTGGATCGACGCCAGCTTGTCCTCGATGAGGCGGTTGCCGATGGCGAACGACCCCACCTGGTAGAACTTCGTCTCCTCGTCGCCGGGGATCTCGGTGGCGGGGAAGCTGGGCATGGGCAGCGCGGTGGTGTAGCGGAAATCAGACATGGTCAGTTCTCCCTGGCGGCCAGGTCACGGAGCATGTTCTCCGGGATGGCGCCTGAGCGGCGGTGGGTGGTCTCGCGGGCGAGTTCGGCGTCGACAAGCTCCTGGTCGAGGTCGAGGAAGGTGGTGTCCTCCACGTCGTCGACGACCGCGCGGTCGAGGTAGGCGTGCAGGGAGGCCTTGGTGATGTCGCGCCCGCCGAGGCCCGCGATGAGCTCGTGACAGATGAAGCGCTTACCTCGCATCGCCGCGCGGCAGTGGGAGGAGACGATGCCGCCGATGCCGACGGAGAACGCCTTCTCCAGCACGATGAAGCGGGTGCAGGTGCTCAGCGCCTCGCGCACGGCCGCAGACGGGAAGGGGCGGAAGGACACCAGCGAGAGGACGCCGATCTTCTCCCCGTTCCCGCGCCGTTCGTCCACGACGTCGCGCAGGGTGCCCGTCACCGAGCCCAGGCAGACGATGATGGTCTCGGCGTCCTCGGTCCGGTAGTGGTGCATGAGCCCGCCGGAGTCGCGGCCGAAGATCTCCCGGAACTCCCCGCTCACGCGCGGGATGACGTCGAGGGCCTGCAGCTGCTTGTGGTGGGCCAGGTAGCGGACCTCGGTGAAGGCCTCGGGGCCGACCATGGCGCCGATGGAGATCGGCGCGGCCGGATCGAGGACCTGGCGCGGCTCGTAGGGCGGAAGGAACGTATCGACGTCCGCGCGTTCCGGGATGTCCACCTGCTCCATCGCGTGGGTGAGGATGAAACCGTCCATGCACACCATCACCGGCAGGGAGAGTTCCTCGGCGATCTTGAAGGCCTGCACGTGCAGGTCGGCGGCCTCCTGGTTGTCGATGGCGTAGAGCTGCAACCATCCCGAGTCACGCTGGGACATCGAGTCGGTCTGGTCGTTCCAGATGTTGATCGGGGAACCGATGGCGCGGTTGGCCACCGTCATGACGATCGGCAGCCCCAGGCCCGAGGCGTTGTAGACCGCCTCCACCATGAACAGCAGGCCCTGGGAGGCCGTGGCCGTGTACGAACGCGCGCCGGCGGCGGACGCCCCGATGGAGGCCGACATCGCGGAGAACTCGCTCTCCACGTTGACGTACTCGCACGTGCCCAACTCGCCCTTCTTCCACATGGCGGACAGCGCCTCGACGATGTGGGTCTGCGGGGAGATGGGGTACGCGCAGATGACCTCCGGGCGGCACGCCGCGACTGCCTGGGCGACCGCCTGGGACCCTTCGATCTGCTTAAGCATGGGCTGACTCCTTCGACTCCTGCTGCTTCGAGATGACCAGGTCATAGGCGGCCTGGGCGGCGGCGACGTTCATTTCTCCCACCTTGCCGGGGAAACGCGCCATGATCGCGTGCGAGACCGACTCCATCCGGTACAGGCCGGTCAGTGCCGCCACACCACCGAGCAGGACCGCATTGGGAACGGTGCGCCCGGTGTACTCGCGGGCGAGGTCGGTGGCCGGGATCGTCATGAAGTGGCCCGCCGGCTGCCGCGCTTGGAGATCCGACAGGCCCAGTTCCGCGCTGCGCTTCGAGGAGTTGATGAGCACGTAGCCGTCGTCCGCCAACCCGGAGAAGACGTTGAGAATCGGCAGCAGCGTGCGGTCCTGCACCACCACCAGGTCCGGGGCCAGCACCGGCTCGCGGGTGCGGATCGGGGTGTCACTGATCCGGCAGTACGCCACCACGGGCGCGCCGGTTCTCTCCGACCCGAAGGAGGGGAACGCCTGCGCGTGGCGACCCTCCTCGAAGGCGGCCATCGCTATGAGGTCGGAGGCGGTGACCACGCCCTGTCCGCCTCGTCCGTGAATGCGTACTTCGACCATGGGTCCTACTTTAAGAGCCGACGGTGCCGAATGTGCGGTAACCGTGTGGCACGCTGGAGATCGTGCGCAGGTTCAACCTCTTGTTTGCTGCCGGATGGGCAGCTGCCCTCATGACCGCCGTCCCGACCGCGTCGGCGGCGACGGGCCCGGTCGTCGTCTTCGGGGACTCCTATGTCGCGTCGCCGGACCAGTTCCTCAACTTCGCCAAGGACAGGGAGGGCTCGACCCAGCTCGTTCCCGCCGACTACCCCCGCGGCGGAACCGGGTGCCTGCAGTCACCGGACAACTGGCCGCGCCGCCTGGCGGCGAACACCGGTCGGGAGGTCACCGACCTGTCGTGCAACGGGGAGACCTCGCGCAGCGTGCTCGAGCGTATCGACGCCGCCGTCAACGACCGTCATCTCCACCCCGGAGTGAGCGCGGTGCTGCTCGCTGTCGGTGGCAATGACTACAGCAACTACGGCTACCGGGAAGGGGCCCGTTCCAGCGACCGCGACGCCATGCAGGATCGTTTCAGCGATCATCTCGGACAGGCCGTGGAGGCCATCCGCAGCGCGGCGCCCGACGCACGGGTCATCGTCACTGGTCTCCCGCAGATCACCGACGGCCGCACCCTGTGCCTGCTCCACACCATTCCCGGAACACCCCTCGGTATCCCCTTCCCGGGGCAGCAGCTGGAGACGGCCATCCGCGACATGCAACGCGCCGGGGCCCAACGCCACGGCCTGGATTTCGTGGACAACTATGCGCTTACCGCAGGTCATCACACCTGCGCCCCGGACCACGAACGCTACGTCGCCGGGCTGGTCGACTTCACCAGCCCGCCCTTCGAGATGGCCCTGCACCCGACTGATCTGGGGGCGGAGGCCCTGGCGCGCAACAACGCCGCAGCCCTCGAGGCGTAAGTCCCCGGGAAATGGTGCCCTCGGTGGGACTCGAACCCACACTGAACGGGTTTTGAATCCGTTGCCTCTGCCAATTGGGCTACGAGGGCGTGCCGGATCAGTGTAATCCATGCGCGGCCCGCGCAGACAATCCCCCTGGCTACACTTGGAAGGCGTGACTGAGAACAACCGCCTTCTGCTCATCGACGGGCATTCGATGGCCTTCCGCGCCTTCTATGCCCTGCCCGCCGAGAACTTCTCGACGACCGGTGGTCAGCACACCAACGCTGTCTACGGTTTCCTCTCCATGCTGGCGAACATCCTCGCCGAGGAGCAGCCCACGCACGTCGCCGTGGCCTTCGACGTCGGGCGTCAGACCTTCCGCACGGAGATGTTCCCGGACTACAAAGCCCAGCGTGAGGCCTCCCCGCCGGAGTTCAAGGGGCAGGTCGACATCCTGCAGGAGGTGCTGGGTGATCTCGGCATCCAGACGCTGAGCATGCCCAACTACGAGGCCGACGACATTCTGGCCACCCTGACCACCGCCGCCACCCCGCTCGGTTTCGAGACCCTCATCATCACCGGTGACCGTGACTACCTGCAGCTGGTCAATGATGATGTCACCGTCCTCTATCCCATGCGCGGCGTGTCCACCCTGCACCGCTTCACGCCTGCGGCCGTGGAGGAGAAGTACGGTCTCACCCCCGCCCAGTACCCGGACTTCGCGGCGCTGCGCGGCGACCCGTCCGACAACCTGCCGAACATCCCGGGCGTGGGGGAGAAGACCGCCACCAAGTGGATCCAGCAGTACGGCACCCTGGACAATCTCCTCGAGCACGCCGAGGACATCAAGGGCAAGGCCGGCACCAGCTTCCGTGAGCGCCTGGACCAGGTCCGGCTCAATCGACAGCTCACCCACATGCTCACCGACATGGAACTGCCGGTGGGCCCGGATGATCTCACGCTGCGCGCCGCCGACGTGGCGAAGGTCGCCGCGCGTTTCGATGACCTCCAGTTCGGCGCCAACCTCCGCGAGCGGATCCTCGCCGCCGTGCCCACCGAGGGTGCCGTCGAGGAGCCCACCCAGGAGCTTGCCGAGCTCACCGTGGACCACACCCCGCTGTCCGAGTGGCTGCCCGCCCGCGCGGGTCAGGGCCTGGCGATGTATGTCGTCGGCGACGGTTCCCCGAACAGGGGAGATGCGCGGGCGGTGGCGATCGTCGATCAGCAACGGCACGCGGTGAGCGCCGAGATGGCCGAGCTCACCCCGGAGGACGAGAAGGCCCTGGCCACGTGGCTGGCCTCCCAGGACCCGAAGTACCTGCACGAGTCGAAGGCCGCGTTCCACATGTTCGCCGGGCGCGGCATGGAGCTCACCGGGGTCACCCACGACACCGCCATCGCGGCCTACCTGCTGCGTCCCGGGCAGCGTACCTACGAGCTCAAGGACATCTACCAGCGGCACCTGCAGCGCCAGCTCAGCGAGCCGGAGGGGCAACTCTCCCTGCTCGGGGACACCTCGCTGGTGGATTCCGCGGCAGCCGTGCTGGAACTCGCCGAGGAACTCACCGCCCGGCTGCAGGACATCGCAGCCTACGAGCTCTACGCGGACCTGGAGCTGCCGCTGGCGGGCATTCTCGCCAGGATGGAGGCGACGGGTATCGCGGTGGATGTCGATACGCTCGAGGAGCAGCTGGCCACCTTCATCGAGCAGGTCAAGGAGGAGGAGGCGGCCGCGCGAGAGCTCGCCGGGGACCCGAACCTCAACCTCTCCAGCCCGAAGCAGCTGCAGGTGGTGCTCTTCGACACCTTCGGCATGCCCAAGACGAAGAAGACCAAGACCGGGTATTCCACCGCCGCCTCCGAGATCGAGGGGCTGGCCGCGAAGAATCCGCATCCCTTCCTGGATCATCTCCTCGCCCACCGCGAGTACCAGAAGATGAAGACCACCCTCGAGGGCCTGATCAAGACGGTGCAGCCGGACGGGCGCATCCACACCACCTTCAACCAGACCGTCGCCTCCACCGGGCGGCTGAGCTCGACCGATCCGAACCTGCAGAACATCCCGGTGCGCACCCCGGCGGGGCGCAAGATCCGTTCCGCCTTCGTCGTCGGCCAGGGTTACGAGTGCCTGCTCACCGCCGACTACTCCCAGATCGAGATGCGCGTCATGGCGCACCTCTCCGAGGACCCGGGGCTCATCGAGGCCTACCAGCAGGGCGAGGACCTGCACAATTACGTCGGTTCCCGCGTCTTCGACGTTCCCATCGACCAGGTCACCCCGGAGCTGCGCCGTCGCGTCAAGGCCATGTCCTACGGCCTCGTCTACGGGCTCTCCGCCTTCGGCCTGAGCCAGCAGCTGTCCATCCCCGCCGGGGAGGCGAAGGGCATCATGGAGAACTACTTCGAGCGTTTCGGCGGCGTGAAGCGCTACCTGGCGGAGGTCGTGGAGAAGGCACGGAAGGACGGCTACACCTCGACCCTCTTCGGGCGCCGCCGCTACCTGCCGGAACTGACCTCCGACAACCGCGTCGCCCGCGAGAACGCCGAGCGCGCCGCGCTCAACGCGCCGATCCAGGGCACGGCGGCCGACATCATCAAGGTCGCCATGATCCGCGTCGACCGCGCGCTTATCGACGCCGGCGTCACCTCCCGCGTCCTCCTCCAGGTCCACGACGAACTCGTCGTCGAGGTCGCCCCCGGGGAGCTCGAGCAGGTGCGCGAGATCCTCGAGCGCGAGATGGACTCGGCCATCACCCTGCGCGTCCCGCTGGAGGTCTCCGCCGGGGCCGGGGAGAACTGGGATGAGGCGGCGCACTGATGGCTATTCCCGTCAGTGAGGCACGAAGGCGCTTTCTTCGCCTCATCACTCAGGTGAATGACGATGATTCGGTCGTCGAGATCTCGTCTCGCCGCGGAGACGCCGTACTGATGTCCAGGGGTGGGTACGAGTCACTCCTGGAAACTGTCCATCTCATGCGTTCCCCGGCCAATGCCCGCCATCTCCTGGACAGCCTCGCCGAAGCCAAGGTCAGGGATTCAGGGCCGTCAGATCAGGGATGACCTCGAACCCGGCGAGTTGCTCCAGGGAGTGGGAGGTGGCCACCGCGACGACACTGCAACCGGCCCGCCTGCCCGCCTCGAGCCCGGCGGGGGCGTCCTCGACGACGAGACACTCGGAAGGATCCGCCCCCAGGCGGTGCGCAGCCAGCAGGTAACCGGCGGGATCGGGCTTGCCCACCTCGACGTCCTCCGCGGTGACGAGGACCTCCGGCACCGGCAGACCGGCGGCCCGCAGGCGTGCCGTCATCAGTTTCCGCCCACCGGAGGTCACTGCCGCCCAGCGATTGCGGGGCAGGGACTCCAGTAGTTCGCGCGCCCCGGGCAACGCCACCACCGAGTCGAGGTCCGCCATCTCGAGGTCGAGGAGGCGGTGGTAGGCGGCGTCGATAAGCTCGGGTGCGATGAAGTCCGCGAGCGTGTCCTTCGCGCGGCGACCGTGGCTGACCCGGAGAATGTCCTCGGCATCGAGATCGTTCTCGGCGGCCCACGTGCGCCAGGCGCGTTCGACGGCCGGGGTGGAATCCACCAGGGTGCCGTCGATGTCGAAGAGCCAGTACATCACAGGGTCGAGTAGTACTCGTGGAGGGCGGCCGGGTCCGACTCGACTCCGTCGAACTCATCGAGGATGAGATGCCAGCCCACGGCGTAGTCCACCGCTTCTTCCCCCACCAGTCCTTCGTGGGTGAGGCGGATGTTTCCCTCGCCGATCTTCCAGGTGACGGAGGACTCGGGCAGGCCCGGCCAGTTCCAGGTGTGCACGAGTGCGCGCGGCGGATCGGAGTGGGTGACCTCGCCGGTGGCGCGGCCCTCCTCCCCGAAGTCGTAGGTGACCGTGTCCCCGTCGACGCGGGCGGTCACGGCCTGCCAGAGCTCCTCGACGGAACCCGGCAGCGAGCGGTCGAAGCGGATTGTGCCGTCCGAGACGGAGCCGGCACCGGCGGGTGTGATGTCCGGGCTGAGGTTCACGCGCATTCTCCTTGCCTAATGGGTTGTGGTACCCGCCAGGCTAGCGCTTTTCCGCCACGAAGATCGCGGTGCC
>NZ_JAUNRW010000175.1 GCF_030535495.1 Corynebacterium sp.
GTACTCGGTCACGGGGTCCAGTGTGCCGGTTGACGCAGGGTCAAGCGCAAGGGGTGTGGGTTATGTCATGGCTCTTCCGCCCGGTCTGATCATTTTCGCCCTGATCGATCAGGGCGGAAATGATCAAATCGGGCGTAACTCCTGGGACCGAGCGAAATCGTACAAATCGTACAGCGGAGTTGAAATCGTACAAATCGTACAGGTGGGTTAGAATCGTACAAATCGTACAGGAGGTTCCGTGAATCCTTTCCGCCCCAGTTTCGGCACCACTCCCGCCGTCGTGGCCGGTCGTGACGGCCTCGTGGCCAGCGTGGGCATGGCCCTGCGCGAAGGGCCCGGCTCCCCATACCGCTTCACCCTCGTCAGCGGGGCCCGCGGAGCGGGGAAGACGGTGCTGCTCAATCTCTTGGAGAAGGAGGCCGCGAACGCCGGATGGCATGTCATCCGCGTCGCCGCTTCCCGTGATCTCATCAGCGAGCTCAAGGATGTCAGTCTCCCCCGCCTGCTCCAGAAACTCGGCCGATCGTCGACACATCGCACCATCACGGGCGGCTCCCTTGCCGGCGTCGGTTCGTTGACCACGGAAATCTCCTCCGACCGACCCCGGGAGTCGCTCCGCACCCGCCTTCGCGATGCCTGCACCCTCCTGGCCGAACAGGATTCCGGATTGCTGCTCACGCTGGACGAACTGCAATCCGCCGCGCCGGAGGACCTGCACCTGCTCAGCGACGCCATTCAGGATGTGGTGCGGGACGAGCTTCCGGTCGCGCTCTCCGTGGCGGGTCTTCCCTTCGAGATCGCGAAACTCCTCGATCTCCCCGGCACCACCTTCCTCCGCCGCGCCATGCCCGTCCAGCTGGGCCCGCTGCCCGATCATGAGGTCGCGGCCACCCTCCAGGCCACGGCACAGACCGGTGGACGCCACTTCAGCGATCCGGCTCTTGACCGCGCCGTGGCAGCCTGCCGCGGATACGCCTACCTCATTCAGGTCGTCGGATCGATTTCCTGGGTGTTCGCGAAAGACGACTCCATCACCGACGCATCCGTGCAGCGCGCCCTCCCCCAGGTCCGGGAGCGTATCGGCCTGCAGGTGCACCAACCTGCGCTCCGTGGCCTGCCGGACAGGGAGCGGGAGTACCTCGACGCCATGGTCTCGCTCGGTACCCCCGCCCCCACCGGGGCCATCGCCCAGGCCCTGGGTGTTCCGCCGAATCAGCAGTCCACGTACCGACGCCGCCTCCTCGAACGCGGTCTCATCACCCCGAACGGGCACGGCCTCGTGGACTTCGGCCTGCCCTACCTGGGCGATTACCTGCGCAACAACTAGTTCCTCCCCCGCGCCGCCACCGGCCACCGATCGACCACCTGCCCGTCGGCGACCACCTCGACCTCATCGACGAGGTTGAGCACCAGGCAGACGTGATTGGGCACCACGGCGAGCTCGTCGCCGATCTCCGGCAACCGCTCCCCCGCCGGCCACGCCACCGTGCCGTGGTGTTCGGACAGGGCGCTGATCCGGGCCTCCGGTGAGCCCTGGATGCGCCCGTAGCCGGTGGCCCAGGCGGGGCGATCCGAGCCGAGGATCTTGGAGCCGGCGTCGACGATCACCTGGTGGAGATCCTCCCGGCGCGAGACCACCCGCGCGGCCACCGTGAGTGCGATCTCCGACCAGTCGCAGGTGCCCAACTCCAGCTGCTGGGCGTCGTTGAACACGTAGACGCCGGGGCGGCGCTCGGTGGCCACCCGGGAGAAGCGGGCCGAGGGGGTCGATCCCCCGGAGAGCACCGGATTCTCCACGCCCAGGCCGCGGAGAATCTTTTCCGCCGCAGCCAGCGCCTCATCCTCGTCGCGCGCGGCCTGCTCCGGTGCGCCCGGCGCATACGAGTGGCCGGGAAAGGTGAACACTCCCCGCAGGTCAAGCCCCAGGTCGAGGATCCCGCGCGCGAGTTCCTCCAGGGCGGTGACGGGTACCCCGGAGCGGTGGTGGCCGGAGTCGAGTTCGATGAGGACGCCAACTCCCGCACCCACCAGCCGGGCGGCCGCTTCCCGGGAATCGCAGCCCACGCTCAGCCGCACCCGCTGCGCCAGCGCCTGCAGGCGCTCATCGGCCCACACGGGGTAGGCAATGAAGATGTCGTCGCTTTCGGCCGCGAACACCTCGGCCTCACCGATGGTGGCGACTGTCAGTCCAAGTGCCCCGGCGGCGATCTGGCGGCGGGCGATCTCGAGGATCTTGTGCGTCTTCACGT
>NZ_JAUNRW010000176.1 GCF_030535495.1 Corynebacterium sp.
GAGTCCTTCCTCAACGGCCCCGAGGTCTCCCTGTTCTGCCTGGTCGACGGCGAGACGGTCGTCCCGCTCATCCCGGCCCAGGACCACAAGCGCGCCCACGACAACGACGAGGGCCCCAACACCGGCGGCATGGGCGCCTACACCCCGCTGCCGTGGCTGCCCGCCGAGGGAGTGCAGCGCATCGTCGACGAGGTCTGTGTCCCCGTGGCACAGGAGATGGTCCGCCGCGGCACCCCCTATTCCGGCCTGCTCTACGCCGGTCTGGCCTGGGACGCCGACGGCCCGTGGGTGGTGGAGTTCAACGCCCGTTTCGGCGACCCGGAGACCCAGCCGATCCTCGCGCTGCTCAAGACTCCCCTGGCGGGGCTTCTTGACGCCGTCGCCTCCGGCACCCTCGCCGAGCACCCGGAGCTGGAGTGGGAGGACGCCTACGCCCTGACCGTCGTGCTGGCCGCCGAGAACTACCCGGCCGCACCCGTCACCGGTGGCGTCATCTCCGGGGACGTCGTCTCCGATCCGTCCAAGGTGCTCCACGCCGGCACCCGACTCAACGACGCCGGCGAGCTGGTCTCCGCCGGTGGTCGCGTGCTCAACATCGTCGGTGTGGGTGCCACGCTGGAGGCCGCGCGTGATGACGCCTACGCCACCATCGAGCAGATCTCCCTCGACGGCTCCTTCTACCGCCGCGACATCGCCCTGCCGGCCGTGGAGGGACGGATCTCCCTGTGAACGGCATGATCAGCCGACGCGGGCAGGTCCAGCCCTTCCGCGTCATGCAGATGCTCGACATCGTCCACCGGCGGGCCCGCGAGGGAAAGCACACCATCATGCTGTGCGCCGGTCAGCCCACCACGGGGGCCCCGTCCCCGGTGCTCGAGGCGGTGGAGGACTCCCTGCACGCCTCCGCTCTGGGCTATACCGAGGTCATCGGCGACCGCGATCTGCGGGAGACCATCGCCGCCTGGCACTCGCAGACCTACGGGGTGTCCACCTCGGCCGACAATGTCGTTATCACCACCGGGTCCTCCGGCGGCTTCGTCGCCTCCTTCCTGGCGGTGCTCGACCACGGTGACACCGTCGCGTTGTCGTGCCCCGGCTACCCGGCCTACCGCAACATCCTCGAATCCCTGGGCGCGCGCGTGGTCAACCTCGTCTGCGATGAGTCGACCCGCTTCCAGCCGACGGCCGCCATGCTCGAGGAGCTGCCGGACGAGGACAAGCCGCGGGCGGTGATCGTCACCTCGCCGGGCAACCCCTCCGGCACCATCATCGACCCGGCGGAACTCGAGCGCATCGCGCGCTGGTGCGAGGTCAACGACGCGGTGCTCATCTCCGACGAGGACTATCACGGCATGTCCTTCGGTCGGCCCCTCGCCACCGCTCGGGAGTTCTCCGACCGGGCGATCGTGGTGGGCACCCTGTCGAAGTACTTCTCCATGACCGGCTGGCGCGTGGGCTGGCTCATCGTGCCGGATGAGCTGGTCACCCCGATCGAGAACCTGCAGGCCTCCCTGGCGCTGTGCGCCCCGGCGGTCTCGCAGGTCGGAGGCCGGGCGGCCTTCGGTCAGCAGGCGCGGGCGGAGCTGGACTCCCACATCGAGCGCTACGCCGCCGCCCGGGCGGTGCTGCTCGAGGAGCTGCCCAAAGCCGGGTTCCCCACCATGGCAGATCCCGATGGTGGGCTCTACCTATGGCTCAACGTCGCCCACGTCACCGACGATTCCGAGGCCTGGTGCCACGAGCTCGTCGAGGAGATCGGCGTGGCCTTCGCGCCGGGCGTGGACTTCGACCCCATCGACGGCCACCACTGGGTGCGGTTGACCCTGTGTGCCCCGGAGGAGGAGACCCGCGAGGCGTGCCGCCGCCTGGGCGAGTACGTGCGGCGCGGGCCGGAATAGCACCCACGCCACCCCCGCGTGACCTCATGCGATAATCAACAGCGTGGCTGAAAAGAAGAAGATCGCGAACGTCCTGTCCAACCGCTACGCCTCCGCTGAGCTGACTGAGCTGTGGAGCCCGGAGTACAAGATCATCCTGGAGCGTCAGCTCTGGATCGCCGTGATGAAGGCGCAGCAGGAGCTGGGCGTGGATATCCCGGCGGCGGCGATCGAGGCGTACGAGGCCGTCATCGACCGGGTTGACCTCGCCTCGATCGCGGACCGGGAGCGCGTCACCCGTCATGACGTCAAGGCCCGCATCGAGGAGTTCAACGCGCT
>NZ_JAUNRW010000066.1 GCF_030535495.1 Corynebacterium sp.
CTATCGCGCTACGGATCTCATCGGAGGAGATCGTCAGCTCCGCCATGTTCTTCCTGCTCTCGGTTGTATCTTCCAGCATATTATTATTCAGTCTTGAGTCGTGTCTCACGCGAGGTTCGCGCGGAGTCTGGTGAGCTTGCCCGCCAGGCTTCCGTCGATGATCTCGTCGTCGACGCGGATGGTCATGCCACCGAGGAGGCTGGGGTCAACCTCAGAGTGGATGGACATCGCACGACCGTAAATTCGTCCCAGCTTGTCGGCGAGCGCCGCCTGCTGGCCCTCGTTCAGCTGCTCGGCAGAGACGACGTGTGCCACGGAACGGCCCTGCAGCGTGGCTGCGGAGCTGACCAGGTTGGCGATGTCGTCGATAGGGTTCTTCTCGGGGCGGCCGATGACCTGCAGCGCGAGCGCCTCGGTGATCATGGTGACCTTGCCGTACAGAACACTTGCGAGCAGGCCACGCTTGCGTGCCGGGTCCGCTGCCTTGTCGGAGAGGAGCTGGGTCAGCTCGCCCTCACGGTCCAGCACGCGGGTCAGGCGGAACAGTTCGTCCTCGACCTGGCCCAGCTGGCCCTGCTTCTCGGCGGCGCGCAGAAGGGCGCGACGTCCGAGCTCGACGAGACCGGTGCGGAACTGGCGCGGGTTGGACCACTGCTGGGCGGAGGCCTCGTTGAGCACCGAGAGGGTGCTGTCGGAGACCTTGCCGCCGAAGACGGTCCGGATGACACCCGTGCGACGTTCCGGCGTCGAGGCCGGGTCCGCGACGGCGACGCGCAGGGTGCGGTCGCGGTCGAGGGCGTCGACGACGTCGAAAAGCTCGGTTCCGGTCTGGGCTGCGGTGGCGACGGCGTCGCCCTCACCGTGGACGATGCCGTCCAGGTGGGATTCGACCGTTGCTAGTGCTTCGCGGCTCGCTGCGTGCATGGCGCTCACTTTCCTGCCGGTGCCACGGTGTCCAGGTCGGACAGGAAGTTGTCGATCGTGCCGGAGCGCTTGGTGGCGTCGGAAAGCTCGCCACCGAGCAGGCGCTCAGCGAGGTTGATCGAGTTCTGTCCCATCTCCTGGCGAAGCTCTGCCACGACCTGCTCACGCTGGGCCAGCAGCTGCTTCTCACCGGATGCGATGATGCGGTTGCTCTCCTCGGTGGCCTGTGCCTTCATGTCAGCCTCGATGAGCTTGCCCTTCTCGCGGGCCTGCTCACGGATCTCGGCTGCTTCGGCGCGGGCCTCGGCGAGCTGTGCGTTGTACTTCTCAAGTGCGGCCTTAGCCTCGGCCTGTGCGGCCTCGGCACGCTGAATGCCACCCTTGATCCGGTCCTCACGCTCAGTCAGGACCTCCTGGAACTTCGGAAGAACGAACTTCCAGAAGAGGATCAGGATTACTGCGAGCGGAATGATGGACCAGACGATGTCGTATGCCTTGGGCAGGAGGATAGAGTTCTCGCCCTCCAGGGGGAGGGTTTCACCCGCCTCTGCCGCAAGGTAGTAAATGACGTTCGTCATGAGTCTCCAGTCTTAAAGGGGTGTGGTTTCCGCTCGGAAATTAGAACAGGAAGCCGGCGACCAGGCCGATGAGGGCCAGGGCCTCAACGAAGGCGATGCCCAGGAACATGGTGGTACGCAGCTGGCCGGCCATCTCGGGCTGGCGAGCCATGCCCTCGAGTGCCTTGCCGACGAGGATGCCGATGCCCAGGCCCGGGCCGATGGTTGCGAGGCCGTAGCCGATGGTGCCGAGGCCGGAGAAGGTGGTCTCGTTTGCCTGAGCCAGGATGATCTCGTTCATGAAAGTCGTTCCCTTTCTAGGTGCCCGGTCCTGTCAACCGGGACTTCAGGTGGTGATTGAAGTGGGGTTATTCAGTTGGCCGCGTGGGGTTCGCAGCTTGTCAGTGAGAGTCCGCGTGCAGCGACAGCTCGATGTACACCGCGACCAGCAGAGCGAAAATGTACGCCTGCAGGAAGATGATGATGCACTCGTAGAGGGTGAACGCGATTGCGGCAAGCATGGTCACACCAGACATGGCGGTCCAGCCGTTCAGCTGCCAGAAGAAGAAGTTCGTGGCGGAGTACAGCAGAACCAGGATGAGGTGTCCCGCGAGGAAGTTCGCCATGAGACGAAGTGCGAGAGTGACCGGCCGCATGATGAACGTCGAGAAGAACTCGATCGGCACGACCAGAAGGTGCAGTGCCGGCGGAAGGTTGGGAATGACCACCGAGGACTTCATGAACTTGCCGAAGCCGTAACGCTTGGAGCCGGCGTAGATCATGGCGACATAACCGAACAGTGCGAGGACGATCGGGAAACCGATTCGCGCGTTCGGGGAGATGTTCAGACCCGGGATGATCGTCGGGATGTTGAACGCCAGGACGGCGAAGAAGATGGTGGCGATGACCGGCAGGAACCGGCGGCCCTCCTTCTTGCCCAGGATGTCCTCGGCGATGTGCACCCGGACGAAATCCAGTGCGAGTTCTGCGAAGTTCTGCAGGCCTGACGGAACCAGCTTGGGGCTCCGGAAGGCGACAAGGAAAAGGACCGCCAGAAGGATCGTCATGAGAATTCTGACGAGCATCAGTCGGTCCAGTGCGAACCACCCGTTTGCGACATCCGCAAACAGAATGTGGCCGTAGTATTGCCCCGGGAAAAATTCAGGATCCAGTGCGGGTGCGTGGAATTCGCCCCTCATGGCCAGTGTTGTAACGCTCAGCGTTCTCTCCCGTGTTCGGGCCGTGTGTGGAATGTCAGTTCCCACACGGTGCGATGGACGTCTGAAAAACTCTTACCGGCACCGCCTCGGACTCCGTCGCACATCAGCGAGGGCGGTGACAGGGGTGAACCTCGAACGTGCCGGGGTAACCCGCAGGAGAGTTTATCAGGGTCATCCCGGATTCTCGCCTAGCCCCCGAATATGTTTCCTGACGTGGCGCGATACCTTCCGGGACGACGCCGCCAGAGCCGACGAAAATGCCCGTAACTGCACCTTTTGGCCACCTATGTAAGGTCTGTCACACGTGTTGGCGGCGGGGGTGAATACGCCCGCTCCCACCCCCGAAATGACGACAACCTCCCCGCCCGCTCTCCGTGTGAGCGGGCGGAGAGGTGTCACTCTCCCCCTGTTGCTTATCGACGCCCCCGTCAGTTGACGTAGGTCACCTTCGCCGTGATCACACCCCACACCTCGGTGGCCAGCACCACCACGAGCGCCAGGACGAGGGTGACCAGCAGCGCCATGCGGTCGTAGAAGACCATGTCGCGGATGATGGCCAGGATGATGATGAGCACGACGATCTTGAGCAGCCAACTGCCCAGGACGACCGCGCCGGTGGTGGCGGGGTTCGTCGAGGAGGTGAACAGGACGCTGGCGGCGGTCATGAGGACGAAGCCGCCGCCGATCGCGGCGCCGATGAGGACACCCCAGATGCCGGGCAGCTCCCGCATGCCTCCCCACACGGCCAGGGAGATGACCGTGAGGATGACCAGGGCGATGGAACCGAAACGTACGGCGCGCAGCAGCGGGCGGCGCGGATCGTCGTACTCGGAGCGTTCTGGTGTGGTGTCAGGTGTAGTCACGATCCCGGATCCTACCCGGACGTGGGATCGGTGTGGAGGACCACCCGGGTCGGTCGCGCATGACGTCCCAGCTTGCCGGCGCGCAGCGGCACCAGCGTCAGCAGGAAGGCCACCACCAGGAGGATGAGGGTCCCGGCCAACGCCACCCGGGCCGGCACGATGGAGAAGCTCACCGCCCCGAGGGCGACGACCCCGACCCACATGTAGAGCACGAGGACGGTGCGGCGGTGGGTGTGGCCGAGCGAGAGCAGCCGGTGGTGCAGGTGGAGCTTGTCGGCGGCGAAGGGTGACTGGCCGTTGGCCAGGCGTCGCACGACCGCGAGGACCAGGTCCAGGAAAGGAACGAAGACGGCTGCGGCCACGACGATGATCGGGCTCATCAGCGCCACGATGTCGGCCGTGCCGTAGAGCGACATGTTGATCTTGCCGGAGGCGGAGGTGGCGGAGGCGGCCAGCAGCAGGCCGATGAGCAGGGATCCGGAGTCCCCCATGAAGATGCGGGAGGGCTCGAAGTTGTGGGGCAGGAAACCCAGGCACACGCCGACCAGCCCGGCCGCCATGATCGCGGGCGGGTAGGCGGAGACGGCGCCGCCCTGGTCATGGAGGACGGTGAGCGAGAACAGCAGGATCGCGGCCCCGGCGATCATGCCCAGCCCGGCCGCCAGCCCGTCGAGACCGTCGACGAAATTGATGGCGTTCATCAGCGCCACGGTGAAGATGGTGGTGATGATGGTCGCCTGGATCTGGTCGAGGACCACGGTGGTGCCGTCGCCGAGCGGCAGGTAGAGCAGGGTCCACGACAGGCCGAGCACACTCATGACGATGGCGGCGAGGATCTGCCCGATGAGCTTGGTGATGGCGTCGAGGTCGTAGAGATCGTCGAGGATGCCGACGAGCACGATGGCAAACGCAGCCCAGATGACGGCGTTCATCTCCGGGGTGATCGGCATGAACCCCCTGGTCAGCGCCGGTAGCTGGTTGGCCAGGAAGACGGCGGCGAGGAAGCCGGAGAACATCGCCACTCCCCCGAGGCGGGGCGTGGGTTGGGTGTGCACGTCGCGCCGACGGATCTCGGCGACCTTGCCGGAACGCACCATGACCGAGCGCACGACACCCGTGGCCAGGTAGGTGATCGCCGCCGCGACGAGGATCACCAGGCCGAGTTCCCGGAGGGGGACGCCGGCACCCATGTCAGGGGCGGGTCCGCAGCAGTTCGGGGTCCACGCCGATGACCTCACCGATGCGCTCGGCGCTCAGGGCCCCCTCGCGCAGGAGGTAGGGGGTGGGGCCGGAGAGGTCGATGATCGTCGACGGCTTACCGACGGGCGTTTCTCCCCCGTCGAGATAGATCGACACCGCATTGCCCAGCTGCTGCTTGGCGGCGATGGCGGTCGTCGGCGGCTCGTGGCCGGAGATGTTCGCCGAGGACACGGCCATGGGGCCGACCTCGCGGAGCAGCTCGATGGCCACCGGGTGCAGGGGCATGCGCAGCATGACGGTGCCGCGGGTGTCCCCGAGGTTCCACGGCAGCGAGGGCGCCTGCGGCACGACGATGGACAGCCCACCCGGCCAGAACGCCTTGACCAGCGATTCGGTCATGGGCGGGTACTCGCGCACGAGCCCGCGGATGGTGTCCCAGGAGCCGACGAGCACCGGCACCGGCATGTCCGGTCCCCGCTGTTTGGTGGCCAGGAGGGTGGCCACGGCCTGATTGTCGAAGGCGTCGCAGCCGAGCCCGTAGAGGGTGTCGGTGGGCAGCACGACCAGGCGGCCGTTGCGCGCGGCGTCGACGGCCGCGCTGATGCCCTCCGCGCGGGAGGAATCGTCAGCACAGGAGTAGATGCGGCTCATGGGCTTACACCTTACTCGCCGTGACAAACCGCGCCCGACCGGTCAGGTCCCGCAGCACGGCGATGTCTGCAAACCCGCCGTGGGCAGCCACGACATCCTGCACGGCCTGGGAGGTCGTGTCGTCGTGTTCGATGCCTATCCGCCCTCCGGGGCGCAGCAGGGCCGCGATGGTGGGCATCAACGCCTCGATGACGTCCATGCCGCTGACACCGGCGAACACCGCCTGCGGCGGGTCGGCGTAGACCTCGCGGTCCAGGTCGGGGGTCTCGGGGACGTACGGCGGGTTGGTCACCACCAGGTCGACCGTGCCGTGCCAGTCCTTCACAACCGGCCCGGTGGCATCGGCGTGGATCATGCGCACCGTCGTGCCCTCCGCGTTGCGGCGGGCCCAACTCAACGCCTCAGCATGCTTCTCGACGCCCACCACCTGAGCCCCCGGCACCTCATGCGCGAGGTAGAGCGCGAGCGCCCCGGAACCGGTGCACAGGTCGACGACACGGGGGGCCGGGATGTCGGCGAGCTGGCGCACGCCCCAGTCCGCCAGCACCTCGGTCTCCGGGCGGGGAATGAACACGCCGGGCCCCACCGCCAGGTCGAGCGGCCCGAACGGGGCCACCCCGAGGATGTGCTGGAGGGGTTCGCGTCGCTCGCGGCGCGCGATCAGCTCCTCGAAGCCGTCCGGGATCTCCTCCCGGAAGGCCACGTCGAGGGGCCCGCAGCCCAGCAGGTGGGCGGCGATGAGGCGGGCGTCGACAAGCGGGGACGGGACGCCTGCGGTGCGGAGGCGCTCCGCGGCGTCGATAAGCGCGGCGCGGAGCGCCATCCTATTCCGCCTCGAGACGCTCGGCGCGCTCGGCCGCCTTGAGGGCGGTGAACAGGTCGTCGAGGTTGCCGTCGAGGACGGAGTCGAGGTTGTTGGCCTTGAAACCGATGCGGTGATCGCTGATGCGGTTCTCCGGCCAGTTGTAGGTGCGGATGCGCTCGGAGCGGTCCATGGTGCGCACCTGGGCGGCGCGACCCTCGGCGGCCTCGGCATCGGCCTTCTCGCGCTCCAGCTGCTCGAGGCGGGCCTGCAGCACCTGCATGGCGCGCGCCTTGTTCTGGATCTGCGAGCGCTCCTTCTGACAGGTCACGATGAGACCGGTCGGCAGGTGGGTGATGCGCACGGCGGAGTCCGTCGTGTTCACGCCCTGGCCACCCTTGCCGGAGGCGCGGTAGACGTCGACGCGGATGTCCTTGTCGTCGATGGTGATCTCACCGGCGTCCTCGGTCTCCGGGAAGACCATGACACCCGCGGCGGAGGTCTGGATGCGGCCCTGCGACTCGGTCACGGGGATGCGCTGCACGCGGTGCACGCCGCCCTCGAACTTGAACACGCTCCAGGCGCCGTCGCGGGAGGGGTTCTTCGCACGGATAGACAAGGTCATGTCCTTGACACCTCCGAGATCAGACTCAGACAGGCCCAGGACCTCCCAGGTGAAACCATGCTTGTCGGCGTAACGCTCGTACATGCGCGCCAGGTCACCGGCGAACAACGCGGCCTCCTCGCCGCCGGCACCGGCCTTGATCTCGAGGATGACATCGTCGCCGTCGTGCTCATCGCGCGGGGCCAGCAGATCCGCCAGCTCCTCCTCGAGCTCGATGGCGCGGGCCTCCAGGCGCTCGGCCTCAGCGGCGAACTCCTTGTCCTCGTGCGCCATTTCGCGGGCGTCGGCGAGATCCTCGCGGGTGCCCACCAGCTCGGTGTTCACCTTGATGATCGGCTGCAGCTCCGCATAACGCTTCGACAGCTTGCGGAACAGCCCCTGGTCACCGGCGGTCTCCGGGTCCGCCATCTGGGCCTCGATGCCCTGATACTCGGAGACGACATCATCGACCGCGGAAACATTGCTCGCCACTAGGAGTAGTCCTCCTCTTCCTTGTCGGCGGCCATCGGAGCACTCGAGGCGACCTGCATGAGGAACTCGCCGTTGCTCTTGGTCTTTTTCAGCTGCTTGATGAGCAGATCGATGGCCTGCTGCGGATCCAGGGCAGACAGGATGCGGCGCAGCTTGTGCATGATGCGGGCCTCCTCCGGGACGAGCAGCAGCTCATCCTTGCGGGTGCCCGAGGGGTTGACGTCCACGGCCGGGAACACGCGCCGCTCGGAGATCTTGCGGTCGAGCTTGAGCTCCGCGTTTCCGGTGCCCTTGAACTCCTCGAAGATGACGGTGTCGCCGGCGGACCCGGTCTCCACCATCGCGGTGGCGATGATCGTCAGCGAACCACCGTTTTCGATGTTGCGGGCCGCACCGAGGAAACGCTTCGGCGGGTAGAGCGCGTTGGAGTCCACACCACCGGAGAGGATGCGTCCCGACGCCGGCGAGGAGTTGTTGTACGCACGGCCCAGGCGGGTGATCGAGTCGAGCAGGACGACGACGTCCTTGCCCTGCTCCACCAGGCGCTTCGCACGCTCGATGGCCAGCTCCGCAACGGCGGTGTGCTCTGACGGCGGACGGTCGAAGGTGGAGGCGATGACCTCACCGTTGACCGAGCGCTGCATGTCGGTGACCTCCTCGGGGCGCTCGTCGACAAGCACGACCATGAGGTGGCACTCCGGGTTGTTCGTGGCGATCGCGTTGGCGATGTTCTGCAGGATCGTCGTCTTACCGGCCTTCGGCGGGGAGACGATGAGCGCGCGCTGGCCCTTGCCGATCGGCATGATGAGGTCGATGACGCGGGTGGTCAGGACCTTCGCCTCGGTCTCCAGGCGCAGACGCTGGTTCGGGTACAGCGGGGTGAGCTTGGAGAACTCCGGACGGCTGCGCGCCTCCTCGACGCTGAGGCCGTTGACCGTGTCGACGCTGACCAGCTGGTTGGCCTTCTGGCGGTTACGCCCCTGACCGTGGGTCTGGGCGTTGCCCATCTTCACCTTGCCGGTCACGGCGTCGCCGGCGCGCAGGCCGGAGCGGCGGATGAGCTGGTTGGGCACGAACACATCCGACTGGCCCGCGTGGTAGCCGGTGGTGCGGACGAAGGCGACATTGTTGTCGACGATGTCGAGGATGCCCGCCACGTCCTGCAGGTCAGCCGAATCATGCTGCTGATCCTGCTGCTGACCGCCGTCGTTCTGGTCGCCCCCACGGCCACGACGGTTGCGGCGGCTCCGGCGACCACGGCGGCCCTCACCGTCGTTGTCGCGGTCACGCTGGCGGTTGCCGCGCTGGTTCTGGTTCTGATTCTGGTTCTGCTGGCCGCGCTGCTGCTCCTGGGAGGAGTTGTCCTCGGAGTTCTTCTCCTCCGACTGCTGCTCCTGGCCGGAGTCCTGCTCGCGCTGGTTGTGGCGCGCGCGGTTGCGGCGGGCACGGCGGGCGGCCGAACGGGACTCGTAGCGGGGCTCCTCGGAATCATCGCCGTTGTCCTGCTTGGAATCCTTGGACTCCTTGGGCTCCTTGGCCTCCTGCGGCTCAGCGGTGGCCTGCTCGTCCTCGGCGGCCTTGGCCGGGCGGGTGGCGCGGCGACGCTGCGGGCGCTCCTCCTGCGCCTCAGCTGCCGGCTCGGCAACCGGGGCGGCTTCTGCGCGGGCGCGGGCGGGCACGGTGCCGGTCTGGATGGCGGTGATCAGATCACCCTTACGCAGGCCGGAGACCCCCTTGAGGCCCTTCTCCGCGGCCATCTTGCGCAGCTCGGTCAGCTTCAGCGACGCGAGATCGGCAGATGCTGCGTGGGTGGTGTCCGTATCAGTCACGGATGTCCTTTCGTTGCTTCACCAGTCTCAGATGCGTCATGAGCGGATGCCTCATCTATGGGGAGTGCATCGGACTGGAAGCCGTCTGTGGAGTTGAGCGACTCAACATTCCCCGCGCCGGATCACGTGGTGACCGGATGACTTACGTCGGGGATGGAGCCGTACTACGTGGTTGATCAGACCGGACCGCACTCCGCGCGGCAGAAGCCGACAGTGGGGAGTCCGCGGGAACCGGGGCCTGGATGAGTACTAACAGACCCCCGTCGATCTTCGCACAGTGTAGCGCATGCCGGTCACACAGTCGTAGTGACCCACCGGGTTAGAGTGTGTACATGCTCTCCACGATGCAGAATGTGCCGCTGTCGATTTCGCGGATCCTGGAGTACGGCGCCACCGCCCACGCGTCGACGAAGGTGACGACCTGGCGCACCGACCACGCGGAGGAGACCACCTACGAGGAGATCCGCGCCCGGGCCGCAGCCCTGGCCCACGCCCTGCACGACGACCTGGGAATCACCGGTGACCAGCGCGTCGGTTCCTTCATGCACAACTGCGCGGAGCATCTCGAGGTGCAGTTCGGCGTGTCCAGCATGGGCGCGATCTTCGCCCCGCTGAACAAGCAGCTCATGACGGATCAGGTGCGGCACATCATCAATCACGCGCAGATCGAGGTCATCGTGTGTGATCCGCGTCTCGCCGCCGCGTTGGGCAAGGCCCTCGACGGCTGCCGCACCATGCGCGCGGTCGTGTTCACCGGCCTCGAGCCCGTCGAACCACTCGCCGTCCACCTCCCGGAGCACCTCGCCGTCTACTCCTACGAGACGCTTCTCGACGGCCGCTCCACCGTCTACGACTGGCCCGTCCTCGACGAGAACACCACCGCCGCCATCTGCTATTCGACGGGCACCTCCGGCGCCCCCAAGGGAGTGGCCTATTCCCACCGTTCGGTCTACCTGCAAGCCATGTCCCTGCGCGCCACGGACTCGCTGTCGGTTTCCCACGGCGAGTCCTTCCTGTGCTGCGTGCCCATCTATCACGTCCTGTCCTGGGGTGTGCCGTATGCGGCCTTCATGTCGGGCACTCCCCTGGTCTTTCCGGATTCCGATGTCTCCGCCCCCACCCTGGCGCGTCTCATCGCCGCCGTCCACCCGCGCGTGGCTCACGGCGTGCCCACGGTGTGGATCCAGCTCATGGTCCACTACCTGCACAATCCCCCGGAGCGGATGTCGTTGACCGAGCTCTATGTCGGAGGCTCCCCCGCCCCGCCGATCCTCATCCAGTTGTGGGAGGAGCGCTACGGCGTCGACGTGGTCCACGTCTGGGGCATGACGGAGACGTCCTCGGTGGGCACCGTCGCGCGTCCTCCCTCGGGCTCGTCCGGCGAGGCGCGCTGGGCGTACCGCGTCAGCCAGGGCCGTTTCTCCAGTCTGCTGGAGTACCGCGTGGTCAACGACGGTCAGGTGGTCTCCTCCACCGACCGCAATCAGGGTGAGATCCAGGTGCGCGGCAACATCGTCACCGGTTCCTACTACCATTCGCCCACCGAGGACGGGGACGGCTCCGCCAGCCAGTTCCGCGGCCGGGAGGTCGACGACGCGGAGCAGTTGTTCACCGCCGACGGGTGGCTGCGGACGGGCGACGTCGGTTCCGTGACCGCCGACGGCTTCCTCACCGTCTCCGACCGCGCGCGCGACGTCATCCGCTCGGGTGGTGAGTGGATCTACTCCGCCATGCTGGAGAACCTCATCATGAACGCCCCCGAGGTCGTCGAGTGCGCCGTCATCGGCTACCCCGACGAGAAGTGGGGCGAGCGCCCCCTGGCCGTCACCGTCCTCCACGAGGACATCGCGCAGACGAAGCAGACGGCGGAACAGCTGCGCGATCAGCTGCGCGCCTCCCTGCCCGGCTGGATGCTGCCGGAGTACTGGACGTTCGTGCGCGACATCGACAAGACCTCCGTCGGCAAGTTCGACAAGAAGGATCTGCGCAAGCATCTCGCGGACGGGGACTTTACGATCATCAAGCTCAAGGGGCCCGGTGAGAAGGATGTGCCGGCCGCGGACAACTGACATGGCCGGCGACAACCTCCTCATCCGCGGCGAGAATCTCGCCGCCCTGCGCCGACTCGGTCAAACCCACGCCGGCGCCGTGCGCCTGATCTACATCGATCCGCCGTACAACACCGGCAGCGCCGATTACCTCTATGCCGACACGATGACGCGCGAGCAGTGGTTGGCGTTCATGGTCGAGCGGCTGGAGGCCGCGCGCCCCTTGCTTATCGACGACGCCGTCATCGCCATCCAGTGTTCCTTCCACCAGTCCGCCCACCTGGAGGTCACCCTCGACAACCTCGACTGGCTGCACAAGGTCATGGTCTTCCACGTCCTGGTCCGCCATCCGGGACGCGCCCTGACCGCCGACAAACAGTTCAACGACGTCGTCGAACAGATCCTCATCTACTCCCCCGATCCCCGGTACCGGATGCCCCGCCGGGAACGGGAACGAGATCTCAGCGAGTACCGCTGGGAGGTCGACATCACCGGCCCCGGCACCACCCGCATGCTGGGTGGGCGTCCATGCCACGTGTACGGCCCCGACGAGTGGTCCAAGGTGGAGGTCGCCGCCGGCACGGGCACGTTCCGCACCCACTCCGTGCGCGGCAGCCTCCGGGAGAAGAACTCCTCCGGGCGCTTCTGGGTCGCCCACCTCGAGCCCCTGGAGCTACCTGCCATGTCGCTCATCCAGGTACCCGATATCGGCGATGACGGACTCGGCCACCGCTTCTTCCACAGCCCGAAGAAGGGCAACCGCAACGGCTCCTATTTCCAGGGGGTTCCGCAGTCATCGTCTGTCACCCGCCTGCCCTACCCCAACTTTCTCGACTACCACGCCGAGTTCAATCGGGTCGCCCCGGAAGGTGGGGTGAGTTTCCGCAACGGCAAGAAGCCTGAGGCTCTCCTCCACCAACTCATCGAGATGTTCACCGCACCGGGCGAGCTGGTCCTCGACTATCACCTCGGATCCGGAACCACCGCCGCGGTGGCCCTGAAAACGGGTCGCCGATTCATCGGCATCGAGAAGGAGCCCTTCGCCGAAACGGTGACGCTCCCCCGGTTGCGCGCCGTCGTCGACGGTGAGCAGTCCGGCATCTCCCCCCGGGTCGGCTGGCACGGCGGCGGTGACGTCACCTACCTGGA
>NZ_JAUNRW010000177.1 GCF_030535495.1 Corynebacterium sp.
CAACACCTACCGCCAATGGCTCAACGCCGCTTGACAACACATAGGAGCATCACGACATCGTCAGTGAGTTGCGAGAGGTCCTCTCTTATCTGATCGAGAGCTGCATTTCTGATCACAGTGTGCCAGTGGTCCTGTGCGGATTCGTTCGCATGCCTCAGTGCGTCGACGGCGAAATCGACGAGAGTCGGGGGTCGCCCGGTGTGTTCGAACCGCCAGGCAGTTCCTTTCTTTACCCATTTCCTCAATCGCTGCTCGTCTTCAAGCAAGAACATGCGCTTGTCATCAGTGAGTCCGAATCCCAGGGCGGATCCGTGGTCGAATGACGGCGCGAGCGACGGTGCGCTGTCCCCGATCCTGGGGACGAGTAGGGCCCAGTTCTCCTCATGGCGGTCTCGGTTGGCCACGATTGCGTCGAGGAGGAGGTATCCGACGAAGCAGTCGAAGCCGTCAGCGCACGCCGCCGGCGCACTCTCCGTCGAGGTCGTGAATCGCAGCGCTTCTCTGATTCGCTGGAGGCTGTGGCCGGGCCTGGTCACTCCATTCCGCGCCTTTTCTCCTGGAACATAGCCGCAGTCAGGAAAGGCGTCGAGGAGAATCGTGCCGCCGCTCCAGAGATCGAATCGTTCGGGTCGGATGGACAGGGAGAGTGATCCGTCGACGCCGTCCCGGCGGCAGAGACGGGTCCGGGCAACGGGTACCCCGAGAATGTTGGCGACTGCAGTGGACGTGACTTCAGCCCAGTCTTCTCCCTGGCGGTTAACGTCCTTGATCTCTACGTTCTTGTGTAGCCAGTGGTGATCATCTGCGTCTTTCAGCCACTGTGCCCCTTCGGATCCGCTCGGCTCCGTTCCGAGGATCGGCCACGAGCTGACATCGATCAGCTCCCATGGATCGAAGCGAAGTGAGCCCGCGTCAGTCATGAGTGCAAGAGGCAAGTCGGGGCCTGGGTGGTCGAGTCGTCACCAGGGCTTCCGTACCGATTCATCACGTGCGTCAGGGTAGATCGGGGGTACGACGGTACAGTCGTAAGACGTGACCGAGAGAACCTTCTTCCTCATCAAGCCCGACGGCGTCCAGCGCGGCCTGACCGGCACCATCCTGTCCCGCATCGAGGCCAAGGGCCTGACGATCGTGGCCATGGACATGCGGCAGACGCCGCAGGAGACCGCGGCCGAGCACTACGCCGAGCACAAGGAGCGTCCGTTCTACGGCGACCTGCTCGAGTTCATCACCTCCGGCCCCGTCGTGGCGGGCGTCCTCGAGGGCCCGCGCGCGATCGCCGCGTGGCGCCAGCTCGCCGGCGGCACCGATCCCGTCGAGAAGGCCGCCCCGGGCTCCATCCGCGGCGACTTCGGCCTGGAGACCCAGTTCAACCTCGTCCACGGCTCGGACTCCGAGGAGTCGGCCGCCCGCGAGATCGCCCTCTGGTTCCCGAACCTCTGACCCCGCACGTCCAGCGCCCGCCGGCCCTCTGGTCGGCGGGCGCTGTCGCATCTGCGGGCACCGCCGGGTGAGCGGAGGTAGGGGAGAACCACCCCGGAGTAGCGTGTCCGGCGTGGACATCCGACCTGAGGCCGCCGGTGAGGCGGACGCGATCGGCGAGCTGGTCCGGGACGCCTTCACCACCGCTGCGCACGCGGACGGGACCGAGCACCTCGTCGTCGCACGACTCCGGCGTCGCGGCCGGCTCACGGTGTCCCTCGTGGCCGTCGAGGGGGGTGCTGCCGGCGGCGACGCCGTGGTCGGGCACGTCGCCGCCTCGCCGGTCCGGATCCTCCCCGGGGAGGGCGAGCCCGACGGCGACCCCGGCCCCGAGGGCTGGTTCGGCCTGGGCCCGCTCTCGGTGCGGGAGGACCGCCGACGAGAGGGGATCGGGGCGCGCCTCATGACCTCGGCGATCGACGAGCTCCGATCCCGGGGCGCGGCCGGCTGCGTCCTCCTGGGCGACCCGGACTATTACGCGCGCTTCCGATTCGCCCACCACCCGGAGCTGGGCATGGAGGGGCTGCCGCCCGAGGCCGCCGGGTACTTCCAGGCGCTCCCACTCGCGGGTTCGGTGCCGGCCGGACTGGTCAGGTACGACCCCGCCTTCTTCGGCGACGACTGAATCGCGCCCGCCCCGGCGTCCGCTGAGCGCGGAGGGCGCACAGTGTGGGAGAATGGCGCACAGCTC
>NZ_JAUNRW010000067.1 GCF_030535495.1 Corynebacterium sp.
CCTACCTCTCCCCGCTGTAGTCCTCCAGCACCCCATCCACGTACTCGCCCACGGTCTTGCCCATGGACCCGCTCCAGATCTCGGCCATGCGCTGCATGGGCTCGATGATCTCGCCGTCCGGGTTGGTCAGTACCCATTGGGCGCTGTTGCCTTCACCGCGGACTCCCCATTCGAAGTCGGTGAAGTTGCAGATGTACTGCCCGAGCAGGGTGCCGAGGCCGACGACGCTGTGCTCGGCGCGGGGGCGGTCATCGGCCGGCGCGAGCTCCCATTTCCCGCGCGCGACCTGGTAGCCGAGGGTGAGGGAGCGGGTGTCTTTGGTGATGCCCTGTTCGCTGGCGATGTCCCAGTTCTGGTCGATCCAGCCCTGTTCTTCCTCGGTGAGCGGACGGATGCCGTTGGTGTGTCCCTGTTCCATGCCTCCCACGATACGGAGAAGGTGCAGGGAGGGGCGGGGAGGAACGGGGCGTCGATAAGCATGCTTGAAAGCACCTACACTGTTCGCATGATCATCAGCACCCTGCCCGAAGCCCGGATTCCTGAGGTCGTCGCCCTGTGGGAGGCGGCGCACCTGACGCGGCCGTGGAATGATCCGATCGCGGATGCAAGGAAGGCGCTGGAGACGGAGACGTCGACGGTGCTCATCGGTACTGACGGTGAGGAGATCGTGGCCTCGGCGATGGTCGGCTTCGACGGGCACCGTGGGTGGGTCTACTACGTGGCGGTGGCTCCCGATCGTCAGGGGCTCCACCTCGGCGCGGAGATCATGCACGCGGCGGAGGAGTGGCTTCGGGACCGGGGAGTGGGCAAACTGCAGCTGATGATCCGCGAGGAGAACCACGCCGTGCGCAGCTTCTACAGGGCGCTCGGATATCAGACCGAACAGGTGACGGTCATGTCCCTGCGCCTCTAAGTGCGACGGAGAACACCTGTGGATAAATGGTGTTCCCACTCATCCTCGCGTACTCTGGGCTGGCAATGAGCATTACCGATAACGCCACCGGCGGCGTGAACGAGCCGGATGACATGAATCTGTCGGAATCTCAGGAAAACCCGCAGGGTGACGCAGCGCAGGCTGCATCCGCCTCCACCGGGCCGCTGACCGTCGAGGACATTATTGATCCCGACGCACCGGCCCAGGCGGATATGGACACCAGGGACGCGGATACTTCTGAGGCCGCCGACTCCGAGAACGTGCAGAACGACAGCTCGGACAACGCTGACAACGAAAACACCAACAACGAAGCCTCAGAGGATAAGGGCACGGGGAACGGGTTCGACAACCTGGGCCTGCCCGACGCAGTCCTCAACGCGGTGAAGAAGGTGGGTTACGAGACCCCCTCCGCCATCCAGGCTGAAACCATCCCTGTGCTGATGCAGGGCAACGATGTGGTCGGTCTCGCCCAGACCGGTACCGGTAAGACGGCTGCCTTCGCGCTGCCGATCCTGGCCCGCATCGACATCGAGGACCGCTCCCCGCAGGCACTGGTCCTCGCCCCGACCCGTGAGCTCGCGCTCCAGGTCGCCGACTCCTTCCAGTCGTTCGCCGATCACCTGGGCAAGATCAGCGTGCTGCCGATCTACGGCGGCCAGGCCTACGGCATCCAGCTGTCCGGTCTGCGCCGTGGCGCCCAGATCATCGTGGGCACCCCGGGTCGTGTCATCGACCACCTGGAGAAGGGTTCCCTGGACATCTCCCGTCTGCGCTTCCTCGTCCTCGACGAGGCCGACGAGATGCTCAACATGGGCTTCCAGGAGGATGTCGAGCGCATCCTCGAGGACACCCCGGGCGAGAAGCAGGTGGCCCTGTTCTCCGCGACGATGCCCAACGGTATCCGTCGCATCTCCAAGCAGTACCTCAACGAGCCGCATGAGATCACGGTCAAGTCCGAGACCCGGACCAACACCAACATCACCCAGCGCTTCCTGTTCACCGCGCACCGCAACAAGCTCGACGCGATCACCCGCATCCTCGAGGTCACCGAGTTCGAGGCCATGATCGTCTTCGTGCGCACCCGCCACGAGACCGAAGAGGTCGCCGAGAAGCTGCGCGCCCGCGGATTCTCCGCCGCCGCCATCAACGGCGACATCGCCCAGGCGCAGCGTGAGCGTACCGTCGACCAGCTCAAGGACGGCCGCCTGGACATCCTCGTGGCCACCGACGTCGCGGCCCGCGGCCTGGACGTCGACCGCATCAGCCACGTGCTGAACTACGACATCCCGAACGACACCGAGTCCTACGTCCACCGCATCGGCCGCACCGGCCGTGCCGGCCGTACGGGTGAGGCGATCCTGTTCGTCACCCCGCGTGAGCGTCGCATGCTGCGTTCCATCGAGCGCGCCACCAACGCGCCGCTCGAGGAGATGGATCTGCCGACCGTCGACGAGGTCAACGAGTCGCGCAAGGAGAAGTTCGCCGACTCCATCACCGCCTCGCTCGAGTCGAAGCAGATGGACATCTTCCGCGCGCTGGTCAAGCGTTACTCCGAGGAGCATGACATCCCCATGGAGGATGTCGCCGCAGCCCTGGCCTCCCAGGCCCAGGCCGGCGAGGAGTTCCTCATGAAGGAGGCTCCGCAGGAGCGTCGCCGCGAGCGTTTCGACCGCGACGATCGTCGTGGGGGCCGTTTCGACCGCGATGACCGCGGCGACCGTGGCGACCGTGGCGAGCGTCGTTCCCGCTTCGACCGGGACGGCGACTTCACCACCTACCGTCTCGCCGTGGGCAAGCGCCAGCACGTGCGCCCGGGTGCCATCGTCGGCGCCCTGGCCAACGAGGGTGGCCTGACCAACAAGGACTTCGGCCGCATCACCATCGCCGTGGACCACACCCTCGTCGAGCTGCCGAAGGACATGGATCCGGCCGTGCTGGACCGTCTCTCGGACACCCGTATCTCGGGTCAGCTCATCGAGATCGAGAAGGACACCGGGCGCCCGCCGTCCCGCGATGACCGCGGCGACCGTGGCGATCGCGGTGGCTACCGTGGTGGCCGTGACCGCGACGATCGCGGTGGACGCGGCGGCCGGGGCGGTTTCCGTGGTGGCCGTGATCGCGACGATCGCGGTGGCCGCGGTGGTTTCCGCCGTGACCGCGATGATCGTGGCGATCGCGGTGGCTACCGTGGTGGCCGCGACCGCGACGACCGTGGTGGTCGTGGCGGCTGGCGCGACTAGCCTGAGCAACGTCACGTGACACCCCCGTGGCCCGGGATATTCCGGGCCCCGGGGGTGTCGGTGTGTTCGAGTGCGGCTAACGGCATGTTCGCTATCTGTGGTGGAATGGAGACACATCACCGAAGGAGACAGAAGTGAACCAGTTCGACGCGATCAACGCAGCTCTGCAGTTGATCAGCCTCCCGGAGGATCGGGCGCTGGCGCAACGCTGGTTCCTCCGCTTCCTGGTGGCCAACCCGCGTTTCAACGCCCTGCAGACCGCGGAGATCGCGTTGCAGGTCCGCTGCCGCTGGGGCATGGACGTCATCCGCGACAGCATCGACGAGGACTGGATCACCCGCCCCCTGCCGGCCACCCGCGCCGAATGGGAGGCCGACGGTTACCGCGTGCCCCGTGAGGCCCGCCCCCTGCTCATCACCGGCGACGACGGTCGGCAGCAGGAGCTGTACCTGCTTTTCGACGTCGACCTGGTCCGCGAGGACCTTGTCGGCGCCATCGATCACGAACCCGAGCGCGCGCTCGCCGCAGTGGGGGATCAGCCACCGGCGCTGGGACAGTTCGCGTTGCACCTCGGGGAGCGGGAGCGCCGGGCGTTCGGTGAACTGTGGAAGGTGTGCACCGTCCTGGACTGGGCCGATGTGGCGGCCGACGAGGAGAGGGTCTACCTCGGCCCGCTCGGCTGGATCGAGACGGTCTCAGCACCCAACGGGTGTCACCCGCACCAGACCCTGCGCACCGAGGAGGCCTGTTACTGCCTGCGGATCCACCCCGACGCCGAGGGACCGGAGATCGTCGACCTCGGCTTGTCCCTTACGGCCCAGCTGCTCACCACCTGGACGCAGGGTCGACGTGCGGGGGAGACGTCCTGCGGTCACGATGAGGCGCAGATTACGGACCTGGAGATCGGCATCGTGACCTGGGTGGTGGGCAAACGACTCGGTTTCGGGGCGCATCACGCCAACGTGGACACGTTCCGGTTCATCGAGAACCACAGCGACTTCCCCGCACCGAGCGAGGTGGACTGGGGGCGGATCGTGGAGACGGTCGGCATCATGGAGGATCTGCTCACCGGTGTCATGAACCCGGCGCTGCCCCGGCCGGGTGAACAGCGGCGTCTCACCGATGCCGTCGCCGGGCTGTCGCACGACCCCTATGGTGTCGTCGGGCGGGAACTGGCGATGCTTAAGGCCGAGGGTGACGGGGAGATCGCGGAACGCTGGGTGCTCGACTTCGTCGCGGAGAACCCCCGCTTCCCGCTGGGCACGGCGCTGGCCCTCGGGTGGCAGCTCTACCGACGCTGGGGTGACAGCGTGGCCGGCGATGCCCACCACCTGGACTGGATCGGCAACGTCAACGTCCGCACCATCGAGGACTGGGCCCTGCGCGGCCGGGTGCCGCGCCCCGAGGCGAGGCTGCTGGTGGCACCGGGCACCCACGGGCAGGAGATCTACTACCTGCTGCATGACGACGCCATCATCGCCGACCGCCTCACCGACCTGCAGACCAGAGGTGTGGAGCACCCGAGCGGGCTGCCGTTCCGTGCGGGCCCGTCGGATGCCGCCGCCCTCGACGAATTCGACGGGCTGGTCACCCCGCGCGAGAAGGAGATGCTGCGCAACCTGTGGCGCGGCCGCATCACGCCCGTCATCGTCACCGACCCCGAGGTGGAGACGGAGGCCTCCCTCAACCGCAACGCCCCGCCCTACTGGCTGCCCGTCACCGTCGAGGACGGCGTCAACCCCATGCGCGCGATCATCGAGAGCATTGCGACCTGGGTGCTGGCGTGGGAGCTGGGTGTCATGCACACCGCCCCCGTGGTGCGGGGCCGCTACTGGGTGGCGTCCCCGTGGGAGTCGGCCCTGGTGACCCACCTGGTGATGTGTCGCCTGGAGATCGACTGCGAGCGCTCGCACCTCGTCGAGGAGGCCCTGGCCCGCACGGAGACGGTCCCCGGGCTCATCCGGTGGGGCCTGGTCTATCATGCTGCCTCGGAAACCGAGGACATGCTGCGCGGATACCCCGCTGGTCCACCTGTTCTAATCTGAGCCGTGTCATGTCGGGGGTCCGTGCTGTGATGGCGGCATGACCGCGATCTTCGATGACCTCGACACCCGCATCCGATCCATCGACCACCCCCGGGCGCGCGCCGCGCTCGAGCGGTGGTTGTTCGCGTTCGTCTCCGAGAACCGTCGATTCTCCGTCCCAGAGGCGCTGCTTCTGGGGTGGCAGTGGTCGACGAAATGGAACATCGAGACCATCATCAGCGACAGCACTCAGGACTGGCTCCTGCACCCGGAACCGGCGACCCTGGCGGAGTGGGCGGCGGAGGGCTTCGTGGTCAACCCGGACGCGCTGCCGCTTCTGCTGCCGGCCGCGGACGGCGGCACGGTGGAGTACCACACCCTGTATGACACGGTCTCCGTTGAGGACGACGAATCCGAGGTGCGCCCCAGTGCCCGGCTCGAGCCGCTGCCCGCCCACCCGGAGGCCCACGACTACGCCGAGTTCGCCGGGCGAGTCGACGCACGCGGCAGGGTGATGCTGGGGCACCTGTGGCAGATCGGCACCGTGGTGGAGTGGGGCACCGAGTTCGAGGACTGCCTCCACTGGGTCAGGGAGGGATCGGTGGACCGGGTGTTACCCGCCCGCCCGGACATGCGGGGCGACGACTCCTTCCTGCGGTGCATCATCAACACCGACACCGCAGGGTGGGACGTGATGACGCTCGTCCTGCGTTTCCTGGCGGAGACCGCCGCGACGATGACCCTCGGGCGCCGGGCGCGACGTCGGGTCCGGGGTTACATCGGCGACCACACCTCACACCTGGAGCTGGGCCTGGCCGCGGATCTGGCACGGCGCCGGCTGGGGGTGGGGGAGTTCTACCCCAACGGGGATGTCCACCACTTCTGGGAGGAGGCCGATGAGGCTCAGCCCGCCGATGTGCGGTGGTGGCTGGTGTATCAGGCGGCCCAGCTCATCGAGGATCTGCTGCTCGGCCACGGGCCGGGTCCGGACCCGGATCCGGAGGTGGGCATCGCTAAGGATCTGCTGCTTTCGCCCCTGCCCTACATCAACGATCAATTGATGTCGCTGTGGCCGAACGACAGCGCGGCCGCCGCGACCTGGGTCCGTGACTTCGTCACCGCCAACCCGCGGTACCCCGTCCCGGAGGCCGCCCAACTGGCGTGGCAGTTGCGCGAGCGTCTGGGAGACGACCTGGACAGCGCCGACGTCGCCGAGTGGGCGGGCGAGGTGGACATCCGCACCGTGGAGGAATGGGAGGCGTGCGGATTCAGCCCGCGTGCCGGGGCGCAGCCGCTGTACTCCCTCGGCTCCCACGGGGGCGTCGTGCGGCATCATCTGCGCGATGACGTCGAGGTGGAGGACTGGTCGACGGCGCTTCTCGACGACACCCTCCGGTGGGAGCGCAATGATCCGGGACATCACCGCCCACCACCCGAGGGCACCCCGGCGCTGGTGAGCCTGGTGGGTCACGTCGACGACTATGAGCACGCGCTGCTGCGCAACGCCACGGAGGTCTGCCTCCATGTGGAGGTGGTCGACGTCGATGAGGACCTGGATCTGTGGAGCGGGGAGGGCGACGAGGAGATGTTCGTGCCGGTCATCGCGACACCCCTGCGCAGCGTCATGCGCATGGCGATGGACCGGCTGGTCAATGTCATCGTGGCGACCCAGTCCGGGACACTGTTGGACTCCGATCCGGTCGACGGTCGCTTCCCCGTGCCCTGCAGCCTGCTGGAGGAGGAACTGGCGGTCTACGTCGCCGCCCGACGGCTGGGGGTGGATCCCGGTGCGCTGAGCGTTGAGGGGGAGGCGATCGTCAGCGGCGGGGGTGTCCCGCCCTCCGACCTCGTGCGCTGGGGGCTGGTGCTCGATGCGGCGGACGCGCTGGAGGATGTGCTGCGCGGCTACCGCTGGCGCTCCTCCGATTAGGTGCCCCGGAATCGCGACAGGCCCCGCGTGATGAGCAGTGCTCGGCGGGGCCTGGGGCGGTGGTGGATCAGAAGGGGCTCCAGTACATGAGGATGAGCATGATCACCCACAGCAGCGCGAAGATGCCGCCGAACATGGACAGCTGCGACTTGGTCTTGGCGAACTTCTCCGCCGGGAGGACATCCTTCTCCGGGTCGTGGTCGGCGGCGTCGAGCAGACCCAGCGAACCCATCATCTTCTTCTGACGCGGGACGATGAGCAGCAGGAGGATCAGCCAGGCGATGACGGCCAGGGTGATGGCGATGTGGAAACGACCGTCGGACCAGTAGGCGGAGTCGGTCATCATGATGCCCACACCCAGCAGCGGCACCAGCGCGGCGAGCATGCCGTAGAGGGTGGTCAGCTTGTGCAGGACGGTGGCGGCGCCGGCGGCCTTCGCATCACCGGCCTGAGCCTTGACGGCCTGGGTCTGGAAGGTGGAGATGGCCACGGTGACGGGGCCGAGGAAGAGCACGGCCGCGAGGACGTGGAAGACGATGAGGATCGTGGTCATGCTGGTAAGCAGGCCTTTCGAAGTGAGGTCAGGATCGGTCGGTCACAAATCCAGGGACCACCCTAACCAGTCGCGGGTGATCACGTCCATTCGACAGGCGCGTGTCACCGACACTTTGTCGGAAACCGGCAGCGGTAGATCGTAAGTCGCCGCGACCCACAGCAGGCGCCGGGCGTACCAGCAGCGGGCACCGCGGTCCGCCGGCATCCACTCGGCGGGCAGGAGATCGGATTTGGCCTGATTGGCGCGGCGGGAGGTGACCACCAGGTTGCGGGGATCGTTGGCGAAGGCGGTGCGCTCGGCCACCGACCACCGGTGCGCGCCCAGGTCCCAGGCTGCTGAGAGCGGAAAAATGTGGTCGATCTCCACGTCCACCCCCAGCTCCAGGGTCTGTCCGGTGTAGGGGTCCCGGGAGAGTCCGCCGGTGACCTGGCAGGAGGAGAGGGTGGCGCCGGCGTCGATAAGCATCGTCTCGCGGACCGTACACCCGGCGTCCGTGGCCCACCCGGGGCCGAATTCGGCGCGGGTGTAGCCGAGGACGCGGGAACGCTGCGGGATCTCGGCGACCCGGGGCAGCAGAGCGGACGAAGCGGGCAGCTCGGGTTCATCACGTGGCGGGTGGGGCAGGGCGGTGGCCGCGGCGATGACGGTCGCCAGCGAAAGCAGGAGCAGATACATACGGAAGGGCCTCACACCAGAGTTGGACTGGTGTGAGGCCCGAAAGGTTCCCGCGGGGTGAGGAAAAGTCCTAGGACTCCTTCACCTCGGCGGCGGCAGCCTCGATGTCGACGTTCTCGTCCTCCTGGAAGACGGTGTTGAGCTTCGCGGCCTGCTCGAACTCGCGGGCGACGCGGGCCGGCGGCGGGGAGGTGAGCAGGGAAACGACGACCATGGCGATGGAGGCCAGGATGAAGCCCGGGACCATCTCGTAGATGATGTCGCCGAAGAAGTTGCCCCACACGAACACGACCACGGCACCGGTGACCATGCCGGCGATGGCGCCGGGGGTGTTGAGGCGCTTCCAGTACATCGACGCCAGCATGAGCGGACCGAAGGCGGCACCGAAGCCGGCCCAGGCGAAGCCGACCAGACCCAGGATGGTGTCCGAGGGGTTGATGGCCAGGGCGGCACCGATGACGGCGACGACAACCACGGCGGTACGGGAGAGGTTGATGAGCACGCCCTCGGAGGGCAGCTTCTTTGAGACGATCTTGTACAGGTCCTCGATGAGGGAGGAGGAGACGACCAGCAGCTGGGAGGACATGGTGGACATGATCGCGGCCAGCACGGCGGTGAGCACCAGACCCGCGATGAGCGGGTGGAAGAGGATGCGGCCCATGTCGAGGAAGATGGTCTCGAAGGCGGAGCGGTCGGTGACGGCGATCTCCGGGTTCTGGGAGAAGAAGACGGTGCCGATGAGCGCGGTGAAGGTGGCGCCGACGATGCACAGCAGCATCCAGCCGACACCGATCCAGCGGCCGACCTTGGCCTGCGCCGGGGAGCTCAGGGCCATGAAACGGACGACGATGTGGGGCTGGCCGAAATACCCCAGGCCCCAGGCGAGGTTACCGATGATCGCGGCCGCCGAGACTCCGGCGATCATGTTGAAGTAGGTCGGGTTGCCGATGCCCTCGGTGTAGGGACCGTAGTCGTTGGACGCGGCCCAGCTCCAGATGTCGGAGGGGTTGTCCAGCGCGATAAGCGCCATGACCGGAACGATGATCAGCGAGGCGAACATGATCATGCCCTGCACGGCGTCGGTGTAGGACACCGCGAGGAAGCCGCCGATGAAGGTGTAGGCGACGGTGACGGCGGCGACGATGAGCATGCCGTTGAGGTACTCGCCGCCGAAGGTGGCCTCGAAGTAACGGCCACCGGAGACCATGCCGGAGGAGACGTAGAAGGTGAAGAAGAAGATGATGATGATCGAGGCGATGATGCGCAGCGCACGGGACTTGTCGTGCACGCGGTTCTCGAAGAAGCTCGGCAGGGTGATGGAGTTGTTGGCCACCTCGGAGTAGGCGCGCAGACGCGGTGCGACCCACATCCAGTTGGCCCAGGCGCCGATGAGCAGACCGATGGCGATCCACAGCTCGCTCATGCCGGTGACGAACAGCGCGCCGGGCAGGCCCATGAGCAGCCAGCCGGACATGTCGGAGGCTCCGGCGGACATCGCGGCGACGAAGGGGTTGAGCTTACGGTCGGCGAGGACGTAGTCGTCGTATTTGTCTGTCTTCGTGTAACTCCAGTAGCCGATCGCCAGCATCAGCGCCATGTAGATGATGATGGCGATGATGAACCACGTTGTCTCGGTCATCGTCGTTCCTTTCCTTGTTATGGGACGTCTCGAACGCATCGAACGTAGCCAGCCTGGAATGGTGGGCCCAACTGAACTGGCCCCCAGATTACTGTGAGCGGGATCATATTGTGGGGAGATCCTTGGAGTGACCTGCGCAGAGCCTGACTTTAACGAAAAGGTAACGATCGCCCATCGATGGTAAAAAGGTCTTTATGCCTTCTTTCCTCCTGCACGGTCTCTGGATGCCTTCCGGGCTCCATCTGTGGCTGGAGCAGGTGGAGGGACACCGGGTGGTGTTGCCGTCCTCCGTGCCGGAGGAACTGTTCCCCCCGGCCGCGCGTTCGCTTCTCGACGATCGCGCCTACCGCCACCGCCTCGAGGTCGAACTGCGCACCCCACGCGGTAAAAAGGTCTCCCTCCGGATCCCCACCGCGGCCTACGCCCCGGAGCACGCGGTCCAGGTGCTCAACCAGCTGTCGTTCCTGCTGCACCCGGGAGCCGCCGCCACCCGCCGCCAGCGCGCGTCGATCGCCCCGGATCTCATGTGGCTCATCCAGCTCAACGCCGGCCTGAGCCGCTTCGTGCAGGCCGGGCGCGTGGTGCCCAAGCTCGTCTTCGAGGACGGGCAGTGGTGGCCGCACTGGCAGCTGGCCTCCGGCCTGGGGGAGCGGGGCTGGCTGGCGGAGATGATCGCGGCCGCCCCCGGCATCCTCACCGCCAACCACAAGGGCATCGAGGAGATCGCCGATCACCTCGTGCACTGGATCGCCGCCGACCTACTGCAGGACCTGGCCACCTCCACCCGCCCCTACCCGTGGCACGACTTCGCCGACTCCCTCATGAACTCCACCCCGCTGCGCCGCGGTGGACCCACCCTGCTGCGCGCGATGAACAACTGGAAGGAGTCCATCACCGCGATCGATCTGCAGATGGTCTTCATCGTGGAGGAACCCCCGCGCGAGGATGAGCTGGCGGAGGCGGCCGGTGACCCGGAGGACGCCACCTGGCCGGTGCGCGTGCAGGTGCGCTCCGGCACCGATGCGCCGCTGCCCATCCGGGCCGAGGAGCTCGACCGCTCGAGCGTGGAGAAGCTGCGCAACGCCCAGCGGCAGGCCATCATCATCACCGACCTGCTCGATCCCGAGCAGCGCACCCGCCACGCCGAGCGCCACGAGGAACGCAACGGCGACTGGGACGTCTACCTCTCCACGTCCGAGATCGTCGACTTCATCAGCTCGGCCGTTCCGAAGCTGCAGGCCAGGGGATTCACCGTCATGCTGCCCAAGGCATGGTCGGCGTATGAGACCAAGGCGCGGCTGGAGACGAAGGAGGCCGGGGATGCGGCCACCGGGGCCACCCAGAAACACTTCGGCCTGGACCAGCTCGTGGAATACAACTGGCGGATGTCGGTCGGCGACATTGAGCTGACCGACGAGGAGATGAAGGAGCTGGTGCGCTCCAAGTCGGGTCTGATCAAGCTGCGCGGTGAGTGGGTCATGGCCGATACCTCGGCGCTCAACCGGATCACGACCTACATGGACGAGCTGGCGGCGACGTCGCGGAAGCGGCGTCGCAAAGAACTGGAGAAGGCCGCCGCCCTGGCCGAACGCGCCCGCGTCCTGGAACAACCCGGCTGGGAGGCGCTCGTCGCCGACGTGGAGCGCCGACGCGCGGAGTTCAACGCCGAACACGCCGGCCAGGAGGGCTTCGGTGAGGTGACACTCGCCGAACTGCGGCAGCTGGCGGTCGAGTCCATGGCCCAGGACCCGGTCGAATTCTCCGGCTCCACCTGGTACAGCTCCCTGCTCGGCGGGCCGGAGGCGCTGTCGGCCAGGGCCCCGGAGCGCATCGCCATCCCCGACACCGTCCACGCCGAACTCCGCGACTACCAGCGCCGGGGAGTGGACTGGCTGTACTGGATGTCGCGCAACAACCTCGGTGCGGTGCTGGCCGATGACATGGGGTTGGGCAAGACCCTCCAGCTGCTGGCGCTGCTGGCCATCGAGCTGGAACGCGGGGAGGCCACCGGCCCGACACT
>NZ_JAUNRW010000068.1 GCF_030535495.1 Corynebacterium sp.
TGCGCATGCGGCCGTCCATGCCGGCGCAGTGGCCGATCATGATCCACGCCTCCGGACGCAGCACCGCGAGGCAGTCGGTGATGGTCTTGGCGTTGGAGGGACCGACGCCGATGTTGATCATGGTGATGCCGTCGCCGTCGCGGGTGCACAGGTCGTAGCGCGGCATCTGGTAGCGGGAGCCGAGGTCGAGCGAGGGGGCGTCGATACGCGCGGCGTTGTCGCGGGAGAGTTGGCGACCGGACGGCAGGAGCAGGTCGGTGTAGCGGGAGTCCTCGCCGGTGAGTTCGCTGAGGCCGAAGTCGACGAACTCGGAGGTGTGCATGTCGTAGTTGGTGAACAGGATGAAGCGCTGCAGCGTCTCCACCTCGATGCCCGTGTAGTGCTCGATGCGGGCGCAGGCGATGTCGAAACGCTGCGGCCCGAAGTGGAACAGCGGTTTCTCGGCGCCGTGGAAGGATTCCCATTCGCCGTCGATGATGCCGTCGTGGACGTCGTCGAGCGTGGGCCGCGGGATCTCGGCGGCGCTGTCCCCGGCGCGGCGGGCCTCGGAGATTCCCTCGATGCCACGGATGTACTCCGGCGGGATTCTTTGCGACGACGGGCCGATGTAGATTTCGCACGGGTAGTTGTCCGTCAGCCGGGTGAGTTGTTCGCGCAGGTAGTCGCGGATGATGTGCGGCTTGGACAGGGTGGCCGAGTAGCGGCCGGCCTCGTCGACGTAGCCGAAGGGCTCGTTGCGGTCGATGGGTCTCCACGACTGCACGTCGACGATGATCTTGGGGTAGGTGACGTCGCGGTAATCGTCGTAGGTGCCCTCGTCGAGGATGGTGTGGGCCAGGGCGGTCGCGTGGTCATAGAGCTCGACGAGGCCATCGACGGCCGCGTCGACATCGTGAACCTGTTCCATGGGGGCCAGCCTAGCGAGATTCCCCGGAATGCACTGAGGCGGGAACCGGGGTGAACCACCACGTCCACCGGTTCCCGCCTCAGTCCAGAAGAGGTTGGAGCCCCCTCAGCATAGGTTAGGTAAGGCTTGCCTGTCTAGGGGGTGGGTGAATTTACTGCGCCGGGCCCGCGGCGGGCTCGCGCTCGGCGCCGAGGCGGGCGTCGATACGCAGCAGTCCCGCGCCGTCCTCACCGACCATCTTCAGCTGATCGATGATCCCGCCCACGGTGTCCTCCTCCTCGATCTGCTCGTTGAGGAACCAGTTGACCAGCGTGCGGGAATCGAAGTCCTGCACCTCGTCTGCCACCCGCGCCAGGTTACGGATCATGTCCGAGACCTTCTGCTCATGCTCCAAGGCGATGGCGAACGCATCCAGGGCCGAGGACACCTGGAGTTCGGGGATCTCGATGCTGGAGAGCTGCACATGCTCCCCGCGGGCGAGAATGTGGTCGGCGATCTTTCCGGCGTGCACGCGCTCCTCATCCGCCTGCGCTGCCATCCAGGTACTCATGCCGCTGAAGGACAGGGCATCGAGTTCATAGGCCAGCTGCTGGTAGATGAGTGCGGCCTCGTGCTCCGCGGTGACCTGCTTGTTGAGGGTGTCCAGGAGTTTCTCGTTGATCTTCATGGCTCCATGCTAGGGAAATTCTGTGTCGGCCGTCACCGGAACCACTTCGTTAGGCTGGGCGCATGGCCGCCGACTATCTTGCAGAACTCACCCGCGACCTCAACGACAGGGTGCGGCGCTACCGGCCGTCGAGAAGCGAGACCGATGCCCCGGCCCGCGTTCCCACCAAACCCGACCTCCCCCTGGTCGCCCGTCTGCCCGCCCGCGGCCACTACGAGGACGACTGGCGCTCCCGCCCCACCGCTAGCCGCCCCTGGCCCGTCATCCTCATCCACGGCACCGGCGACACCAACGGCATCTGGCAGAACCTCGCCATCGATCTGCGGGAGGACGGCTGGGCCGTGTTCGCCCCGGAGTTCGGGCAGCGCTGCACCGCCCGCGTCGAAGAATCCGCGGAACAGGTCGGGGCGTACATCGACGTGGTGCTGGGCGTCACCCGCGCCGAGCAGGTCATCCTCGTCGGGCATTCGCAGGGTGGGGTGCTCGCCCGCTACTGGATGCGCATTCTCGACGGCGCCGAGAAGACGAAACACCTGGTCAGCCTCGGCGCGCCCCATCACGGCACGACCATGGGCGGGATGCTCTCGTCCATCGCCAACACGAAGCTCGGCGAATCGATGATGGCCTCGGCGATCTCCTCCTGGTTCGGACCTTCCGGGTTCCAGCTCATCACCGGGCACCCGCTTCTCGACGAAATCAACTGCGACGGCGATGTCGAGGAAGGTGTGGGTTACACCAACATCGCCACGAGGTTCGACACCATCATCCAGCCGACCGACACCTGCTTCCTGCGCTCCGATGATCCGGACGCGGACATCACCAACATCATCGTCCAGGATCTGGAACCGAAGTCGATGGTGCTCCACGTCGACCTGCCCGGCGACGCCAAGGTCCGGCGGATCGTCCGGGACGCCCTTGATCAGATCGCGACCTAGAGCCCCAGTTCGTCCAGCAGCGCGTCGAAGGCCGGGGCCACCGGCGTGCGCCACAGCACCTCGACGCGACCATCGGCCCGACCCGGACCACCGTTGATCACCGCCACCTTCTTGCCCTGGCGCTGCGCGTCCAGCACGAAGCGATAGCCGCTCATCACCGCCAGTGAGGACCCCACCACCAGCAACGATGCCGCCTGGTCGAGCATCGACGACGCCCGCTCCTTCCGCTCCACAGGCACCGGCTCCCCGAAATACACCACGTCCGGCTTCAACCGCACGGAACCACAGCGCACGCACCCCACCATGACGAATCGCTCCACCGCCGACTGCGGCAGGGTGACATCACCGTCCGGGTTGACCATCGCCGGGTCGACGGCGATGGCCGCGAGGTAGCCGGGGTTGGCGGCGTCGAGCCGAGCCCCGAAGATCCGGCGATCCTCGCGGTGCCCGCAGTCCAGACACATGACGGTGTCCAGGTCACCGTGCAGATGCAGCAGGTTCCCCGAACCGGCCGCCCGGTGCAGCCCGTCGACATTCTGGGTGATCACGCCCGCCAGGTACCCGGCGCGCTCCAGCTCGACCAGGGCGAAGTGAGTGCGGTTCGGGGCGGCGGCATCCATCTGCCGCCACCCGACGAAGGACCGCGCCCAGTAGCGGTGCGAGGCCGCCGGGTCATGGCGAAACTCCTGGTACGTCATCGGCCGGTGGCGGCTGAGTGATCCCCCCGGCCCGCGGTAGTCCGGGATACCGGAATCCGTGGACACACCGGCACCGGTGAGCACCAGTGCGGGGCCCTCCCGCAGCTGGGAGGTGACCTGCGCCAACGCCTCCGCCGGCGGGGTGGGCGGGGCGGTCTCCGCCACCACCCGCTGGATCGAACGCAGGGCGGAACGGTGCGAATCGTTGATCCCGGGATCAGTGAACACGTCTCCGCTCACTCCGGCGGCGGCAGTAGTCGTCCTCATTGCCCCAGGCTACCTACCCCGCCAGCACCCGCGTCAGCGCCCGCGCCACCCGGTCGGGGCCCAGCGAACGCCCGAGGTACAGGGCCTTGTCCAGCGCGGACACCCCGTAGTGCACCTTGCCGCGGGCCCAGCGCCCCTGCGCGGTGACGGCCCGAAACACCACCTCGGCGACCTGCTCCGGGGTCAGCCGCACGCCGAGGCGACGCACCGACGCCGCATCGACCTCCGCCATGGAGGTCTTCGCCCACAGCGGCCACACGTCCACCACCCGGATGTCATCGCGCCGCCACTCCAGCCCCAGCGCCTCGGTGAGCCCGGCGACGTAGAACTTCGACGCCGAGTAGGCGGCAATGTCGGGTTGGCCGTAGATGGCGGAGGCCGACGCCATGTTCACCAGGGTCCCGCCGCCCCGGAGGTAGGGGTGCGCGGCCCGGGCTCCGAGGGTGACACCGAGGCAGTTGACGTCGATAAGCCGCTGCAGCGCCGCCGGGTCCGCCTCGGCCAGAGGGCCGTCGACGATGACCCCGGCGTTGTTGTCCACGGCGTCGATACGCCCGGCGACGGTGGCGAAATCCGCGAGGGCGGTGTCCCAGGAGGGCGCCGAGCGGACGTCGATGAACCCGGCATGGACCTCGGAGGACCAGGTGACGGGAGTGATGTCGTAGGCGCCAACGGTCCAGCCCGCGGCGAGGAAACGTTCGGCAACCGCGCGGCCGATTCCGGTGGCCGCCCCCGTGATGAAGATCGATGACATAGGTTGAAGCGTATGACGTTTCCCACCGCCAGGCATGCACAAGCGCAGTGGTCCGCCACTCCCATCAACGATCGCAAGGCCATCATGCTCGCCTACCACGATCTGGTGCTCGCGCGACAGGACGCGCTGCTGGACATCATCCAGCAGGAGACGGGCAAGTCCCGCGCAGATGCGTTCAACGAGGTCATGGACGTGGCTATCACCGCCCGGCACTACGCCTACCGGGTTGCGCGCCTGCTGCGTCGCCAGCGCGTCAAGGGTGCGTTGCCGCTACTCACCTCCACTCATGTGGAGCGCGCGCCGAAGGGCGTGGTGGGCATCATCTCCCCATGGAACTACCCGCTCTCCCTGGCAGTGTCCGACGCCATTCCGGCGCTGCTGGCCGGCAACGCCGTGGTGCTCAAGCCGGACGAGAAGACCACCGGCACCGCCCGCCTGGCGCTCGAGCTGCTCCGCGAGGCCGGTCTGCCGGAGCATGTCATGCAGATCGTCGAGGGCGGTGCCGAGGCCGGTCAGCGCGTCGCCGCCGAGTGCGACTTTCTCATGTTCACCGGTTCCACCGCCGTCGGTCGGAAGCTGGCGGCGCAGGCGGGGGAACGGCTCATCGGCTTCTCCGCGGAGCTGGGCGGAAAGAATCCACTCATCGTGCTGCCCTCGGCGGATCCGGCGAAGGCGGCGCGTGGCGCGGTGAGCGCGTGCTTCTCCAACACCGGCCAGCTGTGCATCTCCATCGAGCGGATCTTCGTCCACGAGGCGGTGGCCGAGGAGTTCATCGCGGAGTTCGTGGCCCGCACGCAGGAACTACGGCTGGGTCTGGGCTGGTCGGCCGACATCGGCCGCCTCATCAGCGAGGAGCACCGCGAGCGCGTCTCCTTGCTGGTCAGTTCCGCCGTCTCGCAGGGCGCGCGGGTGCTCACCGGCGCCACGTACGAGGATCTGTACTACTCCCCCACCGTGCTTATCGACGTCCCCCACCACGCCGACCTCTACACCCAGGAGGTCTTCGGCCCGGTCGTCTACATCGAGGTCGTGGACACCATCGACGAGGCCGTGACCAGGGCCAATGACAGCGACTACGGCCTCAACGCCTCTGTGTGGGGCACGGTGCGCGAGGCCCGCGACGTCGCCTCCCGGCTGGAGGCGGGCACCGTCAACATCAACGAGGGATTCGCCGCCGCCTGGGCCTCTGTCGACGCCCCGATGGGCGGGTGGAAGCAGTCCGGCGTGGGGCGCCGGCACGCAGACGAGGGCCTGCTGAAATTCACCGAGTCACGCACCGTGGCGGTGCAGCGACTGGTGCCCCTCAGCGGGCCCTCGGATGTGCCGCGCGAGAAGTACGCGGCGGCGTTGAGTACAGTTCTGCGGCTGGGGAAGAGCGTCCTGCGTTAGGGCTCGTCCTGGACGGGCTGGCCGGGAGACTCCCCCGCGGGGTCCTGCTCCTCGTCGGCTCTCTCGACCGCCTGCTCGGCGACGTCCTGCATGCTTTCCGACGCCGGGTCCTCCGCATCATTCGTGGTCATGCGGAAGGCGTTGATGTTCTCACCGTCGTGCTCGGGATTCGTCATGGGTATCACGCCGGAGGGGTGTCGGGGCTGGGCTGGTTCGGATCCGCCAGATCGCCCGGATCGGCCATCTGCTCGGGCGTGGGAAGGTTCCCGCTGACAGCCTGGTCGGTCGTCTCGTGAGCCCGGTGGCCCTCGTCGGCGACATCCTGGCCGACGGGGCGGTCAGGCTCGTCCTGGTTCGATGCTTTCCTGGAGATGCTCATGTCTCCGACCGTAGTGACGGCCCTGTGACCGCCGCCACCACATACAGCGGTTGTTATGCGATATTTACACCGGTCTCAACGCATCGGCGGGATGGGGTTGCCCTCCTCAACCACGTCCGAGGTCGGCAGGTCGAGCTCCTCAACCTCGTTGGAGGTCTCAGAGGAGCCCTCGGCGGCCGCGGACTGCTCCCCGGCCGTGGCCCGGTTGCCGTTGCCGTTGCCGACCATGATTAACGCTCGTTCTGGTCAGGGTTCGGCTCGTCGTCGGCGGCTTCATTTCGACCGCCCAGGCGATCATCGGCCAAGTCGCGGGCCTTCTGAATGTGATCAGCCTTGTCCTCACCGAAACGATCGGTGGCGCGCTGCTGCGCGTTGTCGAGGAGCTCGTCGGTCTTGCGCTCGCCCTGCTCGGACTTCAGGTAGTCGTTGGCCTTGTTCTTTGCGTTGTCGAAGATGCTCATGGCTCCGACCGTAGCGATGGTGGTGTGTCACCCGCCACCCTCAGGCACAGTCGTTACGGGATGTTTACTGGGCGTTCCCCCGGAGATCCGGCGTCAACACTCCAGCAGCACCGAGTCCAGCTCGCCGTGACGGGAGCACTCCGCCACCCAGCCCATGGGCCTGACCTGTACCTTCATCCGCCGCCCGCAGAGCTGGCAGTAGCGCGGTGGTTCGAGACCGACCGCGGCCCCCACCGACAGCGGACGCTCCTCCACACCCGTCTCCGCGCCGGTGTTGGGGTGAAACAGCGGTGTATCCCCGGCAGCGCAGGCGGCGGCGAGCTCACCCATCAGATGACCTGGCCGACGGCCTTGATCGGGATGCGCAGGCCTTCGAGCATGTCGAGGTCGCTTTCCGCCGGGCGGCCCAACGTGGTGAGGTAGTTGCCCACGATGAGCGCATTCGCGCCTCCCTGCAGGCCCTGCTCCACACCGAGGTCGCCGAGGGTCAGCTCGCGGCCACCGCCGAAACGCAGGGTGGCCTTCGGCATGGCCAGCCGCAGCATGGCGGTGGCCTTGAGGGCCTCGGCGGCGTCGATAAGCGGGCGGTTCGCGAACGGCGTGCCGGGACGGGGATCGAGGAAGTTGATGGGGACCTCCTCCGGGGCGAAGGCCGCGAGCTGGACCGCGAACTCTGCGCGCTGGGCCAGCGATTCGCCCATGCCGAGGATGCCGCCGGAGCAGACCTCGATGCCGGCCTCGCGGATCATTTCGAGGGTGCGGTGGCGTTCGTCCCAGGTGTGGGTGGTGGCCACGCGCGGGAAGAAGGAGCGCGCGGACTCCAGGTTGTGGTTGTAGCGCTTGACGCCGGCGGCCTTGAGCCGCGCCACCTGCTCCTGCGTGAGGATTCCGACGGAGACGGAGACGTGGATGTCCACCTCGGCATAGACGGCGGCGACGGCCTCCTCGAGCTGGGCCATGAGGCGCTCGTCCGGACCCTTGACGGCCGCGACGATGCAGAATTCGGTGGCTCCGGACTTCTGCGTCTGCTTGGCGGCCTCGACCAGCTCCGCGATGTCGAGCTGGACCGCGCGCACCGGGGACTCGAAAAGCCCCGACTGCGAGCAGAAATGGCAGTCCTCGGGGCAGCCGCCGGTCTTCAGGGAGATGATGCCCTCGATCTCCACCTCCTCACCGCACCAGCGCAGGCGGACCTGGTGGGCGAGGTCGAGGAGTTCCGGTAGATGCTCGTCGCCAAGTTCGAGGATTTCGAGCAGTTCGGTCTCAGAGAGTCCCTCGCCCTGTTCGAGGGCGATCTCGCGGGCGCGGGTGAGAATGTCAGTGGTCATGTGGCTCCCATGCTTGAACGGTGTTCAAGAGAGTGTAGCCGATGACTTGAACACCGTTCAGCAACGGGCATCAAAGCCCCGGGAGCCTAGAAGCGGAAGATGGCGCCCGCCGCACGCTCCTCGTTGAAGGTCGGGACCACGTCGACGACACCACTGTTGCGCAGGGTGTGAGCCACGGCAGCGTCGAGATCCGCCGCCTTCGACGCATCACCCAGGGTGTTCTCGCGCAGAGCCAGCGTGGTCAGGATGAGCGTGTCCACGCGACCGTGCTCGGATTCCTGGCTGATCTTCGCCGCATCATGGGTGCCCTTGCCGGTGCCCAGGTTCTCCCCGAAGCGCTCGATCAGGTCACCGTGGCGCTTGTCGGCCTCGGCGGACGCCAGCGGCCACGCCTTCTCGTGGAGCTCTGCCTCGCTGAGCTGGTCGGGGTTGCCGGAGACGGTGTCGTCGAGAAGCTGCACGTTCGGCAGGTAATCCTTGACTCCACCGCGGTGCTCGTCGACGGAGGCCAGGATGAGCGGACGGTCGTCATTGGTGAAACGGGTGTTGACGGACTTCGCCAGATCGCGCAGGAAGCTGTCGCGGACCACGTTCTCGCCGGTGCTGTGGCCGTGGGCGGGGGCGCTGTCGCCGGTCTGGTGCTGGAACTCCGGCTCACGGGTGTAGTAGTCGGAGTCATCGGTGGAGGTCGGTGCCTCGCCCAGATCCAGCTCCTCAAGGTGGTGGTTGTCGCCCTCGAACAGGCGCACCTTGTCCTGGCTCACGGCCAGGAGCAGGAAGGGCTGATCGTCGGCCACCAGCGGCAGCAGCGGACGCAGGTTGGCGTAGTCACCGACGCTGACCTGGGCCTGGCCCTCCAGCGCCGTGCGCAGCCAGCGGGTGCCGGAGGGGGAGGCGAAGACGGCCAAGGCATCGGCCTGGCGCTGCCAGAAGGGCTCGTCGTCGGCCAGTGCGGCGGTCTCCGCCAGCAGGGCGTCGGCGTCGACATCGGGGAAGTTCTCGGCGAGCTGGGTGCGGGCGTCGTCGAGAAGCGGCTTGAGCTGGCGGGAATCGTTGACGGTCTCCGGGCCACCGCGGTGGGTGGGGATGAGGAGGGAGACGACCGGGCCCTCGAGCTCGGCGAGAGCGCGCAGGTCATCGTGGCGGACGGGGTCGATGTTCGGATCAATCAGTGCGTTATTCATATCTCCACGCTACTGAAATCTAGGTCACAGCAAGTTAACAATGTCGAGGAACGGGTACATAGAAGGCGCGGCGGTAAGTTGGACGCATGCCGCTTTACGACGACACCCTCGCCCTCCTCCGCGAGATGATCCGCAACGCCTGCGTCAACGACTACACCCCCGGCTCCGGCCAGGAGGTCCGGAACGCGGACACCCTCGAGCGCTTCTTCGCCGACACCCCCGGCATCACCATCGACCGCTACGAATCGGCGCCGGGGCGCGTGAGCATCGTCGTCACCCTGGAGGGCACGGATCCGGCCGCCGAGCCGCTCACCTTCCTCGGCCACACCGATGTCGTCCCCGTGGACACCGAACGCTGGACCGTCGACCCCTTCGGCGCGGAGATCATCGACGGCCGCCTCTACGGCCGCGGCGCGATGGACATGCTGTTCATCACCGCCACGCAGGCCGCCGTGCTGCGCGACGCCGCCCGCTCCGGCCGCCCCACCGGCACGCTCACCTTCGTCGGCGTCGCTGACGAGGAGTCCCGCGGCACCCTCGGCGCGAAGTGGCTCTCCGAACAGCACCCGGACGCCTTCTCCTGGCGCAACACACTGTCGGAGACGGGTGGCTCCCACCTGCCCATCGCCGACGGCTCCGACGCGCTGGTCATCGTCGTCGGCGAGAAGGGCGCCGCCCAGCGCCGCCTCCACGTCACCGGCGACGCCGGCCACGGTTCCAACCCCTACGGCCGGGAGTCGGCGATCGCGAAGATCGGTGAGGTCGCGCGTCGTATCGCGCTTATCGACGTTCCCGTCTCCCACGACCCCCTCTGGCAGGGCTTCGTCCGCGCCTTCCGCTTCTCCCCGGACATTGAACGCGCCCTGCTCGAGGGCACCGACGACTCCGCCTTCGAGCACTTCGGCGACCTCAAGCGCTACGCCCACGCCCTGTCGCGCCTGACCTTCTCCCAGACCATCCTCCGCGCCGGCACCGCCATCAACGTGCTGCCGTCCTCGGCCACCCTCGACCTGGACATCCGCCCCCTGCCCGGCACCACGCAGGATGACGTCGACGCCATCATCGCCGACGCCCTCGGTGAGATGTTCCACGAGGTCCGCGTCGAACGGCTCATCTCCGAACCGGCCACCGTCTCCCCGACCTCGGGGCCGCTCTACGACGCGCTGGTGGCCACCTTCGACGAGTTCTTCCCCGGCGTTCCCGTGGTGCCGACCATCGCCGCCGGTGGCTCCGACCTGCGTTTCGGCCGCCGGATGGGCGGCAACGGCTACGGCTTCGCCCTCCACGCCCGCGAACGCACCCTGGGGGATGTGTTCCAACTGCTCCACCACCACGACGAGTACATCGAGCTCGCCGATCTCGATCTCACGGTGCAGGCGTACCGCTCCCTGGTGCGGCGTTTCTGCGGGGTGTAGGCGGGGCGGAAGTCCGACATCACCCGTTGAGGATGCAGAACTCGTTGCCCTCCGGGTCCGCCATCACCGCCCACGTGTGGCTCTCCCGCAGATCCTCGACCATCGTCGCGCCGAGCTGCAGGGCGCGCTCGACCTCGGCGTCGCGGGAGGCCCCGCCGTCGGGCCGCAGGTCCAGGTGCGCGCGGTTCTTCACCGCCTTGACGTCCGGCGAGTAGTAGAAGAGGAGCAGGAAGCCGTCCGGGCTGATGAGGTAGCACTCCTCGGAGCCCGGGTGGTAGATCTCGGGCTCGGCGATCTCCCAGCCGAGGAGTTCGCGCCAGAACTCGGCGATGGGAAAAGGATCGCGGGAGTCAAAGGTGGTGTGGGACAGTCGCAGGCTCATGGGCCCATTGTCCGGGTTTCCGCCTTGCCCTGCAGGATCGAGGGACCCGTGGGAAAATCAAGGTTCCGCAAACAAGTACGGACAAAGGATGATCACATGCGCCACTTCCTCTCCCGCCGCACCACCCTCACGGTGACCGCGCTCGGTGCCTCCGCCGCCCTCCTCGCCGCCTGCGCCGAGCCCGCCGAGGACGATGCGACCACCGAGACCACGGCCGCCGAGAACACCGCCACCACCACTGCGGCCGCCGCCGGTGAGCAGACGACCATCACCGTCTACACCTCGGAGCCGGAGGAGAAGGTCGACGAGATCAACGCCGCCTTCGAGGCCGCGAACCCCGACATCACGGTCGAGGTCTACCGCGCCGGCACCGGTGATCTCAACGCGCGTATCGCCGCCGAGAAGGAGTCCGGCTCCATCGAGGCCGACGTCCTGTGGGCGGCGGATGCCGCCACCTTCGAGACCTACAAGGCCGCCGGCGACCTCGCTGAGCTGCAGGATGTCGACACCGCCGAGCTTATCGACGAAGCACTCGACGCCGACAACCATTACGTGGGCACCCGCATCATCCCCACCGTCATCGCCTTCAACACCGACATCATCGACGAGGCCGACGCCCCGCAGTCCTGGGCCGACCTGGTCGACCCGAAGTACGCCGGCCAGCTGGTCATGCCGGATCCGGCCGTCTCCGGTGCCGCCGCCTTCAACGCCTCGGTGTGGAAGAACGACTCCCAGCTCGGCGAGGACTGGATCAACTCCCTCGGTGAGAACACCCCGATGATCGCCCAGTCCAACGGCCCGACCTCCCAGGAGATCGCCGGCGGCGGTCACCCGGTCGGTGTCGTCGTCGATTACCTGGTGCGCGACCTGGCCGACGCCGGCTCCCCGATCACCGCCGTGTACCCGACCGAGGGTGCACCGTACATCACCGAGCCGGCCGGCGTCTTCGCGGATTCCGACGTCCAGGAGGCCGCCGAGCGCTACATCAACTTCCTGCTCTCCGAGGAGGGCCAGAAGATCGCCGTCGACCAGGCCTACCTGCCGGTGCGTGAGGATGTGGGCACCCCGGAGGGCACCCCGCCGCTGCACGAGATCGCCCTGATGACCCCGGATCTGCAGGTGGTCACCGATGACAAGGACGCAGCCGTCGAGCTGTTCCAGAACGCCATGCAGTAGTTTCTCCCTGTGACCCGTATGCCCGCTCTCCCCCTGATGCGCGTCGGGGTGTGGCTGATCGTCC
>NZ_JAUNRW010000178.1 GCF_030535495.1 Corynebacterium sp.
GGTTATGTGTTGAAACTTCTGCAAAGGAAATGGACAACGGCTGAAGGAACTTCGATTGGTACATTTCGAGCCATTCCCACCAATTGTAGCCACGCTCTTCCATGGAAGCGCCAAATAGCATCCTGCTGGACAACAATGCCCTGCAGGGGAATAGGTGTCGTTCGAGAGGATCAGAAATGCTAGCGATCGGCTTCAGGTTATTCTGATACGGCCACAGTGCCAACAGATTTCCGTCAATATTCCACTCCCTCACCCTCTCACCTTCGACAAATGACACACGGTCTTCGATACGGAGACGGCGAGCAGTTTGAGTATCGCCAATTATGAAGAATGCGTCCTCGCCGGTGTTTCCGCTCCTGCCCACTGATTGAATTCTCTGGGCCAATTTTGCGTGAGAATGTCCGGAAATTTGGGCCCCTACAGACTGGGCCGCCCCTCCTTGAAGAGACCAGGGGTGTCGACCTAGGGTTTGCCTGGAGAAATCAGCCACGCTAAGCCATCGATCTTCATGACCCGGTAAGTCGATGTACTCGACGATGCTCCGCCACACCAGACCCTGCGCCGGGTCGTCAGGCGCTCCCGGCTCGCCCTGGATTCCGAGCACCGCGCGAACGAAATCCGTCTGAGGTCGTCGGTTCCGCGACACCAGCGTCACCGTCGGGGTGCCATGCCCGGGAATGAATGCACCTGACGTGTCGATCACCTCGAGCAGGTCCACCCGAGGGAGGAAGTCCTCGATCAGCGGCACGCCGAACTCGCGGGCCATGAACGAGTTCGAGGTGATCTGGCCGATCCAGCCGGCGCGCGACGGATCGGTGGTTCCCGACTTGGCCAGGGCGTGGAACTGCTCCATGAACGGCACCGTCAGGGCGTACGTGCCCTTACAATAGTTGTAGAGCTGCCGGTACCGCTGATTGAGGGTCTTGTCCTTGACCGTGATGTACGGCGGATTGCCCACCACCACGTCGTACTGATCGCGGGCCAGCGTCTTGCGTAGGGCGTCCACGTCCTCGGTCGACAGGTGCGCGGCACCGGAGGCGAGGGCGTCCGGGTCCACGCTGAGGTCGCCGTAGTCGAACCCAGACTGCCCGCCCGAATCCTCGCTCCACAGCAACGAGTCACCCGCGTAAACCTGTAGAGGAAGCTCGGGAGCATCGAGCAGGCTCGTGCCGCCCAGCTCCCGCAGCGCCGCAACCACCAAGCGGAACTGTGCGATCGCCACCGCGAACGGGTTGATGTCCACCCCGTGGATCGAACTCAGCGCCAGACGGACGTGCTCGCCGGGCTCGAGACCGGGAGCTTCCGTGCGCCAGTAGTCGAGCATCCGGCCGAACGCGCCCAGCAGGAAGTGGCCCGACCCGCAGGTCGGGTCGATGACCGTGAAGTCCACCGCGCCGGTGCGGCCCTCGGCGTCGGCAGCAGGCAGGCGCGGAGAGCGCTCGGCCAGCGCCGGGGCCAGGGTGCGGTCGAGGATGAACTCCTCCACGAACTCCGGCGTCTGCAGCAACGCGTACTTCTTCTTGGCGTACTCCGACAGGTCCTGATACATATCGCCCAGGAACCGGGTGTCCAAGCCCGGGTCGCGCAGGGCCCACACCGTCAGATTCTCGGCATCGGCCTGCCGCCAGAACTCCACCAGACGCTGCGCCGCATCATCGGACGGCTCCGCGATATGGATCCCCGCGTGCTCACCCACCAACGGCGCCGCCGCCGGGGAACGCTCCAACTGCGCGAACGCATACCGCAGGTACCCACGGAAGCCCTGATCCAGGTTCTCGGAGAAGTACCGGTCCTGCTCGTCCACCGCGCGCCGGCGACCGTCCGCATCCGCGCCGCTGATCCAGCGCTTGTGCGCCCCAAGCAGGTCGTTGTCCTCACAGAACCGCACGAACACACTCGTCAGCACCCACCCGACCGCGGCCTGGGTCAGCTGATCCTCCACCCAATCCGCCCACGTGGCACCCGTGCGCTGAGCATCCCGAAGCGCGGCGTGCGTGGACTTCCACTGCGCCGACTTCGCCTCGTCGGCGGACAGGCGCACCCGCATGTCCTCCACCAGCTCGCGCACCACCGGCTGCAGGGCACCCGTCAGGGTC
>NZ_JAUNRW010000179.1 GCF_030535495.1 Corynebacterium sp.
TTCCCTGCTCACGATAATGCCCAAAGGTCATATGTCGATTCTGGAGAGGAAAATCGACATATCCGCCTGACATGTCGATCCGGTGTACATATCGGGTCCGGTCGCCCGGAACCTGGCGGCCATGGGCCTGGCACGTGGCGTCGATAAGCACTTAGTCCAGGAACGGTTCCCGGCGGTACTCCGCGAGCAGCTCGTGACCATCCTCGCCGAGGATGGTGCGCACGCCGTAGGCCTCCTCGCGGCGGGCCTGCGCGAGGGGCGCGGCGGTGCCGTGGGACAGGACATGCTCCTGGGGGCTGAGCTGGCGGATCGCCATGCCGACGACGCGGTCGGGGTGCTCGAAGATGAAGTCGCCGTAGGTGAGGGGGTCGTGCTGGCCGTCATCGCCCACGAGGATCCATTTGATCTCCGGGTACTCGATGATGAGGTTTCGCAGCTGGACCTTCTTGTGCTCGACTCCGCTGCGGAACAGGCCGGTCGGCGTCGGGCCCCAGTCGGTGAGCATGAGCGGGCCCTTCGGGAAACCGTGGTTGTCCAGGAAGTTGACCAGGGTATCGAAGGTGTTCCACGCGCCCGTGGAGAGATAGAAGACGGGGGTCTCGGGGTGGTCGCGCAGCAATTCGGCATAGAATTCGGACATGCCGTCGACAGGCTGGCGGGTGTTGGTCTTTTTCACCCAGGAGTTCCAGGCGGCGAGCATGGCGCGGGGTAGCCACGTGACCAGGACGGTGTCGTCGATGTCGGAGACCATGCCGTACCTGGCGCTCGGGTCGACGATGTGGACCTGCGCGGTAACCGGCTCCGCACCCTCGGCCTCGATGGTCGCCTCGTGCCAGCCGGGGCCCAGACCGTGATCGGAGACGAGGATGTCGACGTAACCCTGCTCGTTGGAGCGTGACTCGATCGTCTGCGAACCGAAATGCACCGTGACGGGGACGTCGTCGAGTGCCCAGGTGATGAACTGGCGCCACCCGCGCTTGACATCGGTGGACGGCGGTTCCGGATCCTCCAGGCTGATGCGCCCGAGGACGTGGACCCGCTTCTCGCTGCCGTAACCGTAGAAACCGGTGATGGCCGGACTCCAGCCCTTCGCTTGCTTACGACGCACGCCCAGGTCGTTGATTCGGCCTTCCACTGTGCGAGCGATGTCTGCGATTCCCATGCACTGAATCGTACGTGAATTCAGTGTCTGCCCGATCGACTATCGCGTGTGATCCAGCTGCACTCAGTGAAGGGGCGGGCAAGCATCTTCCGAATCGGCGGGCCCCGTTTCGTGGGCGGTGAGGTGTGAGGGGGGACGTCGATAAGAATAGGAATTCATCAGCACCACAAAAGCTCTAGGATTGCGGCCATGAGCACCTCCTTCGAACAGATCCCCGGCGTCGGACGCCCCGCCCGCGACGCTCTCACCGCCGCCGGCTTCGCGGATCTGGAATCACTGGACAAGCAGGAATGGGACGAGCTGCTGGCGCTGCACGGCGTGGGCAAGCGCGGCCTCGAGCGTCTGCAGGCGGCACTGCAGGAACGCGGGCTGAGCATGGCGAATGCGCCGGAGCGGGAGAAACGCGAGGCCGAGTGGACGCGCGGCAACACCGGTGAGAACGCGCCCGATCTCAAGACCGCGCAGACGTCCCAGGCACCCGCCGACTACATGGACACCCTCGACGGGCGCCGCCGGGAGCACGGGCACCTGCTGCTGGAGATCTTCACTCGCGCCACGGGGGAGGAACCCGTGATGTGGGGACCGAGCATGGTCGGCTACGGGCAGACCCACTACAAGTACGCCACCGGCCGCGAGGGCGACACCTTTCACGTCGGCTTCAGCCCGCGCAAGGCGAAGCTCTCGCTCTACGGGCTGCAGGGGCTGCCGCGTTCCGAGGAACTGCTGGCCAAGCTGGGCAAACACCAGACGGCCGTGTCGTGCGTGTACGTGAACAAGCCGGAGGACATCAACCTTGAGGTGCTGGAGGAGCTGGTGCGCCACGCCTGGGAGACGGACCCGGGCGAGTGCTAGAACAACTCCCAAACAACTCTCAACAACTAATAACGCGGCCCTGAACAGGGGAAACCCGGGTTTGGCAGGTCGGCGGGC
>NZ_JAUNRW010000180.1 GCF_030535495.1 Corynebacterium sp.
CGGGCAGGACCATGAGGGCCAGGCGGCCGATGGCGCCGCGTCGATAAGCAGCGACGATGAAGTCGCGGTACGTGTCCACCCCCTCGATGCGCCAGTCCGCGCGATGCGGGATGAGCACGTTGAGGTCCCGCAGGTGCGGGAGCTCATCGATGCCGCACTCACCGACCTCGAAGTTCGGGCCGGATGCGTTGTGGGTGACAATCCACCGGCTCTCCCCGCCGATCACCGCGTGATCGACGGCGTACTCGATGCCCTTCTCCCGCGGCCACAGCACGCGGAACTCCCCCTCCGGGTCGTCGAGTTCCAGCACCCGGGTCTCCGAGGTGATCTTCGAGGCCGCCTCGATCACCAGCCACCGCTCGCAACGGGTGGTGCCCACGCCGGTGAAGAACTGCTCATCGTCCTCACGGAACACACAGACATCCGCCGCCGGGTCGCTGCCGATGCGGTGGCGCCACACGGAGTCAGGGCGCCAGGCGGCGTCCACCCGCTGATAGAACAGGTACTCCTCCCCCGCCCACGTCGCACCGTAATAGATGTCCTCGAGCACATCGTCGAGAAGCTCGCCCGTCTCCAGGTCCTTGATGCGCAGGGTGAAGCGCTCATCGCCGGTGGTGTCCACCGAATACGCCAGATAACGCCCCGAGGTGGTCACCGACGACGCCCCGAGTGAGAAGAACTCGTGCCCCGCAGCCAGCTCATTGAGATCGAGCAGCACCTGCTCCCCCTCCGGGCGTCCCTCCTCAGGGATGACCGGGGCCACCCAGGGATCCTGCCCCTCGGTGACGGGGATACGGCAGCTCAGGCCGTAGTCCTTGCCCTCGATCGTCCGGCCGTAGTACCACCAGTCGCCGGCGCGCTGCGGGACGGACATGTCCGTCTCCTTGATGCGCGACTTGATCTCCCCGTAGACCTGCTCGCTGAGATCTTTCAGGTCCGCGGTCTGCTGCTCCGTGTAGGCGTTCTCCGCCTCCAGATACGCCAGGGTCTCCGGAGACTCCTTGTCCCGCATCCACTCGTAGTTGTCGGTGAACGTCCGACCGTGGAATTCACGGGTGACAGGGTGGCACGGGGCGACGGGGGGCATGGAGGTCATGCCACCCGATCCTAGTCAGGCGCGTTTTACACGCACTTACCGACCCAGGTACAGAACTTCTCCCCCGACAGACGCTCGTAGGCCTCGATGTAGCGCTCGCGGGTGGCCTCCACGACCGAGCCCGGCAGCGCCGGCGGCGGGGTGTCGTCGGACTGGTTCCACCCGGACTTCGCGGACGTCAGCCAGTTGCGCACGTACTGCTTGTCGAAGCTGGGCTGCACCTTGCCCTCCTCGTAGCTGTCCGCCGGCCAGTAGCGCGAGGAGTCGGGGGTGAGCACCTCATCGGCCAGCACGAGGGTCCCGTCCTCGTCGAGGCCGAACTCGAACTTGGTGTCCGCCAGGATGATGCCCCGGGCCTCCGCCAGGGCGGCGGCCTCCGAGTAGATGCGCAGGGTCGCGTCGCGAAGCTCGGTGGCGCGCTTTTCACCGAGCTTATCGACGACCACCTCAAAGCTGACATTCTCATCGTGATCCCCGAGCTCCGCCTTGGTGGCCGGGGTGAAGATCGGCTCCGGCAGCTTCGAGGCCTCGGTCAGGCCCTCCGGCAGCTCGATGCCGCACACGGTGCCGTCGGCCTGGTACTCCTTGAGACCCGAACCGGTGAGGTAGCCGCGGGCGACGGCCTCGAAGGGGAGCATCTTCAGCTTCTTGACCAGCAGTGCCCGCCCCAGCACCTCCTCCGGGATCCGCGGGTCATCGACCGGGCCCGCCAGGTGGTTGGGGAAGTCGATGGCGTTGAAGAAGAACACGCTCATCGCGGTGAGCACGCGGCCCTTGTCCGGGATCTCGGGATCCAGGATGTGGTCGTAGGCCGAGATTCGGTCGGAGACGACCATCAGCAGGGTGGTGTCATCAACCTCGTAGATCTCCCGGACCTTGCCGGCGGAGATGTGGTTGTAATCGGACAGCTCAGGACGCATGACTGGGGAGTCTATTACAGAATCTCGCCGGGCTTGTACTGGGCGGCGTCCGGGTGGGCGTCGACAAGCACCT
>NZ_JAUNRW010000009.1 GCF_030535495.1 Corynebacterium sp.
TACGCCGACATGCAGGTCATCGGCGAGGCCTACCAGCTGCTGCGCTACGCCGCCGGCATGAGCCCCGCGGAGATCGCCGAGGTCTTCCGCGAGTGGAACTCCGGCGACCTCGACTCCTACCTCATCGAGATCACCGCCGAGGTCCTCGCCCAGGTGGATGCGGAGACCGGACAGCCGCTTATCGACGTCATCGTCGACGCCGCCGGCCAGAAGGGCACCGGCCGCTGGACCGTCAAGGCCGCCCTCGACCTGGGCATCCCTGTCACCGGTATCGGCGAGGCCGTCTTCGCCCGCGCCCTGTCCTCCTCCCTCGAGCAGCGCGCCGCCGCGCAGGGTGTGCTCCCCGCCGGCGAGCTGGCCACCTTCGACGGCGACCGTGAGGCCTTCATCGAGGATGTGCGCCGCGCGCTCTACGCCTCCAAGCTCGTCGCCTACGCCCAGGGCTTCGACGAGATCAAGGCCGGCTCCGCCGAGCACGGCTGGAACGTCGACCCCCGTGACCTGGCCACCATCTGGCGCGGCGGCTGCATCATCCGCGCGAAGTTCCTCAACCGCATCGTCGAGGCCTACGACGCGAACCCCGAGCTCCCCTCGCTGCTTCTCGACGGCTACTTCCTCGGCGAGCTGGGCGACCTCATCGACTCCTGGCGCCGCGTGGTGGTCACCGCCACCCAGCTGGGTCTGCCGGTCCCGGTCTTCGCGTCCTCGCTGTCCTACTACGATTCCCTGCGCGCCGAGCGCCTGCCGGCCGCCGTCATTCAGGGCCAGCGCGACTTCTTCGGCGCCCACACCTACGGCCGGGTGGACAAGCCCGGTGCCTTCCACACCCTGTGGTCCGGCGACCGTACGGAGATTGTCGCGGGTTAGCAGCGTAGACTCTGCGCAATGACCACTTTCAAGGATCTCGGCCTTCCCCTGCCCATCGTTCGCGAACTTCAGCGACAGGGGATCACCGAGCCCTTCCCCATCCAGGCCGCCGCCATCCCCGATGCGCTGTCCGGCCGGGATGTCCTCGGCCGCGGTCCGACCGGCTCCGGCAAGACCTTCACCTTCGGTCTGCCGATGCTCACCCGCCTCGCCGAAAAGGGCGTCACCCGCCCCGGCCACCCGCGGGCCCTGGTGCTCACCCCCACCCGCGAGCTCGCCGCCCAGGTCAAGGAGCGTCTCGACGCCCCCGCCAACGCCCTCGGCCTGCGCCTGCTCGACGTCGTCGGCGGTGTGAACATCAACCGGCACATCCGTTCCCTGGCCGCCCCGGTGGATCTCCTCGTGGCCACCCCGGGCCGCGCCCAGGACCTGCTGGATCAGGGCAAGCTGCACTTCGACGAGGTCGCCATGGTCGCCCTCGACGAAGCGGACCAGATGGCCGACATGGGATTCCTGCCGCAGGTGCGTCGCCTCATGGACCGCACGCCCCGCAACGGCCAGCGCCTGCTGTTCTCCGCCACCCTCGACGGGGACGTGCAGAAGCTCATCGACCGCTACCTCACCGATCCGGTCACCCACTCCACCGCTCCGGTACAGGCCTCGGTCGACACGATGGAGCACCACCGTCTGCTCGTCGGGGGCCGCGACCAGCGCAACGACATCGTCCTGCACATCGGTGCCCGCGAGGGCAAGACCATCATGTTCATGCGCACCAAGCACGGGGTGGACCGCCAGGTGAAGAAGCTGCGCCGCGTCGGCATCAACGCCGCAGGTCTGCACGGTGACAAAGGACAGACCACCCGCACCAACGCACTCGCCGGTTTCGCCGACGGATCCGTGCCCGTCCTCGTGGCCACCGACATCGCCGCGCGCGGCATCGACATCGACGACGTCTCGCTCGTCGTCCACGTCGACCCCCCGGCCGAGCACAAGGCCTACCTGCACCGGGCGGGCCGGACCGCACGCGCCGGGACGGCCGGCACCGTCGTCACGCTCGTCATGGACGAACAGCGCAAGGAGGTCGAGGGGCTCATGCGTAAGGCGGGTGTCGACGCCCCCGAGGTTCACGTCACCCCGGATTCCGATGTCCTGACTAAGATCACTGGTGCCCGGGTACCCTCCGGCACCCCGCTCCCTGCCCCGGGGCAGCAGCAGCCGCGCAAGAAGCCCGCCCAGCCGGGCGAGCGTCGTCGGCAGCAGCGTCCGGGGCGTCGCCGCAGTCGTCGATAAGCGTTTTCCATGGACATCGTCATCAGCATCATCTCCCTTGTGGGCTTCATCGCCCTGACCGCGTCCACGGGCCTGTTCGTGGCCATCGAGTTCGCGCTCACGGGCCTGGAGCGTTCCACCGTGGACAACCACGTCCGGGACAAGGGTGACCGCAGCGCCCACGCCGTCCAGCGCGACTACCAGAACCTCTCCTTCGTGCTCTCCGGCGCCCAGCTGGGTATCACCGTGACCACCCTGGCCACGGGTTTCCTGGCGGAGCCGGTGCTGTCGAGCTACTTCACCCCCCTGCTCGAACTGGTCGGTCTCAGTGCCTCCGCGTCGTCGGCGGTGGCACTGGTCCTGGCGCTCGTCGTCGCCACCTTCCTGTCCATGGTCTTCGGCGAGCTGGTGCCCAAGAACGTCGCCATCACCATGCCGCTGAACACCGCCCGCGTGGTCGTCCATCCGGTGCATGTGTTCAACCTCGTCTTCAAGTGGTTCATCGTGGCCATGAACCGCTCGGCGAACTACATCGTCCGCCGACTCGGTATCGAACCCGCGGATGAGCTGGCGACCGCCCGCTCCAACCAGGAACTCGGTAGCCTCGTGCGGTCCTCCGCGGAACAGGGCGGACTGGACATCAACACCGCCCAGGTCATCGACCGTTCCCTCCAGTTCGGTGAGGCCACGGCCAATGAGTTCATGACCCCGCGGTCCACCATCGCCTACCTCAACGCGGACGACACGGTGGATGCCCTCATTGCCACCTCCCTGGAGACCGGGCACTCGCGCTTCCCCGTCGCCCGCGGTGACCTCGATGAGACCGTCGGTGTCGTGCACGTCAAGGATGCCTTCTCCGTCCCCCGCGACGAGCGTTCCACGACCCTGCTGGGCACGTTGGCGAAGAAGGTCCCCGTCGTCCCGGACACCCTCGACGGCGATGCCGTGCTGTCGACGGTGCGTTCCGCCGGTTCCCAGGTGGTGCTGGTGGCCGACGAATACGGCGGTACCGCGGGACTGATCACCATCGAGGACGTCGTCGAGGAGATCCTCGGCGAGGTCTACGACGAGCACGACGACGCCGCGGCCGAGCGTGACTTCCAGAAGTTCGGCTCCTCCTGGGAGGTGTCCGGCCTCGTGCGGGTCGATGACCTCCACGAACGCGTCGGCTACACCGCCCCGGCGGGCCCCTATGAAACCCTCGGCGGTCTCCTCATGGCCACGCTCGGACGTATCCCGACCGTCCAGGATGTGGTCCTCCTGCCGGAATCGGACAACCCCGGGATGGCGGAGTTCGAGACCGGTATCACCGGCCGGTGGATCGCGCGGATCACCGTCATGGAGGAGCGCCGGGTCGACAGGGTGATCCTCACCCCCGTCACCGATGAGGAAGCGGAGGGCTACCAGCAGTGAACATCGTCACCACCATCATCATGGTCGTGGGCCTGTTGGCCGCCAACGCCTTCTTCGTCGCCGCCGAATTCGCCCTCATCTCCTCGCGCAAGGACCGCATCGAGTCGCTCATCGCCCAGGGCAAGCCCGCCGCCCGCAAGGTCCTCTACGCCACCGAGCACCTGTCGATCATGCTGGCCGGCGCCCAGTTCGGCATCACCATCGCCTCCCTCATCCTGGGTAAGGTCGCCGAACCGGCCGTCGCGCACTTCATCGAGGGCCCCTTCCACTCCCTGGGCATCCCGGACAACCTGCTCCACCCGATCTCCTTCGTCATCGCCCTGTCCTTCATCACCTTCCTCCACATTCTCTTCGGTGAGATGGTGCCCAAGAACATCGCCATCGCCGGCCCGGAGACCCTGGCCATGTGGCTGACGCCCGCGATGATCTGGTGGGTGAAGATCACCCGTCCGCTCATCGAGTTCATGAACTGGATCGCCCGGATGACGCTGCGGGCCTTCGGCATCGAGCAGAAGGACGAACTCGACTCCGCCGTCGACGAGGCCCAGCTGGCGTCCATGATCAGGGAGTCCCGCGAGGAGGGGCTTCTCGACGCCGAGGAGACCCAGCGACTCTCCCGCGCCCTGCGCTCCGAGACGCGCTCGCTCAAAGAGGTCATGATCCCGCTGACCAAGGTCCGCACCCTGGACTTCGGTCGCCGTGGCCCCACTCTCGGCGACCTCGAGCAGGCCGTCCGGGAGACGGGGTTCTCCCGCTTCCCGGTCACCGGCACCGACGGGTCCTTCCTCGGTTACATCCACGTCAAGGACGTTCTCGATCGCCTGGCCACCGCCAGCCCGGAGGAGTTCATCCCCCGTTCCGATCTCCGCCCGCTGACCATCGTCGACGGTTCGGGGCTCATGGACGAGGCCCTGCGTAAACTGCACCGCCGTTCCGCGCACATGGCGCAGGTGCGCGACCGCGGCGAGCTGGTGGGCGTCATCACCCTCGAGGACCTCATCGAGGAGTACGTCGGCACAGTCAACGACTGGACCCACGAGGATGCCTGAGCTTATCGACGACTGGGCCGAGCGCATGGCCGCCCACGAGGCCCGCGCCGACGCCCTCACCCGTGAGCACCTCGCGCGTCGCCAGCGCCAGGAGAAACACCCGGTCCTCGACTTCCTCTTCGAGTACTACCCCGTCCGCCCCGCCCAGCTTAGGCGCTGGCACCCGGGCATCGGCTCCGCGCTGCCGGGGCACACCCCCCACGCTCAGTGGCGCGACTACGTCTGCGACGGCACCTCCACCGTCGTCGATGTCGCGTCCTTCTGGGAACGCCGGGGGCAGTCGATGCTCTACATCCGCGACCTCCTGCACCGCACCAACCTCAACCCGGCGCACTTCGACTGCTTCGGACTCCACGAGTGGGCGATGGTCTACCGGGGCACCCCGCGCCATGACCTGCCGCTGCGGCTGGGGGCGTCGGGCAGTGACGGGGTCGTCGAGAAGCATCGCATCCGGTGCACCCACTTCGATGCCTTCCGCTTCTTCACCCCGGCCGCCCGCCCGCTCAATCTGCGGGTCCTGGAGCGGGAGGACCAGCCCGACCACGACCAGTCCGGCTGCGTGCACGCCACCATGGACCTGTACAAGTGGGCGGCGAAGATGGGCCCGTTGGTGCCGGGTGAGCTCTTCCTCGACTGCTTCGACCTGGCCCACGACGCCCGCATCCTCGACATGGAGGCTTCCCCCTACGACTGCCGGGCGTACGGCTTCGGGGTCGTCGCGATCGAGACCCCGGAGGGCAAGGCGGAGTACGTCGAGAGGCAACGGGGACTGGCGCAGCGCGCCAGACCGCTGCGTGACCGGCTTGTCTCCCTCATCGATGCAGCCCACGGCACTACACTTGATGGGCATGGGCCGACATCGCACTGAATCAAACAGCTTCTCCGTGTCCGGGTGGGTCATCGCCGTCCTCATCGCGGTGGTGGCACTCATCGCCGGGCTGATCTGGTGGTTCGGCTTCCGCACCACCGATGAGCCCCAGGCACAGGAGTGTATCCAGGGCGAGCTCACCCTGCCGGTCGCCGGGGAGGCCACGGAGCTCATCAGCGCCTACAACGCGTCCGAGCCTGTCGTCCGCGACTACTGTGTCACCGCCGAAACAGTCGACGACCTCTCCCTGGCCGCCGTCGTGGTGACGGACGGAGAGCCCGAACTGGGCGAGCGCAGCATCTCCTCTTCTGTCCCTGTCACCGGTGGCACCGCCCACGTGCTCAACCCGTCCGGGGACGTCACGGAGGAACAGACCCGCGCGGCAGCGGACTTCGCCCGGTTCTCTGAGGTGGAGGAGACCAGCACTGAAGGGACCAGCTCTGATGAATCCACGCCTGCGGAGACCACCACCGAGCCGGCTCCCGCGGCCGTGGGCAGCACCCTCATCCTCTTCGACACCTCGGCGCAGTCAGATCCGGTGCATCAGCAGGCGACCGACGCCATCGCCCAGCTCTCCCGGGAGCTCGGGGCGGAGGGCCAGCAGGTCGCGCTCTGGAACTACTCCTCGCCCCTCAACCCGGGGGTCACGCAGGGGTGGCGCAGCAACGTCACGTTCTCGGACGGCTCCGAGGCGGCCGAGGTCGTCCAGCGTTTCGGCACCGGTGGCGTCCCGCAGACCCGTTCCGCCGTGGTCGCCGCCGTGGCCACGGCCGCTGACCAGGCGCGGAGCACAGGTGAGACGGTGCGGGTGCTGGTGGTGACCACCGGTACCGCCGAGGACATGGACGACGCGACCTTCGTCTCCGCCCTCGAGCAGGCCCGGGGCGAGGCGGATGTGGTCATCGAGGTCGCGCACCTGGGTGATGCCCCCACCGACGATGCGCTGGCCGAGGTGTCCACGGCGACCGACCTGTAGAAACACGTCTCCCCCCGCACGTGAGCGAAGCGGGGGGAGAAAAAGAACTAGCTGGTCTTGCGACGGCGCCGGGCGGCGAGTTCGTCCATGCCGATGACCTCGGCCTCGGGATCGTCGATACGCTCGGAGGGGAACGAGGAGATCGTGCCGGTGAGCTCCTTCATGATGCCCGGGACAGCGATACCGAACACGCCCTGGCCACCGCCGAGCAGGTCGATGACCTCATCGGCGGAGCGGCACTCGTAGACGGTGGTGCCGTCGGAGACGAGGGTGATCTCGGCGATGTCGTTGGCACCGCGATCCCGCAGCTTCTCCACGGCCAGGCGGATGTTCTGCAGCGAGATGCCCGTGTCCAGCAGCCGCTTGACGATCTTGAGCACGAGAATGTCACGGAAGGAGTACAGACGCTGCGAACCGGAACCCCGGGCTCCGCGGATGGAGGGCACGACGAGCTTGGTGCGCGCCCAGTAGTCGAGCTGGCGGTAGGTGATGCCGGCGACCTGGCACGCGATCGGCACACGGTAGCCGACCTCTTCGCCTGGTCCGAGGTCGAAGAGTGATTCCTGGACGGGGTGGTCGTTGCTGCTCACGTAATTACTCCAATGGGGTTTGGAAATGCGCCCTATGCGTCATTAAAAACCAAGGGTAGAGCAACGTCAAGGGATGCCCCGGAGACACGCCGTAACTCTAACCCTCAACTTGAAGGTTAGACTTCTTTATCCCCATTGTCATCTTCCCCACCGAAATCTTCTTCTGACATGCCCAGCGAGCGCATCATCTGCTCGAAATCAGCGTCAGCCTGCGCATCCCCCGATGCCGAGTCCGCCGGCAGATCATCCCCGAACCGCAGCCCGAAATACTCCTCGAGGATATCGTCGGCGACGAAGAACGAGGCCTGGTTGAGCACGTCCTCCTCAACATGCACATCCATCTCCAGCGAACGCGCCAGCAGCAGGGCGTCCGAGGGGCGGGCGTCAATCTCCTCACCGTCGGACAACACGATCGAGGCGATGAACACCCCCTCGAAGTGACTGATGATGTTGACCGCACTCACGCCCCCGGAACTGCGGTTGATCACGTCGAGCAGCAGCTCCGCCGATCCCGGGCGGCGCGGCGCGAAACCATTGTCACGCGCGTCGAGTTCGGCAGCCGCGACCGGAGAAATCCACACCGGCAGAATGCGATTCTGCTCAGCCCACCTCAGCAGCACACAGGTGAACTGCTCGGGACCGGCGGTGTGGATTCCGTGATACTCCACGGGGATCAACGTCATGCAAGCTCATCCCGCAGGGCACTTTTCACCAGGCTGGCATGGAGGGACACGACGAGGGCCGTCATCTGCTGGCCCATGTCCTCCCCCTTCTGGCGCCCCTTCCGCCGGGCCACCGGACCAGCCACCTGGCCGATGAGGTCAGCCTGGCGCTGGGCGGTGTTGCGCAGGGACTTGAGGTGCCGGACGTCGAAGCCGAAGTCCTGCAGGGACTGGGCGGTGGTGACCACCCGGACGTCATCGGCGGTGAAATAGCCGGCGGCGTCGGGGCGGATCAGCCCGGCGTCGAGAAGCTCGGCGATGAAGGAGACCTCGACCCCCGCCTGCGCGGCGATGTCATCATCGCTCAGGCGCGTGGGAGCCGGCGCGCGGAACTTCTCCGGGGAGACGATCGGCTCCGTCTCGATGAGGGAAACGGCGCCGGAATCCATGGATTCCAGTTGCTCCCGAATGACCTTGAGCGGGAGGTAGTTGTCCCGCTGGGTCACCAGGATGTAGCGGAGGCGATCAACATCGTCGCCGGTGAAGCGGCGGTAACCGGACGCGGTTCGCTGCGGGGTGATGAGCCCCTCGGACTCCAGGAACCGGATTTTGGAGACGGTGACATCCGGAAACTCCTCGCGGAGAGCCTCCAGGACCTTGCCGATGGACAGGGTCCTGGTGGTGCGCGGAGCTGCCGTGGCCGTCGGCTTTCGAACAGCACTCACGGGACAGGAATCACCTAGTCGTTCTTGGGACCGGCGAGGAAGACCAGACGGAACTTGCCGATCTGGATCTCATCGCCCGTGGTCAGGGCCTGGTTGTTGCGCGGCTCGCGGTTGACGTAGGTGCCGTTGAGGGATCCGACGTCGTAGACCTCGAACTCGCCGTCGGTGATGCGGAACTCCGCGTGGCGACGAGACACGGTGACGTCATCGAGGAAGATGTCCGACTCAGGGTGGCGGCCGGCCGTGGTGATCGGCTGATCCAGCAGGAAACGCGCGCCCGCGTTGGGCCCCCGCTTGACCACCAGCAGACCCGCACCCTCCGGAAGGTTATCGGCGCCGGTGGCGGCCGGAGCGGACCCGGCGCCCGACTCCATCTCCTTCAGCAGGTCTGCACGGAAGACAGACGTGGTCTCGACCTGTGCCTCAGGGGTACCGGTGTTCTCGCTCATTGTGTTAATCCTCCGCTTTCGTCGGAACTGTGACTGTTTGCCATCATAGCGACTGGGGCCGCTGCGTGACGGTATGACGACACCATCAGCGGAAAAGGTTACCAATTCCGGACACCACGGAGTTCCCCGACCCCGCGAGCGGGTTGTCGGAGACCATGTAGGTCCACGTCGCGGAGGGTCGGGCCAGGCCCAGGTCGTCAAGGGTGCCCCCGGCCCGGAAGGTCTCCACCGCCTTATCGACGGCCCGCTGCGCCAGGTCCTTGAATTCCCGCACGGCGATGCGGTGGTACTCGTCGATCGGGGTCTCCCGGGCGATGGCCCTCAGGTGGATCGACTCGCGCACGTCATCCATGATCGCGAGGTGCTCGGCCCACTCATCGTCGAGGTGAAAGAGCATAATGTCGCGGGCGTGCTGGATGTGATCTCCCTGCGGCTCGACCTCCGGGGCGCGTTCGTGCAGTTCCACCCACGCCTGGTCGGTGTCGAGCAGTTTCGCGCGGCGCTCGTCGATGATGTCGCGTTGGTCGGCCAACAGCTGGTTGTACTTCCATGTCTGCGCGTGGATCTCCAGCAGCTGTCCCTCGGTGACGCGCTGGCAGTGCCCGATCCAGTCGCGGATGCGCTCGGAGATGATCGACCCGTCGGGTTCCGGACGGGCGGTGACGTTCTCCCCCGCCCCACCGGAGGTGACCACATCATCCTGGAGGGAGACGAAGAAGATGGACAGGCCGGGATCTCCCTGGCGCCCGGCACGTCCCCGCAGCTGGTTGTCCAGGCGGGCGGTGCGGTGACGCGAGGTGCCGATCACGGCCAGGCCCCCGAGGTCGGCGACGGCATCGTGGTCGGACTGGTCCGCGCCACCCAGCCGGATGTCCGTACCGCGGCCGGCCATCTGGGTGGAGACGGTCACGCGCCCCAGGTCACCGGCTTCGGCGATGATGCGGGCTTCCTCGGCATCGTTCTTGGCGTTGAGGACATTGACCGTGATCGCCAGGTCGGCGAGCGCCTCCGCCAGGGCCTCCGATTCCGCCACGTCATGCGTACCGACGAGCACCGGCTGCCCCTTTGCATGCAGCGCCGCGATCTCCTGGACGATGGCCCGGTTCTTCTCGGCGGCGGTGGCGTAGATACGGTCGGCCTCGTCGAAACGTCGCAACTCCTTGTTGCGGTCGATGACGGAGACATGGAGGTCATAGAACTGCCGGAGCTGGTCGGTCGCCTCCACGGCGGTGCCGGTCATGCCGCAGACCATCGGGTAGCGACGCATGAGGGCCTGCAGCGTGATGGTGTCCAGGATGCGACCCCCCTCCGTGACGTCGAGCCCTTCCTTGGCCTCCACGGCCGCCTGCAGTCCGTCCGGCCAGCGCTGCAGATCGGCGACGCGCCCGCGGGAGGCGTCGATGAGCGCCACCTTGCCGTCGGTGACCAGGTAGTGGATGTCACGGATGAGCAGCGCCTTGGCATGCAGCGCCAGATTGACCTTCACGAGCGTGGTGCCGATGTGTTCGTCGTCGTAGAGGGAGTCGATGCCCAGGGCACCCTCCACCCGAGCGGCGCCGTCGTCGGTGAGGAAGACGTTCCGGCGGTCATCGTCAATGGTGTAGTGCTCGCGCTCCCGCAGGCTGCGCACCACGTCGGTGATCTGGCCGGTGGGCTCCTGGCCGGGCTGATTGCCGGCAAGGACGAGGGGGACGAGGGCTTCGTCGACAAGCACGCTGTCGGCCTCGTCGACCAGTGCCACGTCAGCCGGCGCCTGCACGGCGTCCTCGCGGCGGGTGATCTGCTGGTCCCGCAGGACGTCGAACCCGATCTCATTGACCGGGCCGTAGATGATGTCCCCGGAATATGCTTCCCGACGCTCCGCCGGGCCCATCTTCTCCGTCACCGCCGCAACGCGCAGACCGAAGAACTCGACCAGGGGGCGCATCCACTCGGCATCTCGCTCGGCGAGGTAGTCGTTGACGGTGATGACGTGCACCCGCTTGCCCGTGAGCGCGAATCCCGTCGCGGCCATCGCGCCCACCAGCGTCTTGCCCTCGCCGGTGGCCATCTGGATGACATCGCCCTCCACCAGCCGCAGCACCGCCTGCGACTGGACCGGGAACGGCTCCAGCCCCAGGGTGCGGTGCGCGGCGACACCCAGGACCGCGAGGAATGCGGCCGGGTCCTGCAGCTTTCCCCCCGCGGTGAGCTCTCGGGCGCGGGCGGCGAGTGCGGCGTCGTCAAGCTGCGAAAGCTCAGCGTGCTGCGCCTCCGCTTCCTGCACGAGCGCGCGGCTGCGCTTCTGGTTGCGCGTCTGTGACGCGCCCATCGCCTTCCAGAACCAGTCAAAAGCCATGCCACCACCCTAGTACCCTGGTGGGCATGCAATCAGTGAGCGTGACTTTTCCTTCGGCGCAGGGCATCGAGCTGCCCGGCACCCTCGACCTGCCGGACACTCCCCCGGTCGCCTACGCGGTCTTCGCCCACTGCTTCACCTGCTCCCGTTTCGTGCCCGCCGCCTCGCGGGTGTGCAAGACTCTGGCAGCCGCCGGCATCGCCTGCCTGCGATTCGACTTCTCCGAACTGGGGTTCACGTCGAATGTGGAGGAACTGGTGGCGGCAGCCGAGTGGCTGGCGGCTAAGCACGAGGCTCCCCAGTTGCTGCTCGGACATTCGCTGGGGGGTGCGGTCGCGCTCCGCGCGGTGAGCGAAATCGACTCCGTCCGGGCGGTGGCCACCCTCGCCGCGCCCTACGATCCCTCCCACTCCGTCCTGCGGTTCGGCGACCGGGTCCGCGACGCCGAGACCGAGGGATCCGTGACCGTCACCCTCGCCGGTCGCGACGTCGACATCACCCGCGAGTTTCTCGCCGACCTGTCCGCCCACGGCCCCGACACCTATCTTCCGCAGGTATCGACCCCGGTGCTCCTGCTGCACTCCCCGGACGACCAGACCGTTCCGTTCGACAACGCCGAGCGGATCTACCGGGAGTTGGGTCAGCCGACGTCGCTGATCTCACTCGACGGAGCGGACCACCTGCTCACCCGCACCGGTTCCGCGCAGCGCGCCGGGCGACTGATCGCCGAGTGGGTGCGGCCCTATCTGGTGCCGTCCTACGAGGCGCCCTCCGTCAGCGATGACCGGGTCATCTCCCGCATGACCGTGGGTTCGCGCCACGGAACCGTGATCGACACCGCCGGTGGCACGTTGCTCTCCGACCGCGACAGGGCCGCCGGCGGCCGCGGCCAGGGGCACTCCCCCATCAGCCTCCTCATGTCCGGTCTGGCCGCCGCCACCACGCAGGCCATCCGGGAGGCCGCCGTGGACATGCCGCTTATCGACGCCCACGTCACCATCACCCACGCCTCCCGCAACATCTTCGAGAGAAAGGTCAAGCTCATCGGCGATCTCAGCGAACCGCAACGGCGTACCCTGCTCAACGCCGCCACCTCCCCCTTCCAGATCATGCTGCCGGGCATCAAGATCCTGGACGTGCCCGCATGACCGGGCGGTGTCCCTGCAACACGGGTCTGGCCTACGAGGAGTGCTGTGGGAGATACCACGGTGGTGCCGTGGCACCGACCGCGGAGACCCTCATGCGTTCCCGCTTCACCGCGTTCGTGGTCCGGGATGCCGAGTATCTCCTGCGCACCTGGGATCCCGACACCCGCCCGAGTGAGCTCACCCTCGTCGATCTGCCCGTGCGGTTCTACCGGCTGGATATCCATGAGGTGGTCGGCGGGGGTCCCCTGGATTCGGCGGGTGTCGTGGAGTTCGAGGCCTTCTACAAGGGAGATCCTCCGGGTTCCCAGCGCGAGCGCTCTACTTTCCGACGCCTCGACGGGCGCTGGTTCTACTCTGCCGGCGACGTGAGCTGACACAGGTCTGTACAGATCCCGCTACCTGTCATACGATAGAAATATGACTCACATCACCGTCCTCGCACCCGACCCCTCCGTCCCCCTCGACCGTTTCGACACCTGGCTCACCGAGGCCGGCGCCACCTTCCAGATCATCAACCTCAGCTCCGAGGGGATTCCCGAGAGCGTCGGCGACGGTGTCATCATCCTCGGCGGCATCAACGACGCCCGTTCTTACCCCTGGGTCGGCGATCTCCACACCGCACTGCGCGAATGGGCGTCCGCCAATATTCCGGTGCTGGGAATCTGTCTGGGAGCCCAGTTGCTTGCCGACGCCCACGACGGGGACCTGGATTTCGATCTCGAGGGCGAGGTCGGCGCCTTCGAGGTGGAACTCATGGATGCGGCACATGACGATCCCCTTTTCCTCGGCCTCGAATCACCCCTGATCGTGCCGCAGCACCACCACGACGTCATCATCACCCTTCCGCCCGGAGCTGAGCTGCTCGCTGCATCGCAGCGTTATGAGGTCCAGGCCTTCCGCCTCGGTTCGGCTGTCGGCGTGCAGTTTCACCCGGAAGCCTCCCCCGGCACGATGGCCTCCTGGACCGAGAAGACCGGCGGAGACGGGGAGGCGATGCGCTCCGAAATGGCGAAGGTGGACGATCGCGTCTCCGCAACCGGCGAACGCATCGCCCGCAACTTCGTCACCTCCCTGCAGCACCACCGCTGACCTGGCGATTCGCCTTTGCGGATGACACTGTTGTAACCTGAGGCAGTTGCATTTCGATGCGACGGCGGACTGTGGCGCAGTTTGGTAGCGCACTACACTGGGGGTGTAGGGGTCGCAGGTTCAAATCCTGTCAGTCCGACTCTTAGCAGGTCAGCGCAGTGCGCTGGCCTGCTTTTCCTAGAACGGGGGCGGATCATCCTCCGGCGTGCCCATCCAGGACAGGTGGTGTTCCGGTCTGTCGGGAGGCTCGGGGGGTGGAGAGTTCATCTTCTCCTGGTAGGCCTCGAAGCGCTCCCCCGCCGCCTTTGCCGCCAGATACTCCCGGCGTCCCCGTAGTCGCTGGCGGTAGCTACGCACCCAGCGCTTGAGCTTGGGCGCGAGTGGCCCCGTGGCCTCGTCGACCGCATAGGTACCGTCTGCGAACAGCCAGTACACATCTCCGGTGTGGGGATCGAGAAGGTAGCTGATCTCCTGGTCGGTCTTGCGATTGTGGTGATGCCTGCAGAGCATGACCATGTTGGAGGCTGTCGTCGGCCCTCCGTCGTCGTGATTGATGCGGTGGTCTGCGTCGCAGCGGGTGGCCTTCCGATTACATCCTGGCCAGCGGCATCTCCAGTCACGGCCGATGAGATAGGCCCTGATCTCCGGCGTCGGCCGGTAGCTGCCGGTGGTGGCGGTCTTGGCGTGGCGCATGCTGATGGTTCTGGTGACGCGCTTGCGCAGGGCGGCAGCCGCCTGCGGCGTGAGCAGCCCGCGCTCGGGATGGAAGACCGGGGTCACGCTCTCATCCTCCCCCTCGGCCTGGTAGAGCATCATGGTGGCCTTGGTAGTCACATCGTCGAGAATGAGCGACGTGAGTGCCTCGGCCTTGGAACACTCCCGGTCCGACGCCGCCTGGTCAATTGCCTCGAGGATCTCGGTCCCCGTGGCCTGATCCGTGACGAGCTCAATGCGGATGTCACCTGCGGGAAGATCCTCGACGTGCAACGTCGACTGCGGTGGAGCCTCAGGCACCGGCAGGGTGGACATGAGTTCGCCCGGATTCTCGCAGGGCTCCGGCCCCTCCTTCTCCGGAGCATCCGGATCGACCGGCGTGCCTTCACTCCACGGATCCTCCTGTGGCGCCGCCAGCAGTTCCACGCTGCGAATGGTGCCCTTGACCACATCAGAGATGGCCGTGCTGCTCGGGAGCATCTGCCGGGGACGGGAGGGGGTGAAGCGGGCCATCAGGTCCTCGTCGAGCGCCTTCCAGAAGAAATCATCGTCCTGGAGGGCGATGGCGGCCATCGCCGCCTCCTTTTCGATGACACACAGATGCCCCATGTCCAGCAGGAAGGTCTCCTCCACCAGACGCTTGAGGCGGGGCAGCCTGTCGAGCACCTCCAGGGCGTCGAGGCGGCGGGTGATCTGATACTTGGTCATCCCGAGCTTCGAGTACAGCTCGGCCGTCAAGGCGGTCCAGTCCTCTTCGTCGCGGATGACAACCTCCGGTTGGCAGCTCCGCCACATCTCGTACTCCGCCCGCAGATTCGCCTGCCGGACAGCCCGGTAACTGTTCGATTCATCAAGTACCGACCATGACGCCGTAGCCATGCCCCGTCACCCCCTTCCCCATCTCGTATGTGTGTTCGATTCGTACGATAGACCCCACCCCGGACATGGGGGTGATCAACGGGGGTAAACACGGCAAAATGCCAGTTCAGGCACAATGGTGTCCATGACTGAACAGGTGACCTACGACGGTTTCGGTGATGTCCTCGCGCGCGACGGACTCAGCCTCATGCTGTTCTGGTCCACCTCATGCGGCCCGTGCCTGCGTTTCCACCGGATCTACCGGGCCGTGGACGAGAAGTTCCCCGCCATCCCCTTCGGCGAGGCAGAGATTGAAATCCAACAGCGCCTGGTGAGAGATCTGCAGATCACCACCATCCCCGCACTGCTGGTCTATCGTGACGGCGAGCTCATCTACCGCGATCCCCCGTTTCATTCGCTTATCGACGCCCCACCCCTCCTCGCCTTCATGTACAGCGAGGAGGGGTTCACGGGGTTCGTCGAGAAGCTGCTTTAACCCAGGAACGCCTTGTCCGAGAGCGTGGCTCCCTTGATGTTGGCGAACTCCTGCAGCAGGTCACGAACGGTCAGCTTCGACTTCGTCTCGGCGTCGGCCTCGTAGACGATCTGCCCCTCGTGCATCATGATGAGGCGGTTGCCCAGGCGGATGGCCTGTTCCATGTTGTGGGTGACCATGAGGGTCGTCAGCCCACCCTCGGAGACGATGCGCTCGGTGAGACCGGTGACCAGCTCGGCCCGCTGGGGGTCGAGGGCGGCGGTGTGTTCGTCGAGAAGCATGATCCGGGGATTGGTGAACCCGGCCATGAGCAGCGACAGCGCCTGGCGCTGGCCACCGGAGAGGAGCCCCACCTTGGCGGAGAGTCGGTCCTCCAGACCCAGCTCGAGGGACTGGAGCTTATCGACGAACTCCTCCCGCCGCTTCTTCGTCAGGCCCCGTCCCAGACCACGTCCCTTGCCGCGCAGGAGCGCGAGCGAGAGGTTCTCCTCGATGGTGAGGTTGGGGGCGGTGCCTGCCAGGGGATCCTGGAAGACGCGGCCGACGAAGCGGGCGCGCTTGTGCTCGGGGAGTTTGTTGACCTTCTTGCCGTCGATGTGGACGGTGCCTTCGTCGACGAAGAGACGGCCGGCGACGGCGTTGAGCAGTGTCGACTTTCCGGCGCCGTTGGAGCCGATGACGGTGATGAAATCGCCCTCGGCGAGAGTGAGATTCACCCCGTTGAGCGCGACGCGTTCATTGACGGTGCCCGGGAAGAAGGTCTTGGTGATGTTGTCGATCGTGAGCATTAGGCCACCTTCGCGCCGGCCGCCGCAGCCGACGGCTTCCTGTTGAAACGGGAGGACAGACCCTTCCACCGCGGCACAAGCAGGGCCACGATGACCAGCAGAGCGGTGATCAGCTTCATGTCGTTGGGGTCGAGGCCGACCTGCAGCGCCAGGAAGATGATGATGCGGTAGAGCACCGCACCGACGACGACGGCCAGCACCGCCACCCACAGGAAGCGCTGCCCGAAGATCGCCTGCCCCATGATGACGGAGGCCAGGCCCACGAGAATGAGGCCGATACCCATGGAGATGTCGGCGAAGCCCTGGTACTGGCCGACGAGTGCACCGCACATGCCGACGAAACCGTTGGACAACGCCAGGGTGAGTGTCTTGGTGTAGTCGGTGGACACACCGAAGGAGGTGATCATCGGGCCGTTGTCGCCCGTGGCACGGATGGACAGGCCGAGATCGGTGGTGAGGAACCAGACCACGACCAGTCCGAGCAGGGCGACGACGCCGAGGAGAATCCCGGCGCCGACCCAGGTTCCCAGGAGACCACCCTCACGCAGCGGCGTGAACACGGTCTCCTGGCGCAGCATGGGGATGTTCGCGCCCCCCATGATGCGCAGGTTGATCGACCAGAGGGCGATCATGGTGAGAATACCCGCGAGGAGGCCGTCGATTCGGCCCTTCGTGTGGAGCAGTCCGGTGATGACACCGGCGAGGAAGCCGGTGAGAAATCCGGCGAGCGTCGCCAGCAGCGGGGGCCATCCGTTGAGGATGCCCACCGCCGCCGTCGCGGCGCCCGTGGTGAAGCTGCCGTCGACCGTCAGATCGGGGAAGTTGAGGACCCGGAACGTCAGGAAGACACCGAGGGCCATCACCCCGTATATGAGGCCGACCTCGACGGCGCCGATCATACGGTCTCGGCCTCGTCCATGATCTCCTGCGGGATGGTGACGCCCTGACGCTCAGCGGCCTCTTCGTTGATGACGTAGGTGTACTCGGTGGCGGTCTCGACAGCGGTCTCGGCGGCATCCTCGCCGTCACGCAGGATGCGCAGCGCCATCTCGCCGGTCTGGCGACCCAGCTCGTGGTAGTCGATGCCCAGGGTGGCCACGGCGCCGCCCTCGACGGTGCCGGACTCGGCGGCGATCACCGGGATCTGCTTCTGCTCGGCGACCTGCACCAGGGAGGCGATACCGGAGACGACCATGTTGTCGGTCGGGACGTAGATGACATCGACATCACCCAGGGCCTCGACGGCCTGCTGGATGTCGTTGGCGGTGGTCACGGTCTGGGTCTTGACCTCGAGGCCACGCGGCTCGGCAGCCTCGGTGACCTGGTCGACCTGGACCTGGGAGTTAATCTCACCGGAGGCGTAGACGATGCCGATGGACTCAGCATCCGGCACGAGCTCCTCGAGCAGGTTGAGCTGCTCCTCGATCGGGGCGACGTCGGAGGTACCGGTGACGTTGCCGCCCGGGGCCTCGAGGGAGTCGACGAGCTCGGCCGAGACCGGATCGGTGACGGCGGTGAACAGGACCGGGATGTCGGTGATGTTCTGGGCGGTGGCCTGGGCGGCCGGGGTCGCCACGGCGAGCACCATGTCGAGGTCGTTGCCGGCGAACTGCTGGGCGATGGTCAGGGCGGTGGCCTGCTCACCGTTGGCGTTCTGCTCGTCGTAGGTGACCTCGACACCGGCGTCGGCGAGTGCCTCCTTGAAGCCGGCGGTGGCCGCATCGAGGGCCGGGTGCTGGACGAGCTGGTTGATGCCGATGGAGTAGGACTCCCCACCGTCGGCGGCAGCGGTGGTGGTGCCCGGCTCCGACTCGGAGTCAGAGGTGCAGGCGGAGAGGAAAAGTGCGGCGGCCGCGAAGCCGGCCACGACCTTGGTGCGTGAGAACATGGGGGTTCCTTCCAGGGGCCAAGTGTGACGTGTTACGGAGATTAATCTACTTGTCCCAGCAGTCACACGTGGCATTACCCTCCGATCAGCCCCCGAACACCTCCGTTCCGGGGCTGGGCTCGCCCGGTTCCGTCGTCGGCGGGGGCAGTGGTTCACGCACGGTGAGACATCCCGGCTCGATGGTCACCGTGAAAGCGGTGACCTCCCCCACCTCATCACCGTCCACCTCGAACACCTCCGGCTTCTCCAGGCTCACCTCGAGGCGGGTGCCCGTCGAGTAGCGCAGCTCATCGATGTCGCTGCCACCGGTGACCTGTTCATCGCGGCGCCGCAGGCGGTTGACCACCTTCCGCCCCATCAGCGTGGCCAGGCGGGCGACGATGAGCCCCCATCCGGCCAGCCCCTTGGGGCGCAGCGCGACGATGTCGAAGTGACCGTCGTTGGCGGTGGCGTCGGGAAGCAGCGGAACGCTTGCGATGAGATCACCGCAGTTGCCCACGATGAGGGAGTGGACCCGGGTGCGCCGGGCCGGTGCATCGTCGAGCCGCCAGGTCACGCGCAGTCGACGACCCCCGGTCAGCGACTTGGCGATGGCCACCCCGTAGGCGAGGAAGCCGATCCGCTTCTTCAGGTCATCGTCGGTGTGGGCGATCATCTGGGCGTCGATGCCCACCCCGGCCATGACGACGAAGTCGATCTCCTCGGACTCTCCGTTCGGGAGGGCGAGCAGGGCGGTACAGACGTCGATCGTGGTGTCCCGGCCACTGAACGCGGTGTCGATGGCTTCAGGAACATCCAGCGGCAACGAGAGATTGCGGGCCAGGAGGTTTCCGGTGCCCACGGGGATGATCGCCAGCGACGTCTCCGTCCCCCGCAGGGCCGCCGCGACCGCGCGCACGGTGCCGTCCCCGCCCGCCGCGATGACCATGTCACAACCCTGCTCCGCCGCCTCCTGTGCCGGGGCGAAGCCGGGGTCCTCCACGGTGGTCTCCCAGAACTCCGGCGCAGCCCAGCCGTGACGACGAGCAGCGGCGGTGACCTGCTGCTTCATGTCCTCCGGATCACCCTTGACGGGGTTGAACACCACCGCCACTCGACGAGATGTAGTGCCATTCATACGCTTTACGCTACACGCCGAAGAAGGTCCGGATCTCGCTGGTCGCCACCTTCGGCCACTCGTGGGCGCCACCGCCGACCCTCACGTGCATCAGAGGCAGCGTGCATCCGCGCCAGTGCATGACGACGACGTCCTGGCTGCGGCGGCTGAAGGTGGGCGCCTCGCAGCCGTTGTCCTCCGCGACCCTGTCCAGGACGTCGAGCACCGACTCGTAGCGTTTCTCGTGGCGGGTTCCACCGTGGTAGCTGATGGTGCGGTCGTCGGTGCCGTGGATGTCCAGCCGTGCCACCGGGGCGCGACTGCAGGAGGCGTGGACGTCCTCGTAGTAGGCGGCACTCACCGGCGCCACCGCCTGAAAGGTGTCGGGAAGCTGGCAGGCGAGATAGGCGACGAAGCCACCTCCGTTGGAGAACCCCGTCGCGAACACCCGGTCGCGGTCGATCGGATACTCCTCGTCGAGGTAGGCCAGCAGTGTCCGCACGAACCCGAGGTCCTCTTCACCGCTGGTGGAGGCATACGGTGCGGGAGCCCAGGCCCGGTTCACCCCGTCGGGATAGACCACGATGGCAGAGGCCGCACTGAGCTCGGTGGTCTGCTCCATGGACTCAGCATTCAAGCCCCAGCCGTGGAAGGCGAACACCACCGGCCACCGGGTCCCGTGGTGGAACCCGGCCGGGGTGGAGATCCGGGCACTGCGGTCGCCGAAGCTCACCGTCTTAGTATTCTGCCCGACGTTGAGGCGCGGGATCGGTGGCGTCTCCTGTGCCGGTACGGTGCAGGAGGCCAGGAGCAGAGCCAGCACAATGATGAGAATTCTCATTCCCGCCCCCGCGACCACGCCGCCCACAGGTCGGTGTAGCGCCCACCACGTTCGACCAGCTCGGCGTGGGTTCCGCACTCCACCACCTCACCGGCCTCCATGACCAGCACCTGGTCCGCGAGTGCCGCCTGGTCGAGACGGTGCGCCACCACCAGCGCCGCCCGATCGCGGGTGACCACCTCGGCGGCGGCCTCCAGATCACCGGCGCCCGCGGAACCGGACTCCGCGGTCGCCTCGTCCATGACGACCACCGCCGGGTCGAGCAGCAGGATGCGCGCCAGGGCGAGCTGCTGCGCCTCGACGGGGTCGAGCTGATGCCCCCGCGCCCCGATCTCGGTGTCCAGGCCGTCGGCCAGGTGTGCGTACCAGTGGGCGTGGACCTGCTCGAGCGCGGCGAGAAGTTCCTCGTCGGTGGCGTCCGGACGGGCCAGGGTGAGATCCTCGCGGAGGGTTCCCGAGAAGACGTGGACGTCCTGGGAGATCATCGCCAGCCGCGCCACGCGCTCGGCGTCGGACAGCGAGGAGACCTCGACGTCGTCGACACGCACGGATCCCTCGTCCGGGATACGCAGGCCGGCGAGCAGGGCGGCGACCGTGGTCTTGCCGGCGCCGGAGGCCCCCACCAGTGCCACGGTCTGACCGGGGCGGATGCGCAGGGAGACGTCCCGGACGGCCCAGGTACCGCCGTAGGAGAAGCTCACGCCGTCCATGACCACCTCGCCCTCCGGGGCCCGGGCGCCGGAATCGGCCACCGGGGCCGGTGGATCGACGACGACGCCGACGATGCGGGTGAGGGAGGCGTATCCGGACTGCACCGTGTCCAGCACGCGCATGAACATCATGAGCGGGCCGCGCAGACGGATGAGCATGAGCATGGCCGCGGTGACAGCTCCGATGCTCAGGTCCCCGTCAGTGACCGCCATCCAGCCGACGATGAGTCCTCCGGCCAGGATGAGGAACTCACCGACAGACATCCACACCTGGAGCACGATCATGGTCAGACGCGCCGAGAAACCGTGGTCGACCACGGCCTGCGAGGTGAGACGGATGCGCTCGTGCATCTCCGCCTCCATGCGGTAGGCGCGCACCGTGGCCTGCCCGTGGATGGCCTCGAGCAGTTTGCGGGCGCGATCTGCCATCGAGGCCCGCTCGGCGGCGTACCGTCCCGGCGCCACCGCGAGATAGCGGCGCGAGGCGAGCCAGTACAGCGGCGCCACCAGCACGAGCACCAGGAGGAAACGCCAGTTGAGGGTCACCAACGCCACCGAGGTCGCGAGGATGGTGAACACCGAGCTCGACAGGATCGGCACCGTCTCCGTCACCGCCGACGACAACACCGCGACGTCATCGGTGGAACGCGAGACCAGGTCGCCGGTTCCGGCATCCTCCACGCGGTGCACGGGCAGCCCGAGTGCCGTCCCCACCATCTCCTCACGCAGGTGCGCGATGACACGCTCGCTGAGACGGGAGACGTAGAAGAATCCGGCGGCGCTGAGTCCCGCGCCCGCCACCGCAGCGGCCACCAGCCACCCGACCGCCGACCACAGGTTGTCCCCCGCGATGACGATGTCGACGATCCGCCCCAACTGCCACGGCACCGCGACCGTGGCGGCCGCACCGAGGCTGAGCAGGGCCAGGGCCAGCAGACCCTGGCGGCGCGCGCCGGGGACTCGGGCGATCTGGCGGGCCACCTCCCGGCGCACCTGACGCAGATCAGCGAGCGGGAACCTCATGCGACCACCACCCTGTCGGCCACGGCCTTCCAGGCGGGGGCATCGGTGTAGACCACCGTCGGTCGACCGCGGCGGGCGGCGGCGACGCGTTCGCTGATGCGCACCTCCGTCACCGAGTCCACCGCGGTGGTGGGATCCTGCAGGATGAGGATCTCCGGGTCAGCGGCGATCGCACGGGCCAACGCCACGCGCTGCCGTTGGCCACCGGAGAGATTGCGGCCGTTCTCCCCCACCTCGCGCTCCGGGCCGCCCGGGATGTCCTCCACCGCGGCCACCTCGAGGGCCCGGCGGGCGCGCACCGGATCCGGGTGCACGTTGTCCAGGACCGAGCCGTCGAAAAGATCGGCGGCGTGCGGGGCCAGCACCACCCGGTCCCGGGGAGCGAGGATGAGATCCTCCGGGACCGGCCCGGTGACGACGGTGAGCCCGGCGGGGACATCGGGGACGTCCCGGTTGTCGTCGTCACGCAGGTAGGGTGCCCCGAGCACGGCCCGGATGCGGCGTCCGGAGGCCTGCGCCGCGGCCCAGCGGGAGGCGATGTTCTTGCCCAGCATGGTCATCGGCATGATGACGAACTGGGTCAGTCCGATCGCGGTGATGAGCTCCCCGATGCTCATCCGCCCGTTCATGGCCAACCACGCGGCGGCGACGGCGACGGCGATGACATAGAGGGCGCCGGTGGCGTCCGTCGTGGCATTGAGGCGGGCCTGCGCCGCGTTGGCGTCGACGGTGCGCTCGTAGGCTTCGTCGGAGACCCGCAGGTAGCGGCCACGGACGGTGTCCACGGCACCGAGGCCCTTGAGAATACGCAGGCCCTGGACCACATCCGTGGCGGTGGCAGCGGCCCGGGCCAGAGCGGCCTGCCGCTTGCCGGACCTACGCCGCAGCGGGCCGGCGGCCAGGAGGGCGATCCACACCAGCAGCGGCCCGCCGATGAGCACGGCGATACCCAGCGGCACGTTGATCGAGAGCATCATGATGCCCACATAGAGCACCGACGCGACCTCCGCGACGGGGAACACCGTCATGAACACCGCATCCGCCACGCGCTGCGTGTCCGAGGAGGCGATGGACAACAGCTCGCCCGGGGTTCGCCGTCGGCCACCGACACCACGGGGATCCTGGATGCGGTCGGTGACCTCCATGCGCAGGTCGTGCCCGATGACGAGGATGGAACGGTTGAGCAGACGGCGGCCGAACCAGGACGCCACCATGCCCATGACGAAGGTGCCGGCGAGCACGCCTATCCAGAAGAACACCCGGTCCAGATCGTCGATCGCCCGGCCGATGATCACCGGTGACAGACCGTTGGACAGAAAGCTGATCGCCATGAAGATCCCCGCCGGGACCGTCCATCGCCAACGTGACAGGACGGTCTTGGGGAGCCAACGGGGATCGTCGGCGGCGGGAAGTCGAGCCATGATCGGCTATCTTACTTGGCGTGCACCCCTCCCCCGCCTTCCGGAAGGCCTCCGCCAAGGACACCCCGGAATTCACCGACGCCGCCCACCGCCGCGAGTCCGCGTGGGCGTTCCGCTCGGGCGCCGACACCTACGATGACGTGCGCCCCGGCTATCCACCAGCCGTGCTCGAGCTTATCGACGACTGCCGCCAGGTCATCGACCTCGGCGCCGGCACCGGCAAACTCACCGCCGCCCTCGTCTCGGCCGGGCATGAGGTACTGGCCAGCGATCCCAGCCCCGACATGGTGCGGGTACTGCGCGCGCTGCCCATCCCCGTCTGGCGGGCGACCGCCGAGGCGACGGCGCTGCGGGACGGAACAGTCGATGCCGCCACCTGCGCCCAGACCTGGCACTGGGTGGATACCGTCGCGGCCTGCGCGGAACTCGACCGAGTCGTTCGCCCGGGTGGCCGGGTGGTGCTCGTGTGGAACAACCTCGATGTCTCCCACCCGTGGATCCTCCGCCTGGCGCGCATCATGCACTCCGGCGACATCCAACGCCCGGGTTTCGTCCCGGAGGTCCACGATCCGTGGCGCATCACCCATGAGCTGCGCACCGGTTGGATCCAGCATCTGCGCGTGGAGCAGCTCTTCGACCTCATGGCCTCCCGCTCCTACTGGCTGAAGTCCTCGGAGACCGTCCGGGAACGCATGACAGACAACCTCCGCTGGTATCTCTTCGACCGGCTCGAGTACCAACCAGGCCAGCTCCTGCCCATCCCCTACCGCACGGATGCGTTCGTGCTGGAACGCTGAGGGTCATTCCACCTCAGGAGATAACGGGTGAACTTCTCCTCATCGAGGTCGATGCCGTAGCCCCGCAGGAACTCCGCATCCCGACCTTCCATCCCGTTCCAGGCCAGGGACTGGACTGCCGGGGCGATGTCGGCCCAGCGGTCATCGACACCGAGATTGCCCAGATCAACCGTGCCCACGAACTCAAGAGACGGGCTCAGCAACCAGTTCGGGTTGCAGGCGTCACCGTGGCAGACCACCCGGTCCTCATCGCCCCGCAACGGCCCCCACTCGAAGGGGCAGTCCTCCACAGGCACGGAGTCGTGGAAGATCCGCAGCGCGCGACCCAGTGCGGTCGCGGCCGCGCCGGGATCGGCGGGATGGAGGGGCGGGTGGGCGTCGATAAGCTCGGTGTGCAGGAACTCACTTCCCACCCCCAGCACCCGGGGCACCTGGAACGGCAGGTCGAACTGGGTGATCCAGGCGATGCGTTCCGCCTCCCGGGCCGGCTGGAACTCCGGGTGCGGCGGGCCGGTCTTGACGTAGGAATCGGCCAACCGCCAGGTCACCCCGCCGATCTCGTTGCGCCAGACCGGGACGGCTCCCACCACCTTATTTCCGGGCGCGACGTTCGCGCAGGCGCACCGCGATGCGCACCGGGGAGCCGTGGAAGCCGAAGCGCTCACGGAACTTGCGCTCCAGGTAGCGGCGGTAACCCGCATCGAGGAAACCGGTGGTGAACAGCACGATCACCGGCGGGCGGGTCGACGCCTGGGTGGCGAACATGACGCGCGGCAGGCGACCGGCCTTCATCGGCGGGGGGTTGGCGGCGATGGCCTCGCGCAGCCAGTTGTTGAGCTGGCCGGTGGAGATCCGCTTGTCCCAGCTCTCGAGAGCCTCGATCATGGCGGGTTCGAGGCGCTGCAGGGCGCGGCCGGTCTGCGCGGAGATGTTGATGCGCGTCACCCACGGCAGGTGGGTGAGCTGCTGGTCGATCTCGCGGTCGAGCAGGTCACGACGGTCCTCGTCCATGAGGTCCCACTTGTTGAAGGCGATGACCAGGGCCTTGCCGGACTCCAGCACCATGGCCAGCACGCGCTGGTCCTGCTCGGAGATCGGCTCGGAGGCGTCGATGAGCATGACGCACACCTCGGCGGCGTCGATGGCGGCACGGGTGCGCAGGGAGGCGTAGTACTCGTGGCCCTGCGCCGTCTTGACCTTCTTGCGCAGGCCCGCGGTGTCCACGAACTTCCACAGCTTCTGCTCCAGCTGCACGAGGGAGTCGACCGGGTCGACGGTGGTTCCGGGGACGTTGTCGACGACCGAGCGCTCCTCCCGCGACACCTTGTTCAGCAGGGAGGACTTGCCCACGTTCGGCTTACCGACGAGCGCCACGCGGCGCGGGCCCTCGGTGATCGAGGCGGCGCGGGGCTTGTCGGGGAACAGGCGCAGGACCTCGTCGAGGACGTCGGCACCGCCCCGACCGTGCAGGGCGGAGACCGGCCACGGGTCGCCGAGGCCGAGTGCGTAGAACTCCGCCATGTCGGCGTAGAGGGAGTCGGAGTCGAACTTGTTCGCCACGAGAATCACCGGGACCTCGGCCTTCTGCAGCTTCTTGGCCATCACGCCGTCGGTCTCGGTGATGCCGACCTTGGTGTCCACCACCATGACGATGACGTCCGCGGTCTCCATGGCCACCTCCGCCTGGCGGGCGATCGCCCCGTGGATGCCCTTGACGTTGGGGTCCCAGCCGCCGGTGTCCTGCACGAAGTAGCGGCGTCCGCCCCACTCCGCCACGTAGGAGATGCGGTCGCGGGTCACGCCGGGGAAGTCCTCGACGACTGCTTCTCGACGCCCCAGGAAGCGGTTGACCAGCGTCGACTTGCCCACGTTGGGGCGTCCGACGATGGCGACGGTGCACAGCTCCTCCTCGAGGTGCTCGGTGCTCTCCACCCCGAGCTTCTCCTCGAGGGCGGCCCACTCCTCCTCGGTCATGTCCTCGAAGTCGAATTCCTCGAGATCGGGGCCGTCGTACTCGACCTCCTCGATGTCGTCCTCACCGGGGAAGATGAACTCGGTCTCGTCGTTGTTGTTGTCGGTCATCGCTGCGACTCCTTCACAAGGTTGATGAGGGTCTCGAGCACCTGGTCGAGGCTCAGCTCAGAGGTGTCGATGAGGTGGGCGTCCTCCGCGGGACGCAGGGGCGAGGTGGTGCGCGAGGAGTCGAGCTCGTCGCGGCGGATCACATCGGCCAGCACGGTGGCGAAGTCCGCCTCCCGACCGGCGGAGCGGTCCTGGTGGTAGCGGCGGCGGGCGCGGATCTCCGCGGAGGCGGTGAGGAAGGCCTTGACGGGGGCGTCGGCAAGCACGACGGTGCCGATGTCCCGACCCTCCACGATGGCGCGGTGTGCGTCGGCGGCAAGGCGACGCTGCAGGGCGACGAGGTTCTCGCGCACCTCCGGCACGGCGGAGACGGCGGAGACGTTCTGGGTGACCTCGCGTCCGCGGATCTCGGCGGCGACGTTCTCGCCGTCGTAAAGCACCTCGGTGGAATCCGGGTCGTCGTTGACGGCCAGCGGCAGATCGCGGGTGGCCTCGATGACGGCCGCGGTGTCGGTGGGATCGACACCCGCGCGCAGCACGGCGAGGGTGGCCACGCGGTACATGGCGCCGGTGTCGATGTACTTGGCGTCGAGGCGCTTGGCCAGGGCGCGGCAGGTGGTGGACTTGCCGGTGCCGGAGGGCCCGTCCACGGCGAGGATGAGCCCGCCGTCGGGCATGTTGGAGTAGGTCACAGCTGCACCGCCTTGAACAGGGAGGTCAGCTCCGAGTTGTTGAGCGCGCGCAGGGAACCGGGCTTCTGCTCACCCAGCTGCACCGTGTGGATCTTGGTGCGCACCAGGCGCTGGACCGGGAAACCGGCCTCCTTGAGCATGCGACGCACGATGTGCTTGCGGCCCTCGTGCAGCTCGATCTTGAGCAGGGACTGCCCCTCGTGCGTATCGACGATCTGCACGTAGTCGGCCTTCGCCGGGCCGTCGTCGAGCTCAATGCCCTTCTTGAGGCCGGTGATGAGGCGACGGTCGGCCTCACCCAGGACGGTGGCCAGGTAGGTCTTGGACACCTCGTACTTCGGGTGCATGAGGCGGTTGGCCAGTTCACCGTCGTTGGTGAGCAGGATGAGCCCCTCGGTGTCGGCGTCGAGACGCCCGACGTGGAAGAGGCGCTGGCCGGAGGCGGTCTTCTCCGCGACGAAGTCACCGACGCACAGGCGGCCCTCATCGTCGGACATGGTGGAGAGCACGCCACGGGGCTTGTTGAGGATGAAGTACTCGAGATCCTCGTTGACGTGGATACGCACCCCGTCGACGCGGATGACGTCGACGTTGGGGTCGACACGCACGCCCTGCTTGGTCACGATCTCGCCGTTGACCTCGACGCGGCCCTTCTCGATGAGGACCTCGGCATGGCGCCGGGAGGCGACACCAGCCTGGGCGAGCACCTTCTGCAGGCGCACGCCCTCATCCGGGGCGTCATCGTAGAGCCAGTCGGCACCGAGGGATTCGGCGACGGAGCGGGCGGAGGAGGACTGGGCCTGACGCTTCTGCGGAGAGACGTTCTGGCGGCGGGCGGGACGGGCGTTGGACAGCGGAATCTCGGAGGCCCGCAGCTTCTTGGGCTGCTGGTCCTTGTCCGGTGTGCCGTCACGGCGAGCGGGTGGGGTCACGGGAATCGTGTCCTATCTGGGTATGAAATTGGTACCGCTCCACCCTACCGGACCGAGGACTAAAACTCCTCGTCGATGGACTCGACGTCGGGAAGCAGTGGCGCGAGATCGGGCAGCCGGTCGAGTGAGTCGATGCCCAGCAGTTCGAGGAAGAGCTCGGTGGTCTCGTAGCGGTGCGCGCCGGTGGCCGGTTCCACATCGACCTCCCGCACGAGCCCGCGTAGCTGGAGTGTGCGCATGACGCCGTCGACGTTGACCCCGCGGACCGCGGAGATCTGCGCCCTGGTCGCCGGCTGCCGGTAGGCGACCACCGCGAGGGTCTCCAGGGCGGCGCGGGAGAGTTTCGTCTGGGAGCCGTCGAGAAGAAACTGCTCGACCACGGGCGCATTGGCCTGCCGGGTGTACAGGCGCCAACCCTCCGGGGTCTCCCGCAGGTCGAAGCCGGAGCCGCGTTCGTCGAACTCCGCGGCGGTGGCCTTGAGCAGGCTCAGCACCGTGGACTCCTCCGCAGCGAGCACCCGGGCCAGGGTGGCCACCGACGCCGGGGAGTCCAGGACCAGCAGCACCGACTCCAGCTGCGAGCGCAGCTGGCTGATCATGCCCGCCCCCACTCGGACCACGACCCCTCATAGACGGCCAGGTCCTCATACCCGGCGACGGTCGCGGCCAGCGCGGTCACGCAGGCGGTGACCCCGGAGCCGCAGGAGAAGGTGAGGTCGCGGCGGTCACCGACCACCTCCCGGAACATCTGCTGCAACTGCTCCGGGGACTTCAGGTGCCCGTTGTCGTAGACCTGCGGGTACGGGAGGTTGACGGAGCCGGGGATGTGTCCGGGGCGCAGTCCCGGCCGCGGCTCCGGTTCGGTGCCGGCGAATCGTCCCGCCGAACGGGCGTCGACGACCAGGCGTCCGTCGGCCTTCACCTCCTCCTGGTCGCGGAGCAGTCCGGGCCGCGGCGAGGCGGTGAGTGTGCCTCCGCCGGGCGGAGGAGTGAACTCTGCCAGCTGCCCGGTCCAGGCGCGCAGACCGCCGTCGAGTACGCGGGCGTCGACACCGGCGACCTTGGCCAGCCACCACACACGCGGGGCCGTGGCACCCTCCTGATCGTCATAGACCACAACCGGGGTGTCGTCCGAGACACCGTAGGACTCGAAGAGGCCGCGCAGGTCGGCGGGCACTGTGTGCGGCAGGTCCTGGGAGGGATCCGAGAAATCGCCTTCCAGATCGGCCAGGTGAGAGCCGGGAATCCCCCGGGTGGGCGGATTCGGGCCCATCGAGGCGCACAGGAGCACCGGGTTACTCAGGGAGCGCAGTTCGGCGACGGAGATCAGCGGATTCATGGCGTTCAGTCTAGCCACGGCGACATCTTCACGACATTCGCAAAAAGTCGGCGAAATCACTGCGAAACCCCTGTGTGATGTGTGTAACATCTGATCATGGCTACCATTACCCGAACTGAACGACTGATCCTCATGCCCCTCAGTGCCAAGCATGACGAAGAGGCATACAAGGTCTACAGTGACCAGCGCATCTGGGAGCACCGCCCGCAGGCGCGCCATGAGACGGTCAAGGAGACCCACCAGCTCATCGGCCGCACCCAGGCGTCCTGGGCCGCCAAGGATCTCGGCCCCTGGGGCGTGTACATGCGCGACCAGCCGAGTGAGTTCATCGGCGTCGGCGGCATCGAGCTTGTCGACGGCCGCGTGTGGGACCTCAAGTACCGCTTCCGCCCCGAGAAGTGGGGCAACGGCTTCGCCACGGAGGTCTCCGAGGCTGCCCTCAAGGCCGCCAAGCGACTCGACCCGGACACCCCGATCACCGCGCGCATCACGACCAACCACCCGGCCTCGGCCCGCGTCCTGGAGAAGATCGGACTCACCCCGGTCTGGGAGGGACGCCGTGTGGGCACCAGCGACGATCCGGAAGAGCCGGATGTGCGCATCTACGCTGACCGCGAGCTGCCCGAGGAGATCCTCGAGTTCCTCAAGGCCCGCCCCTAATCCCAGTTGGTCGCTGCGACCACGGCCGGATCCACGTCCAGCCCGGTCCAGCTGACGGACAGCTCTCCGAGGGCCTCCTCCTGGAGCGTCTCCACGGCCTGCGCCTTGTACAGCTCCAGCAGAGCCAGGAAACGGCCGACGACCTCGATCGAGACCGTGCAGTCACGGGTGAGTGCCTGGAAGGTCAACCAGTGCCCGGACCCCATGAGCCGGAGGGTGTCGAGGATGCGACCGGCCTGTTCCGGCACGGACACCGCCACCTGATGCAGGTGCGCGGTGCCGACCTCCTCGGGCGGGCGCGGGCGGAACACCCCGGCCGCCATCTCCGCGAACTGAGCCGGACTCAGGCCCAGCGTGACCGGGGGCAACAACTCCGCGAACTGCGGCTCGACGGACACCGCACGCGGGTAACGGCGCTGCGCCTTCTTCTGCCACTGCGCGAACAGGTCCGCGACCTGCTTGTACGCCCGGTACTGCAGCAGGCGGGCGAAAAGCAGGTCCCTCATCTCCAGCAGCGCGAGGTCCTCGAGGTCATCGACCTCGCCACGGGGCAGGAGGCGGGCGGTCTTGAGATCGAGCAGGGTGGCGGCGACGAGGAGGAATTCCGTGGTCTCGTCCAGGTCCGCTGTCTCCCCCAGTGCGCGGGTGTAGGCGATGAACTCATCGGTGACCTCGGACAACGCCACCTCGGTGACATCGAGCTTTTTCGCCCCGATCAGTTGCAGCAGCAGATCGAAGGGGCCCTCGAAGTTCGCCAGCGCGACCCGGAAACCCGGGATCTCCAGCTGCTCAGTCACTGCTTGGCGGTCCGCTCCAGCACCTCGAGCGCGAGGTTGCGGTACTGCTCGGCGCCCTGGGAGGACGGCGCCCAGCTGATGATCGGCTCCCCCGCCACCGAGGTCTCCGGGAAGCGCACGGTACGGGTGATCACCGAATCAAAGACCTTGTCGCCGAACACCTCCACGACACGGGACATCACCTCGCGGGCGTGCGAGGTTCGGCGGTCGAACATGGTGACCAGGATGCCCAGGATCTCCAGGTCGAAGTTGAGGCGGTCACCGACCTTCTCCACGGTGTCCGTGAGCAGGGCCAGACCGCGCAGCGAGAAGTACTCGCACTCCATGGGGATGATGACGCCGTGGGAGCAGGCCAGCGCGTTGACGGTGAGCAGTCCGAGCGAGGGCTGACAGTCGAGGATGATGAAGTCATACTCCTTCATCACCGGGCGCAGGGCCCGGGCCAGGGTCTGCTCACGACCGACCTCATTGACCAGCTGGATTTCGGCGGCCGACAGGTCGATGTTGGCGGGCACCAGATCCATGTCCGCCACCGAGGTCTGATGGATGGCGGAGTGGATCGAGGTGTGGTTGTCCAGGAGCAGGTCGTAGACGGTGATGTCCAGCTCATCATGCGCCACACCCAGACCGGCCGAGAGCGCACCCTGCGGATCGAGGTCGACCAAGAGCACCTTGCGGCCCAGCTCCGCCAGGCAGGCGCCGAGGTTGATGGTCGAGGTCGTCTTACCGACGCCGCCCTTCTGGTTGCACATCGAGATGATGGTTGCGGGGCCGTGCCTGTCCAGGGTCACCGGCTGCGGCAGCTCGCGCACCGGACGGCCGGTCAGACCGAGCTCGACGCCGGGATCATCGAACAGTCCCTCTCGGCTCACAGTCATACCCTCTTCCTTGACCTTGCTGCTTACATGGTTGTTGTTTAACAGGGTACATCCTCTGAGACGTGCACTGGGGAGCCACGGCGAACTGCGACGGCGTCTAGCTGGCAGGCTTGACTTATCGACGTCGCCGTGACAGCAGCAGCCAGCCCAGCGCGAGGAGCACCGCCAGGCCCACGGCACCGACGGCCACCAGACCGATGGTCGTTTCGTCGTCCTCCTGTGCCCGGACCTCCTGCTCGCGGGCCTCCGGCGAGGAGGGCTCTGCTGCCGCGACGTTCGGATCGTGCAGGGTCACCACCGCGACGGCCTCGGAGTCATCCCGGACCACCTCGATGATGAAGGGATTGTCCGGGGTCTGGCCCTCCGGGTACGTGAGGGTCAGGGTGCGGTTGATCTCGTCGACCTCCCGCTCGACATCCTGGATGATCTGTCCGTTGATGTCGAGGTAGCGCAGTTTGAGGCCGTCGCGGGAGACGTTGCGGAACTGGTTGAACAGGGACAGCGCCTGCCGCAGTCCCATCGTTCCGATGAGCTGGTTGCCCTCGATCCGGGCCTCCACGTCGATGCGCTCCGCGGCCGCCCGGTCGACGGGTGCCGCCGTCTGACGCTCCGGCGTGGTGCCTGCGGCCGGAGCCGGTTGGGACGGAGCCTGTTCTTCCGGCGCGGTTTCCTCTGCCGGCGCGGGCTGCTCTACAGGCGCTGCAGAACCCTCGGAGACCAGAGTGAGGGTGGCACTGTGCCCGGCCGCACTGACCGGAACCGCCGCCGTGGCCCCACCCTCCGGCGGTGCGGTCACCGACACGGAGGTTCCGGAGGAGACGACCGTCCACCCGTCGGCCACGTAATTGACGCTCACTGGTACCCCGAGATCCACCGTGGTGGTCTCACCGGCGGGGACCGAGATGGGGGCACCGACGATGTCCTGCACACTGACACCTGGCGGCAACTGCGGAAGCTGCGCGAGCGCGGTGGGGGCGCCACCCGTCAACAGGGCACTGACGGTCAGTGCGGCCACAAGCCTTCTCATCGGCGGGTTCTGCCTTTCCTCGGGACACGTCTCTGCCGGGTGAGCTTACGCCCGCGGGTGCGCCTGACGCCACACCTGCCGCAGGTTCTCGGCGGTGACATGCGTGTAGATCTGGGTGGTCGTCACGGAGGAATGCCCGAGCAGCTCCTGCACGACGCGGACATCGGCCCCGCCCTCGAGCAGGTGCGTGGCGTAGGAGTGTCGCAGGGTGTGGGGGGAGATGTCCTTGTCCAGTCCGGCGCGGGCGGCGGCGGACTTGAGGATGGCCCACGCACTCTGGCGGGACAGCGCGCCGCCGCGGGTGTTGAGGAACAGCGCGTGGGAGGTGCCCTGGGCCAGCAGCGGACGCGCGCGGACCAGGTACACCTCGATGGCGGCGAGCGCCTTCGAACCGATCGGCACCAGGCGTTGTTTGCTGCCTTTGCCGGTGATGCGCAGGATACCGTCGGTGTCGGTGACATCGTCGACGCTCAGTCCCGTCACCTCGCTGATGCGGGCCCCGGTTCCGTAGAGCACCTCGATCAGTGCCTTGTCCCGCAGATGGAGGGCATCGGCCATCTCCCCGTCGGGGACGGCGTCGATAAGCCTCGTGACCTCGTCGATACTGAGCGTGTCGGGAAGATGGCGTCCGGTGGTCGGTGGCGAGACCTCGGCGGCCACGTCGACGTCGACAAGCCCCTCGTGCACCGCAAACTTGTGCAGGCCCCGGGCCACGACGAGCGCCCGCCCCGTGGAGCTGGCCGCCAGACCGGAGCGCCGGAGATCGGCGACATAGGCCTCGACGTCTGCCGTGGCGACGTCCCGCAGACTGTCCCGTCCGGCCTCCTCCAACCAGGCGAGGTAGCGCTCGACGTCGCGTCGGTAATTGCTCAGGGTGTTCTCCGCGAGCCCGCGCTCGACGGCCAGATGATCGAGCCAGGTCGCCGCCGCCTCACGGGCACTCACGGCATCTTCTTCAGGTCCGGCCCGCTACGCCGCGCCGCCAGGGCCGTCGGCCGCCACGGGAATGGGGTGTCGACGCTGCGCGGCTCGGCGCGTCCCTCCAGGACCTCGGCGGCACTGAGGAGTCCGGAGACGGCAATGGCGTTGATGATCTCCCCGCCGAGAATCTTGGCGCGGATCTCGCTGAGGGGCATCCACTCGAGGAGCATGTCCGCCTCCTCGTGCTCGACCTCCCCGCGCTCGACGTCGCGGAGATCGCGGGCCAAGAACACCCGCACGGTCTCCTCGCAGAAGCCGGGCGAGGTGACCAGATCGCAGAGCACGTCCCACCGCCCGGCGGCCAGCCCCGCCTCCTCCGCGAGCTCGCGCTGCGCGGTCGACAGTTCACCCTCGCCCGCGATGTCGAGGAGCCCGGCGGGCAGCTCCCACAGTCGCTCCTGCACGCTGTGCCGGTACTGGCGGACCAGCGCGATCTGCCCCTCGCGTTCCGCGACCACGGCCACGGCGCCGAAGTGCTCGACGATCTCCCGCTTCGCGGTGTCGCCACCGGGCATCGCGAGAGTGTCGCGACGCACGGCGAGGATCGGGGACTCGAGCAGCAGCTCCGTGTCGAGGACTGAGAATTCGTGGGAACCCGGTGTGGACATGCCCCCTAATCTAGCGCCGCCGCCAGCAGTCCGATGAACAACGGGTGTGCCCGCGTGGGCCGGGAGGCGTACTCCGGGTGTGCCTGCGTGGCCACCAGATAGGGATGATCGGGGTACTCGACGTACTCCACCAGCTGTCCGTCCGGGGAGGTGCCGGAGAACACCAGTCCGGAACCGGCGGTGATCTCCTCCCGGTAGGCGTTGTTGACCTCGTAGCGGTGGCGGTGGCGCTCGCTGATCTCGGTGGCCCCGTAGAGCTCGGCCACGGTCGAGCCCTCGTCGAGGACGGCCGGCCAGGCACCCAGGCGCATGGTGCCTCCCAGATCCTCGATGTTCTTCTGGTCCTCCATGACGGCGATGACGGGGGTGGCCGTCTCCGGGTCGACCTCGGTGGAGGTGGCACCGGCGAGTCCGGCGGCTCGCGCGGCCTCGATGACCACGGTCTGCAGGCCGAGGCAGATGCCCAGGAGAGGCACCTTGTTCTCGCGGCAGTAGGTGACGGCGTCGATCTTGCCCTCGATACCGCGGGAGCCGAAGCCACCGGGGATGATGGCGGCATCGACGCCGGCCAGGGACGTGGCCGGGTCGTCGTCGGCGTTGATCCACTCGATACGCGTGGCGACACGGTGATGGAACCCGGCGGCATGCACGGCCTCGACGACGGAGAGGTAGGCGTCGGGAAGATCGGTGTACTTGCCCACGATGCCCACGGTCACCTCCCCCTGCGGGTGGCGCACCCGGTCGAGCAGGTCCTCCCAGACGTGGAAGTCGAGGTCGCCGGCCGGCAGCTCGAGCAGGTCGGTGAGGAAGGTGTCCAGGCCCTGGTCACGCAGCACCCCGGGAATGTCGTAGATGCTCGGGGCGTCAGCGCAGGAGATGACACCCTGCTTCTCGACGTCGCACATCAACGCGATCTTCTCCTTGAGCCCGGCGGGGACCTCCCGGTCGCAGCGCAGCACGATGGCGTCCGGCTGGATACCGATGGAGCGCAGGGTGGCCACCGAGTGCTGGGTGGGCTTGGTCTTGAGCTCCCCGGATGGCGCCAGGTAGGGCACGAGGGAGACGTGGATGAACGCGATGTTGCGGCGCCCGACCACGTGGCGCAGCTGGCGGGCGGCCTCCAGGAAAGGCTGGGACTCGATGTCACCGACCGTGCCGCCGATCTCGGTGATGACGACATCGATGTCCTCCCCGCCGGCGTCGACAATGCGGTCGCGGATCTCGTCGGTGATGTGCGGGATGACCTGGACGGTCTTTCCCAGGTACCCGCCGCGGCGCTCGCGGGCGATGACCTCCGAGTACACCGCGCCCGTGGTGACGTTCGCGGTGCGGCTGAGGTTACGGTCGAGGAAACGCTCGTAGTGGCCGAGATCGAGGTCGGTCTCCGCGCCGTCCTCCGTGACGAAGACCTCTCCGTGTTCGAAGGGATTCATCGTGCCGGGGTCGACGTTGAGGTAGGGGTCGAGCTTCTGCATGGTCACGCGCAGCCCGCGATCGGCGAGCAGGCGTCCGAGGCTGGCGGCCGTCAGGCCCTTGCCCAGCGAGGAGACGACGCCTCCGGTGACGATGATGTGGCGTGTGTGATGGCGCATGGGGCCTCCCGTGGTTCGAGGAACTCTACGGGACTCCAGAATAACCTATCTGTTGACAGATAGGAAACTACGGGGCCGGGCTGGCCGCTTCCGCGGACTCGGCGGAACCGTAGGCTCCCGCCTCACCCTCGAGCTGCTCGCGGACGGCCAGGACCGTCGCCATGCGTCCCACCGCGCGGTCGACCGAGTCAACCGTGGAGACCCCGGTCTCCTCGGCACGCACCAGGCCGACCGCGCCGGTGTCGGCGGCAGTGTGGATGCGACCGGCCAGCACCGCGCCATTGCCCCGCTCGTCCAGGGCCGCGGCGAAATCGGCGAGGGTATGGGCCTCGATACCGGCGGAGCCGTCCGAATCGCCGGTGACGATCACGGCCACCTGCGCCGGCAGGATGGTGCCGTCCTCGTAGTCGAGGAATTCAGCGTCGCGCAGGGCACGCAGGAGCAGACCGCGCTCCTCCGAGCTGGCCTGCTCCTCCCCCGACTCCGGATCGAGCAGGAGCGCGGAGCCGAGGGCCTCACCGGCGTGCAGGCCGGGGTCGAGCCGGTCCTCGGACAGCTGGGCGCCGGCCGGCAGGGTGTTGGCCACGATGGACTTGAGCTGATCAGCACCCCCGGCAGACAGGAACTGCTCGCCCAGGGAGATGGTGCCGGCGTCGATGGCTCCGGCGTCGGCGAGCAGGGCCTGCACACCCGCCACATCCTCCTCCTCCGCGTCGGCCGTCCGGAACACCAGCACGGGACGGTCGGTGAGGGTCTCGGACACCGCCGCTGCCGCGAGGTCGGCGACCACGCTGTCCGCGGAGGCAGCCTGGGCCTCGGCGATGTCGGCGCGTTCCGCCGTCGCGGAGTCCTCCCGCACGGGAGCCTCGACCCCGTCCGGCATGTTCGGTGCGATCACGAGGGCGCCCAGGGCGACACCGGCGGCGACACCGAAACCGATGCCACCGATGAGCCACCCTGCGCGTCCGGAGCCGTTACGTCGTGCCATGCTAGCGCTCCCCTACTGGAACCAACCCTGGACGGTCAGCGCGATGCTGTTCCAGGTGTCGATGAGATTGTTGGTGAAGGTGTCCGGGCCGCCGAGACCGACGATGAGGACGATCGCGGCTACTGCCACGAGGATGCCGAGGATCGCCCACAGCCACGCCAGTCCCTTCCCGGAACTGACGGTGTACAGGTCGGCGATCGCGGTGGCATCGACCAGGCGGCGGCCCAGCTTGGCGCGGGTGAGCATCGCGGTCGGGGTGGCCTCCGGGTCGTTGGCGAACACTCCGTCGAGGTCGAAGGGACTGCCGGCGTTGACGATGATCTGCGCACCGTGATAGTCCGCGAGCAGGAGAGCCAGGTCCGTCGCGGAGTCCGTCGCGGCCGGGAAGGTCATGGCGCCGACGCCGAGATCCTGGATGCGCTCCAGACCGGCGGCGTGGCCGTCCGGGTCCGCCGGCAGCACGACGCGGGCACCGCTGCGCAGGGTGTCGGCCCCGATGCCGGCCGGGTTACCGACGATGAGATGCGGCTTGTAGCCGAGCTCCAGGAGGGTGTCGGCGGCGGCGTCGACACCGATGATGACCGGGTCGTACTCACGGATGAAGTTCCGGAGCAGCTTCACCTCGTTGCGGTGCTCCGGACCGGGGCTGACCACCAGGGCCTTGCGCCCGTTGATGTCGGCGCCGGTGTCGGGGATACCGAGGCCGTCGATAAGCAGGGGGCCTTCCGAGTGGATGAACTGGATGGTGTTGCCGAAGAACGCCTCCATGTGATCGACCAGCGACTGCTGGGCGTCGGTGAAGGTGGCCTCCACATCGGCGGCGCTGACCACGCGGCCTGCGCCGATCTTCCTCTCCCCCAGGTGGATCGCACCGTCCTCGGTGATGCGCGCCTTCTTGCCGTCCTTGAGGGTGGCCCCCAGCTCGGGCCCCGTGTCCTCGACGAGCAGCACCTCGGACTCCAGCAGCATGTGCGGGCCGAAGTTGGGCACCGCCCCGGTGGAGAAGCGGGACATGTTGATGACGGCGGCGGGGCGGGCGTCGAGAAGCATCTGTGCGTCGCGACGCGAGATGTCGGCGGTGTTGATCACGGCGATGTCGCCGGCGCGCAGGCGGCGCGCGCCCCTACCGCCGGAGGTGCAGTCGCGGAGGGTGCCCTGCAGACCGGGCAGGTCGGCGGTGCGGGAGAACAGACTCATGTGGCCATTGTGACGGCCGGGCCCGGTCAGGTGGTGAAGGCGCGCCGCTCCTCCTCCGCGCGTTCCAGCAGCTCGGTGGCATGCGCACGGCCGGTGTCGGTGTCGTCGAGACCGGCGAGCATCCGGGCCAGCTCCTCCACGCGCTCCTGCGGGCCGAGGGTGAGCACGCCGGACGTCACCGCCTCATCGCCGACATTCTTGGACACGTGCAGGTGGGTGTCGGCATACGCCGCCACCTGCGGCAGATGCGTCACGACGATCACCTGATTGTGCGCCGCCAACCGGGCCAGGCGGCGCCCGATCTCCACGGCCGCCCGCCCACCGACACCGGCATCGACCTCGTCGAACACGAGCGTCGCACCCTGGGTGCCGGCGGAGAGGATGACCTCGAGCGCGAGCATGACTCGCGAGAGCTCACCACCCGAGGCGCTCGACGCCAGCGGGCGGGGCGGTGTGCCGGCGTTGGGGGCGAGCATGAGCTCGATCTCATCCGCCCCCTCCCGGCCCGGCTCCACCTGCCGGACCTCGACGCTCAGCTGCGCCTTCGCCATGGCCAGACCCTGCAGCTCCGTCGTCACCAGATCCGCCAGGCGAGCGGCCGCCTTCGTACGTGCGCTACTGAGCTTTTTCGCTGCCGCCCGCATGGCTTTCTCAGCCGCCGCGACCTGCTTCTTCAGCTCGTCGAGAGCCTCGGAGGAGATGTCGATGCGCGCCAGGCGGGCACGGGCCTTGTCCCGCCAGGTGAGGACACCGTCGATGTCGGGCGCGTATTTGCGGGTGAGCAGCTTCAACTGCTGCTGGCGCTGCAGGGATTCCTCCAGCAGCGAGGGGTCGGCCGGCAGATCGGAGAGGAAGCCGCCGAGTTCGGCGGCGATGTCCCCGAGCTGGCTGGTGATGGTGGCCAGGCGCTCCCCCAGCTCGGTCAGCTCCGCGTCCTCGGATCCGCTGAGTGCAGCCGCAGCGCGCCCCAGCAGTGTCGAGGCCGGATCCTCCTCGGAGACACCACCGAAGGCCTCCGGTCCGTCGATGGCGGCCAGCGCCGTGGACGCCTCCTCCCGGAGGGTGTCCACGTCCTGCAGGCGGCGGATCTGCACGAGGAGGTCCGCGTCCTCCCCCGGCTCCGGCTCGACGGCGTCGATCTCATCGAGGGCGAACTGCAGGCGGTCGATCTCCTGGGCCAGCTCCCGACGCGATTCGGTGCGGTCCCGCAGATCCCTGGCCAGGGTGCGCCAGGTGCGCCACGCCTCCTGGTAGGTCGTCAGAAGAGGAGTGATGGCCGGGTCGAAGCGGTCCAGGGCCGCCAGCTGCTGCTCGGGCGCCAGGAGGCGGAGCTGGTCGTTTTGTCCGTGAATCGTCAACAGCGGTGCGCTGAACTCGGCGAGGGTCGCCGCAGGCACTGATCTCCCGCCGAGGTGAGCGCGGGAGCGCCCGGCGGCGCTGACGGTACGCGAGGCGATGAACTCCCCGTTCTCATCCGGTGCGCCGCCCGCGGTGTCCACCAGGTCAGCGATCTGGGCGGCCACGGTGTCGGGAAGCCGGGAGGTGACGAAACGTCCCTCGACGACGGCCTGGTGGGCACCCGCCCGCACGCGGGAGGCGTCCGCCCGACCCCCCGCGAGCAGACGCAGACCGGTGACCACCATGGTCTTACCGGCACCGGTCTCACCGGTGAGGACGGTCAACCCCTCGGCCAGTTCAGCGGAAGCCGAGGGGATGACACCGAGATTCTCGATGGTGATGTCAGCGAGCATGAAACCTATTTCTGCTGGGTCGTGCGCGGACCGCGCCACCCGGAGACGGGCAGGCGGAGTTTGGTCACCAGGCGGTCCGTGAAGGTGGAGTCGTCGAGACGCACCCAGCGGACGGGGCGCGCACCGCGGACAACCTCGACGCGCGAACCGGGAGGCATGGGAATGGGGCGGAAACCGTCCATGACGGCCATGGCCGGGGAGGCGTCCGGATTCGATTCGACTGCCACCGTCGAATGGGGTGAGACCACCAGCGGTTTGGTGAACAGCGCGTGGGCGTTGTTGGGCACCACGAGGATGGCGTCGAGCTCCGGCCACAGGACCGGACCACCCGCGGAGAAGGCGTAGGCGGTCGACCCGGTCGGGGTGGAGATGAGCACGCCGTCGCACCCGAAGGACGACACCGGCCGCCCGTCGACCTCCAGGATGGCGTCCAGGACGCCGCGTCGGTTGAGATTCTCCACGCTGACCTCGTTGAGCGCCCAGCCGCGGCCGATGACCTCGAGATCATTGTCCAGCACGGTGACGTCCACGGTCATGCGGTCCTCGACGCGGTAGGTACGGTCGATGACCCGCTGGATCGCGGCGTCGAGGGACTCGGCCTCCCATTCGGCGAGGAAGCCGACGTGCCCGAGGTTGATGCCCAGAACGGGCACGTCCACCGCGTGGGCGAGGTCGGCGGCACGCAGGAACGTGCCGTCACCACCCAGGACGAGCACGAGTTCGCAGCCTTCCGCGGCGTCGGCGGTGTGGGTGACCCGCTGCAACGGTGCGAGGACATCGCTGCCCTCGAGGGGGCGCCCGTCCTGGTGGACGAGCACGCGCACGGTGATGCCGGCCGCATGGAGCAGCTCCGCGGTGCGTTCCGCAGCGGAGAGGTTCTTGCTGCGCCCCGTGTGCGGGACGAGCAGCACCTCTCGGTGTGCCATCGGCTCGGTGCTCACTGCGGTCCCTCCTGCACGGCGGTGATGATCATGGTCTCCAGTTGTTCGGGGCTAGGAGCGGCGTTCCCACCGTCCTTATTCAGCCATAGAAAGTATTCTACGTTCCCGCTCGGACCGGGCAAGGGTGAGGCCACCACGCCCCGGCAGCTCAGGCCCAGCGACTGCGCGAACTCCGCCACCTCGCGGGTGACGTCCGTGCGCAACTGCGCACTGCGCACCACGCCGCCGGATCCGAGGCGGTCTTTTCCCACCTCGAACTGGGGCTTGACCATGGGCAACAGGTCGGCGCCGTCCGTGAGGCAGTCGGCGATGGCCGGCAGTGTCAGGCGCAGGGAGATGAACGAGAGGTCGCCGACCATCATGTCGCACGGCCCCCCGGTCTGCTCCGGGGTGAGCGTCCGCACATTGGTCCGGTCGAGGACACGCACCCGGGGATCGTTCTGCAGACGCCAGATGAGCTGTCCGTAGCCGACATCGGCCGCAACGACCTCGGCGGCGCCCCGTCGCAGCAGCACATCGGTGAATCCCCCGGTGGAGGCCCCGGCGTCGAGCACCTTGCGGCCTGCCACCTCCAGACCCTGCGGCTCGAAGGCCTCGAGAGCACCGAGGAGCTTGTGTGCCCCGCGCGAGGCCCAGTCATCCTCCGCCGCCTCCTCGACGCGGATGGAGACCTCCGGTTCCACGACGGTGGCCGGTTTGAGCGCCGGGAAACCGCCGACGTGGACGCGTCCGGCCTTGATCATCTCCACCGCCTGTTCGCGGGAGCGGGCGATCTTACGCCGCACGAGCTCCGCATCCAGGCGCCTGCGTGCCGGCGCCATCAGTGTCCCTCCTGCAGGGCACGCTGCAGGACGGCGTGCGCGCGGGTGAGTTGATCCGCCTCCGCGGCCAACGAGGCGGGGGATTCGGAGAGGATCTCGGAGACGTGCTTATCGACGTCTTCCGGGCGGGCCCGCACCAGATCGCCGGGGGTGACCATCGCGATCACCACCAGCTCGCGACAGCGCGAGCGGCATGCTCACCGACGGGACGGATGAGGTCAGCAGGCCCGTTCATCGACCAGGCAACCTCGAGTACGGTGCGCAGCGCCTGGACGGAGGTGGACTCGGCGCTGCCGCGTTCCAGGAGAATGTCGTTGCCGTCCACCCGGGCGGTGAATCCACCCTGGGGGCCGGGAGCCAGCGAGGCGGGATCCTCGTGCAGGGCACGCATGTCGTCGGCGATGTAGGTGGGGCGCTGTTCCTTCACCGCTTCCAGCAGGGCGATGTGCCCGGACACGCCGGTGAGCACGTGCAGTGAGGGCATGCCGGCGGCATTGGCTCCCTCGATGTCGGTGTCCAGGCGGTCGCCCACCGTCAACGGGTTCCGCGCACCCACCTTCTCGGCGGCGGTGAGGAACATCGCGCCCTGCGGCTTGCCGGCGGATGCCGGGGTGACACCCGTCGCGGAGACGACCGCCGCGACCATGGAGCCGTTGCCCACCAGCAGTCCGCGGGGATCCGGCAACGTGGTGTCCAGGTTGGAGGCCACGTAGGTGGCACCGCGGCGAATCGCCAGCGCCGCCTCCGAAAGCACTGCCCAGGTGGCCTCGGGATCCAGGCCCTGGAGGACCGCCTTCGGGTTCTCGTCGGCGGACTCGACGACGCGGTAGCCCGCGCGCGTCGCGAGCTCCTTGAAGGAGGGCGTACCGATGATGAGAACCGGGTCGCCCGGCTCCAGGTGCCCGGCAGCCAGATCGATGGCCGCCTGTGCGGAGGTCACGACGTCGTCCTCGGTGGCCGACAAGCCGATGGCCTGCAGCTTCTTCGCGACCACCTGCGGGGCCCGCATCGCGTTGTTGGTGATGTAAATGCTCGGTACGCCGGCCCCGTTGATGGTCTCCACCGCACCCGGGATGGCCTGTCCCCCCTCCCAGACGGTTCCGTCGAGATCAAGGAGCAGGGCATCATGGGCACGCAGGAGACTCATGGTGATCAAGCTTAGTTGGTGGGGTCGGTCAGGACAGTTCCGACAGCCGATCCGCGGAGTCGAGCAGCTCGTCCTCGTCGATCTTGTCGGCGTGCGCGAACCATTCCTTCGCCTCATCCTTCCGGCCCGCGGCAACGAGTGCGTCCGCGTAGGCGTAGGACAGGCGGGCGTTGATCGATCCCGTGGACGCGAGGTCCGGGTTGAGGCGCTGGAGAGTCACCACAGCGCTCTCCGCCTGGTTCATGTCGAGCCGGGCGCCGGCGATGACGATGCCCAGCTCCACCGCCCCCTGCCGATCGAGCT
>NZ_JAUNRW010000069.1 GCF_030535495.1 Corynebacterium sp.
GCGCACCACACTGGCAGTGTGGGGGTCAGGGGTTCGAGTCCCCTTAGCTCCACTCCACAACTACATATACGCACGGGGCTATGGCGCAGCTGGTAGCGCACCACACTGGCAGTGTGGGGGTCAGGGGTTCGAGTCCCCTTAGCTCCACCCGTGAAAGAGGCTCACCTTCGGGTGGGCCTCTTTTCGTGTCTTCGGGTGGGGGAGTGGTGGCCGTACTCACCGCCCACGGCGATTCCCGGCGACGTATTGTGGGAGATAACCGTGAACGCACCCGCGTTGAACCGAACGAGGAAAGTGAATCAACATGTCCTTCAACGATGACGTCTTCCGCACCCTGAGCACCGAGCAGTCCCTGGCCTACTTGGAGGACGTGCAGCCCGGTCGCATCGTGATGCGTCGTAAGGAGGACATCGAGATCTTCCCCATCAACTTCGTCGTCGACGGTGAGGCGGTGTACTTCCGTACCGCCGAGGGATCCAAGCTGTTCACCCTCAGCCTCAACCAGGATGTCCTCTTCGAGGCTGACGGGGTGGTCGACGGTACCGCCTGGTCCGTCATCATCCGTGGCACCGCGGAGGTACTGCAGAAGTCGGCGGACATCGATCACGCCGAGACCCTGGGCCTCAAGCCGTGGGCGCCGACGCTGAAGTACAACTGGGTGCGCATCAACGCCTCCGACATCTCCGGCCGTGAGTTCGAGATCGGCGAGGAGCCGGAGCGCTACTAGTCTGGCCTGTATGACCGACATCTTCACCAAACAGCCCCGTGAGCCGAGATCCGCAGAAGCGGAGGCCGCGGGGCTGCGCTGGCTCGCGGAAGCCTCCCCGTGCGTGGCGGAGGTGGTGGAGGTGGATCCGGCGCGCAACATCCTGCGCACCCGGCGGGTGGCGGAGGTCAGTCCCACGGCGGAGGCGGCGCGGGAGGCCGGCCGGCAGTTGGCGCATATCCACGCGGCCGGGGCACCCGCCTTCGGGGCGCCGCCGAGCGGCTGGGACGGCCCGAACTACATCGGCACCCAGGAACAGGAGTGCACCCCGCACGAGCACTGGGGGACGTTCTACGCCGAGCAGCGGGTCCTGCCCTTCGCCCGGCGGGCGGTGGAGGTCGGCCACCTCGATGAGGAGGGGCTGGGCGTGGTCGAGCGGGCGTGCGCCGCAATCACCGCGGCCCCGTGGGAGATTGCGCCCGCCCGGATTCACGGCGACCTGTGGGCGGGGAACCTGCTGTTTTCGAAGCAGGGCCCGGTGTTCATCGACCCGGCCGCCCACGGTGGCCACCCGCTGACGGATCTGGCCATGCTGGCGCTGTTCGGGGTGCCCTTCCGGGAGGACGTGTGGCGCGGCTACCAGGAGGTGACACCGCTCCCGGCGGACTTCCGGGACCACTTCCCCCTGCACCAGCTCCACCCGTTGGCGGTGCACACGCTCACCCACGGGCCCAGCTACGCCCGGCCGCTGGTGGCCGCGGCGCGGGAGACGGTGGAGCGGTTCGGAGGCTAACGCCACCAGGTGTCGTGCGGGCCCGGCGGCAGGTGGCGCTTGTGGGCGCCGACCCGCCACAGGTGCTCGATGCGCTCACGGGCCTGGGTGGGGACCTCCCGGCCCTCGAGGTAGTCGTCGATGTGGGCGTAGGTGACGCCGAGAGCCTCCTCGTCGGGCAGCGCCGGGCGGTCATCCTCGAGGTCCGCGGTGGGGATCTTCGTCCACGTCGACTCCGGGGCGCCGAGCTCCTGCAGCAGCTGCGCGCCCTGGCGTTTGTTGAGGCCGGCCAGCGGCAGGATGTCCGCGGCGCCGTCGCCGTGCTTGGTGAAAAAGCCCGTGACGTTCTCCGCGGCGTGATCGGTGCCGATGACCAGCGCCGAACGTTCGCCGGCGATGGCGTACTGGGCGATCATGCGCTGGCGGGCCTTGACGTTGCCCTCGTGGAAGTCCCCGAGCTCGTCCATCCCCAGGGCGGCGGCGACCGCGGCGCTGATCTCACGGGTGGCACCGGCGATGTTGACGGTCAGGCGGTGGTCGGGGCGGATGAAGTCGAGGGCCACCTGGGCGTCGTCCTCGTCCGCCTGGACGCCGTGGGGCAGGCGGACCGCCCAGAACTCGGCCTGACCGCCGGCGGCGCGGACCTTCTCCACGGCCAACTGGGCGAGGCGGCCGGCGAGGGTGGAGTCCTGGCCGCCGGAGATGCCGAGCACGTAGCCCTTCATGCCGGTGACGTGCAGGTAGTCGGCGAGGAAGGTGACGCGGTCGGTGATCTCCGCGGGGGCGTCGATGAGCGGGCGGGTGCCGAGGGCTGCGATGATGGTGTCCTGCATGCCCGCCATCGTAGGCGGTTTTGGTGGTTGGGCGGGGCGTGGGGTAACATCGTCCCTCGTGTCATGGCTGGTATGGCCATGTTGGAAAAGTCGCATCGTAACTGAAATCGCGCATACAGAAAGGAGCGCCCGATGAAGGTCCGCAAGTCGCTTCGGTCGCTGAAGAACAAGCCGGGCGCCCAGGTTGTGCGTCGTCGCGGCAAGGTCTACGTGATCAACAAGAAGGAGCCGCGCTTCAAGGCCCGCCAGGGCTAGGCGCTCGCTGCTTATCGACGAGCCAACCGCCCGTCCGGAGATCCTCCGGGTGGGCGGTTTTCTCGTGTCCGGGACGTCCCCGGGGCAGTAACATAACGATTATGTAACGGGTCGGGTGGCCGAGCTGGGGAAATCACAGCGGTGTGGTTCCACGGCTGTCGTTTCGTGGTCGGAAGCGGGTCAACATGTGGGCCGTCGGCGAGTGGCATCCTGGGAATATCACGTGTGTAACTACTACATGTAGTGCTGGTTGCGGGTGTTGACCACAAAGTATAGTGTCGTTGATGTCGCCGCCGGAGGGGACGAGAAACCCTCTCCGCGGCTTTTGAAACCGACACCGTCGACGTTATTCGCCGAGAAGAATGAGGATCACTCCCATGTCCATCACCCTCTACACCAAGCCCGCCTGCGTCCAGTGCAAGGCTACCGAGAAGGCTCTCGACCGCGCCGGCCTGAAGTACGACACCGTGGACATCAGCCTCGACAACGACGCCCGTGACTACGTCCTCGCCCTCGGCTACCTGCAGGCGCCGGTGGTCGAGGCCAACGGTGAGCACTGGTCGGGCTTCCGCCCGGAGCGCATCAACAGCCTCACCGCTGTCGTCGCCTAGCATCACCACCCCCTGATCGGCCCTGCCGGGAGTCGGGGCCGATGACCACCCCCCTCCCACGCCGCCCACGAGACACCGGGCGGCGTTTCCCATAAGGACGTGAACCACCGATGCTCGTCGTGTACTTCTCCTCCGTGACGGAGAACACGCGTCGCTTCGTCGAGAAGCTCGACCTGCCTCACGCCCGCATCCCACTGCACAGGCACGAGGAACCACTCCTCGTCGATGAGCCCTACGTCCTCGTCTGCCCCACCTACGGCGGGGGCGCCACCCTCACCGACCAGAATTCCCGTCCGGTGCCGGCGCAGGTCATCCGCTTCCTCAACAACGAACACAACCGCAGCCTCATCCGGGCGGTCGTGGCCGGCGGCAACTCGAACTTCGGCTCGGACTTCGGGTTGGCGGGCGAGATCATCGCGAAGAAGTGCAGCGTGCCCTATGTGTACCGCTTCGAGCTGATGGGCAACCCCGAGGATGTGCGTATCCTGCGGGAAGGGCTTCTCACCAACGCGGAGGCCCTGGGGTTGCACCCCCAGACCACCTCCTGCTGAACCACCTCAACTGAAAGGCACCGGAAACCTTGACCACGACGACCACTGAGCACGCCTCCGCCCAGGAGGAGCAGCTCGACTACCACGCTCTCAACGCGCTGCTCAACCTCTACGACGAGAACGGTCAGATCCAGTTCGACAAGGACCGCGAGGCTGCCAACCAGTACTTCCTGCAGCACGTCAACCAGAACACCGTGTACTTCCACGACCTGGACGAAAAGCTGCGCTACCTCGTGGACAACAAGTACTACGAGCCGGAGGTGCTCGAGGCCTACGACTACGACTTCATCAAGTCGCTGTTCCAGCGTGCCTACGCCTACAAGTTCCGCTTCCCGACGTTCCTCGGGGCGTACAAGTACTACACCTCCTACACCCTCAAGACCTTCGACGGCCGCCGCTACCTCGAGCGTTTCGAGGACCGCGTCACCATGACCGCGCTCTTCCTCGCCGACGGCGACCGCGCGCTGGCCGAGAACCTCGTCGACGAGATCCTCACCGGCCGTTTCCAGCCGGCGACCCCCACCTTCCTCAACGCGGGCAAGGCCCAGCGCGGCGAGCTCGTCTCGTGTTTCCTCCTGCGCATCGAGGACAACATGGAGTCCATCGGCCGCGCCATCAACTCCGCGCTGCAGCTGTCCAAGCGCGGCGGCGGCGTCGCCCTGCTCCTGTCGAACCTGCGTGAATCCGGTGCTCCGATCAAGCACATCGAGAACCAGTCCTCCGGTGTCATCCCCGTGATGAAGCTGCTCGAGGACTCCTTCTCCTACGCCAACCAGCTCGGTGCCCGCCAGGGTGCCGGTGCGGTGTATCTCAACGCCCACCACCCGGACATCATGCGCTTCCTCGACACCAAGCGGGAGAACGCCGACGAGAAGATCCGCATCAAGACCCTCTCCCTCGGTGTGGTCATCCCCGACATCACCTTCGAGCTGGCCCGTCGCAACGACGACATGTACCTGTTCTCCCCCTACGACGTGGAGCGCAAGTACGGCAAGCCCTTCGGCGACATCTCCATCACCGAGCTCTACGACGAGATGGTCGACGACCCGAACATCGCCAAGAAGAAGATCAACGCGCGGCAGTTCTTCCAGACCCTCGCCGAGATCCAGTTCGAGTCCGGCTACCCGTACATCATGTTCGAGGACACCGTCAACGCGGCCAACCCCATCGACGGCCGCATCAACATGTCCAACCTGTGCTCGGAGATCCTGCAGGTCAACACCCCCTCGACCTATCACGAGGACCTCTCCTACGAGACCATCGGCGAGGACATCTCCTGCAACCTCGGCTCGATGAACATCGCCATGGCCATGGATTCCCCCGACTTCGGCAAGACCATCGAGACCGCCATCCGTGGTCTGACGGCTGTCGCCGAGTTCACCAGCATCGACTCCGTGCCGTCCGTGCGCGAAGGCAACAACGCCTCGCACGCCATCGGCCTCGGGCAGATGAACCTCCACGGCTACCTGGGGCGTGAGCACATCTACTACGGCTCCGAGGAAGGCCTCGACTTCACCAACGCCTACTTCGCCGCGGTCCTCTACCAGGCGCTGCGGGCCTCCAACAAGCTCGCGCGCGAGCGGGGCACGACCTTCTCTGGCTTCGAGAAGTCCCAGTACGCCGACGGCACCTACTTCGACGGCTTCGACCCGGCGGATTTCGCACCGACGACCGAGAAGGTGAAGGCGCTGTTCGCGGAGTCGACCGCGCACATCCCCTCCGCCGAGGACTGGGCGCAGCTCAAGGCCGAGGTCATGGAGCACGGCCTGTTCAACCGCAACCTGCAGGCGGTCCCGCCGACCGGTTCGATCTCCTACATCAACAACTCGACCTCCTCGATCCACCCGATCGCCTCGAAGATCGAGATCCGCAAGGAAGGCAAGATCGGCCGCGTCTACTACCCGGCGCCGCACATGGACAACGAGAACCTGGACTACTTCCAGGACTCCTATGAGATCGGCTACGAGAAGATCATCGACACGTACGCCGTGGCCACCCGCTATGTCGATCAGGGGCTGTCACTGACGCTGTTCTTCAAGGACACCGCCACCACCCGCGACATCAACCGCGCCCAGATCTACGCCTGGCGCAAGGGCATCAAGACCCTCTACTACATCCGTCTGCGTCAGGTCGCCCTGACCGGCACGGAGATCGAGGGCTGCGTCTCCTGCATGCTCTAGCACGGACACAGGGCGCGGTTCCCCGGGGAAGGGGACCGCGCCCTGTGGCGATTCTGAGTGTGCTCAGTAGTCGTCGACGAACATCGCCGCCACCTCGGTGAGCAGCAGGCGGGACTGCTGCTCGGCGGCCGCGGCGTCGCCGTCGGCGATGGCCTGCGCCAGCTGTTCGTGGGCCGACATCGCGGCCGGCGCCGGGTCCGCGGGCTGCATGCCGTAACGGGTGCGGCCCTGCAGCACGCTGAGCAGGGGAGGGGCCAGCGCCGCGAACATCTCGTTACCGGAGGCGACGAGGAGCAGGTTATGGAAGCGGCTGTCGACCTCCAGGAACTCCTGCGAGGCACCGGCGCCCGATTCACCCAGCTCGCGCAGACGCCGGGCCAGGTCGAGCAGCTCCTCGCGCTGCTGCGGATCGGCGTTGAGGGCCGCCAGGTGGGCGGCCTGCGGCTCGATGCCCGTGCGCAGCTCGTTGAGAGAACGCAGTTGGGAGCGGCGGTCGTTGGGGCAGGCCAGGCGCCAGTCGATGACGGACTGATCGAAGACCGCCCACGAGGACCGGGGGCGGACGGTGATGCCGACGCGCCGCGAGGAGGACACCAGCCCGAGCTGCTCGAGGGCCCGCATGGCCTCGCGGGCCACGGTGCGGGAAATGTCGAAGCGGTCGGACAGGTCCTGGAGGGTGAAGGTCCGTCCCTCGGGCAAAGTTCCGGAGATGATGTCCTGTCCTAGCTCGGCGAGGACGTTGTCCAGCAGAGGGGCGGCCGGGGTGCGGGGTGGCTCGGTCATCGCAGTCGGTGTCCTTCGTATCCGGGGACGGCATTATTAGTCATTCTAAACGCCGGAGCGGGGGTGATGCAGGAGCATGGTCCATATTGGGGGAAACAAACGCGGAAAGTAACGGCGCCGCACTGTCCGATTCGGGGGTGGCGCCCCGCGAGGCCGCTGCTGTGTCCTTATATATATGTCTGCACTGGGGCAGCCGTGCCCGGACGGCCCGGCTGGGAGGGGCGTTCCCGGGTGGTGGGCGGGGCGCGGGGTGTTCGGTACCCGACCCCCATCGAAAGGTTGATAACGACCGGGGGTGAAGGGGAGTTCCCCGTCTCGGTGGGGAATGTTAATCCCCCAGTTCACAAGTGTGGCTCCAGTCACAAACCTGAGGGGGCGCCGGTGGATTCAGGGGTGAATCTCCGGGAAAAGCCGCTGTACTTGAGTTTTGTGAGACACCAGGGGTTAGACTGAACAACGTCTTCAGCCTCAATGGGCTGGAAAACTCTCTTACGCGTCCTTTAAGATGAGGCGCAGTAAAAGCTTGGCAGTCCGCATTGTGCGGGCTGTCTCGTAGTCAGGAGGAACTATGACCGCAGTGGCGCCAAGGCTCGACGATTACGTCGAGCCGACACGTCCTCAGCCGACCGGCAACGAGCGTAAGGGCTCGCGCGCCTGGGAGATGCTGACCACCACCGACCACAAGCAGCTGGGCATCTACTACATCATCATGTCCTTCAGCTTCTTCTTCCTCGGCGGGCTTATGGCCCTGCTGATCCGCGCGGAGCTGTTCTCCCCGGGTCTGCAGTTCCTGTCGAACGAGCAGTTCAACCAGCTGTTCACCATGCACGGCACCGTGATGCTGCTGCTGTTCGGTACGCCGATCGTCTGGGGTTTCGCGAACTACGTCCTGCCGCTGCAGATCGGCGCCCCGGATGTGGCCTTCCCCCGCCTGAACGCCTTCGGCTTCTGGGTCACCACCGTCGGTGGTGTCGCGATGCTCTCCGGCTTCCTCACCCCGGGTGGCGCGGCCGACTTCGGCTGGACCATGTACTCCCCGCTGTCCGACGCAGTCCACACCCCGGGTGTCGGTGCTGACCTCTGGATCATCGGCGTCGGCGCGACCGGTGTCGGTACCGTCGCCTCCGCCATCAACATGCTCACCACCATCCTCACGATGCGTGCCCCGGGCATGACCATGTTCCGTCTCCCGATCTTCACCTGGAACATCTTCGTCACCTCCGTCATCGCCCTGATGATCTTCCCGCTGCTGCTCGCCGCCGCCCTCGGCGTCCTCTACGACCGCAAGCTCGGCGCGCACATCTACGACACCGCCAACGGTGGCGCCATCCTGTGGCAGCACCTGTTCTGGTTCTTCGGCCACCCCGAGGTTTACGTCCTCGCGCTGCCGTTCTTCGGTGTCATCTCCGAGGTCATCCCGGTCTTCTCCCGTAAGCCGATGTTCGGCTACATCGGCCTGGTCTTCGCGACCCTGGCCATCGGCGCCCTGTCCATGGCCGTGTGGGCCCACCACATGTTCGTCACCGGTGCCGTCCTCCTGCCGTTCTTCTCCTTCATGACGTTCCTGATCTCGGTCCCGACCGGCGTCAAGTTCTTCAACTGGGTGGGAACCATGTGGAAGGGCCACATCACCTGGGAAACCCCGATGGTCTTCGCGGTCGGCTTCGTCGCCACCTTCCTCTTCGGTGGCCTGACCGGCATCATGCTGGCCTCCCCGCCGCTGGACTTCCACCTGGCTGACGGCTACTTCCTCATCGCGCACTTCCACTACACCCTCTTCGGCACCGTGGTGTTCGCCTCCTTCGCCGGCGTCTACTTCTGGTTCCCGAAGATGACCGGTCGTATGCTGGACGAGCGTCTGGGCAAGATCCACTTCTGGATCACCTTCATCGGCTTCCAGGGCACCTTCCTCATCCAGCACTGGCTGGGCAACATGGGTATGCCGCGTCGTTACGCCGACTACCTGGACTCCGACGGCTTCACCCTGCTCAACCAGATCTCCACCGTCTTCTCCTTCCTCCTCGGCGCCTCCGTCATCCCGTTCATCTGGAACGTGTTCAAGTCCTGGCGCTACGGCGAGGTTGTCACCGTCGACGATCCGTGGGGCTACGGCAACTCCCTCGAGTGGGCCACCTCCTGCCCGCCGCCGCGCCACAACTTCGTCTCCCTGCCGCGTATCCGCTCCGAGCGTCCGGCATTCGAGCTGCACTACCCGCACATGGTCGAGCGCATGCGCCGCGAGGCACACACCGGCCACCACGACGAGCGTGCAGAAAAGACCCAGTCCCCGTCTCCGGCTGAAGTCCGCTAGACACAGGGTCTGACATAGTCACCTCCGACTGACACAACCCCCGGCAGATCCTCTGCCGGGGGTTGCGGCATGTCTGCCACCCATAACCCGCATCCCGCACCTACCTTCGATCTGAAAGAATGATCCCCGTGGACGATCCCCATTCTCATCCCGTCAGTGACAACACCTCCGGCCGTCTCCAGGTGGCCCTCCAGCCCGGCCTGGAGTCCGCCGTGATCACCCTCACCGGCCGTGACCGCCCCGGCGTGACGGCTGCCTTCTTCCGTGTGCTCTCCGCCCACAATGTCCAGCTTCTCGACGTCGAGCAGTCCCAGTTCCGCGGCTACCTCAACCTCGCGGCCTATGTCGGTGTCGAGCCGTCCCGCGTCGAGCGTCTCCGTGAGGGCCTCGATGAGACCCTCCGCGGACACGGCCAGACCGTGGCCCTCGACCTGGCCGCGGAGACCACCTCCTCCTCGCCGCGCTCCACCCACGTGCTCGTCGTGCTGGGCAACCCCGTCACCGCCCAGGATGTCTCGTCCATCGGCCAGACCCTGGCCAACTACGGCGCCAACATCGACCGCATCCGCGGCATCGCCGATTACCCGATCACCGGCCTGGAGCTCATGGTCACCATCGCCAACCCCGAGCCGGGTGGCGGCAAGGCCATGCGTAAGGCCCTGGCGGAGCTGACCGCCGAGCTCGGCGTGGACATCGCCATCGAGCGCGCGGGCCTGCTGCGACGCTCCAAGCGCCTGGTGTGCTTCGACTGCGACTCCACCCTCATCACCGGTGAGGTCATCGAGATGCTGGCCGCACACGCCGGCAAGGAGGCCGAGGTCGCGGAGGTGACCGAGCGGGCCATGCGCGGCGAGCTGGATTTCGAGGAGTCCCTGCGCGAGCGGGTGGCCACCCTCAAGGGCCTGGATGCGTCTGTCATCGACGCCGTCGCCAAGGACATCGTGCTCACCCCGGGCGCGCGGACCACCATCCGCACCCTGCACAAGATGGGATACCGCACGGCGGTGGTCTCCGGTGGCTTCATTCAGGTCCTCGAGGACCTCGCCGCGGACCTCGAGCTCGACTACGTGCGCGCCAACACCCTGGAGATCGTCGACGGCAAGCTCACCGGTCGCGTCACCGGGGACATCGTCGACCGGGCGCGCAAGGCCGAGCTGCTGCGGGAGTTCGCCGCGGACTCCGGGCTGCAGATGTACCAGACCGTCGCCGTGGGTGACGGGGCCAACGACATCGACATGATCTCCGCCGCCGGCCTCGGCATCGCCTTCAACGCCAAGCCCGCCCTGCGGGAGATCGCCGACACGTCCGTCAACCACCCCTTCCTCGACGAGGTGCTCCACATCCTCGGCGTCCCGCGCGACGAGATCGACGAGTCCGACCTGGAGGACGGCACCTTCCGTCGCGTGCCCCTTGAGGCGACCTCCCGCCCGTGACCGCACCAGACCCGCTCGCCCTGGCGCATGATCTCCTGCGCGCCCGGGTGAGCGAGGATCGCCACGCGCGCCACGAGGACCCCGCCCGGCCGGAGACGGTCCAGGCCATGCAGATCGCCCTGCATGTGCCGAAGCAGTGGCCGCCGCGTCGCAGCGACCTCCTGGAGGCGGCCGCGCGGGCGGTGGTGGCGGTGTGCCTGGCGCCGCAGGTGGCCACGGATCCGCACTGGCGGGCCGGAGTGGAGGGGTGGTACGACCACCTCATCCGTAAAGTCGCCCGTCGCGCCCGGAACAAGGCGTGGGAAGACGTGCAGGACGTCCCCGGTATCACCGTCGACGTCCGCGGCGCCCAGGCCCGCGCCTTCGTGCCCACTGCCGTGAGCGAGGTTCCGGCACTGGTGCGCAAGCTGCAGATTCAGTGCACGGAACTGCCCTGGCACGACCCCGATCCCGTCGATCCCACGCGGCCTCAGATATTCATCGACGCCGACCTGGGGATGAGCACCGGGAAAGCCGCCGCCCAGGTGGGACACGCCAGCATGCTGCTGGCCGCGCACCTGGAGCTTGAACAGCTCCGGGACTGGGCGGCCACCGGTTTCGACCTCTCCGTCCGGGAGGTCCCGCACGCCGAGTTCATCGCCCACCTGGATACCCCCGGCGTGGTCGTCGTCCGCGACGCCGGCTTCACCGAGGTGCACCCGGACGCCCTCACGGCCCTGGCGTTGCCGTGAGCCGCTAGCGTTGCTGCGCCACCAGGCGTGCCAGGGCCCCGCGCACCACCGTCGGGTCGGTGGTCTCCCAGAACGCCGGCATCGAGGCCCGCAGGAAGGAACCGTAGCGTTTGGTGGCCAGGCGGTTGTCCAGCACCGCCACCACGCCGCGGTCGTCGACCGAGCGCAGCAGACGCCCCGCCCCCTGCGCCATGAGGAGCGCGGCATGGGTGGCGGCGACCTCCATGAACCCGTTGCGGCCCTCGGCCTCGGCGGCCTCCTTGCGGGCCTGCAGCAGCGGATCATCGGGGCGGGGGAAGGGGATGCGGTCGATGAGCACCAGGGAGCAGGCGGGCCCGGGGACGTCGACACCCTGCCACAGGGTCAGCGTGCCGAACAGGCAGGCGTTCTCCTCCCGGGCGAACTTCTCCACCAGTGCCCCGGTGGTGTCCTCGCCCTGGCAGTAGACGTCGAAGGGCAGGCGCAGCTTCA
>NZ_JAUNRW010000070.1 GCF_030535495.1 Corynebacterium sp.
CCGCGGTGCCGGCACCGTCGACGATGACGGTGTCGTCCTTGGTCACGGTGATGCGACGCGCGGAGCCGAAGACCTCGGGGCCGGCCTCGTTGAGGTTGACGCCGACCTCCGGGTCGATGACGGTCGCGGAGGTGACCACGGCCAGGTCATCCATGAAGGCCTTGCGGCGCTCACCGAAGTACGGGGCCTTGACGGCGACCACGCGCAGGGTCTTGCGGATGGAGTTGACCACGAGGGTCTGCAGCGGCTCGCCCTCGATGTCCTCGGCGATGATGAGCGCCGGCTTGCCGGACTCGACGACCTGCTCCAGCAGCGGCAGGAAGTCCGGCAGGGAGGAGATCTTGTTGCGGACCAGGAGCACCAGGGCGTCATCCAGCACGGCCTGCTGCGTGTCCACGTCGGTGATGAAGTAGGGCGAGAGGAAGCCCTTGTCGAAGGAGATGCCCTCGGTGACGTCCAGGGTGGACTCGATGGACTGGGACTCCTCGACGGTGAGCACACCGTCCTTGCCGACCTTGTCCATGGCACCGGCAACCATCTCGCCGACGACCTCGTCGCGGGAGGAGACGGTGGCCACGTTGGCGATCTCCGTGGAGGAGGACACCTCGGTGGCGCGGGCCTTGAGCAGCTCGACGGTCTTCTCGGCGGCGTGGGCGATGCCCTTGTTGAGCTCGACCGGGTTGGCACCGGCGGCGACGTTGCGCAGGCCCTCGGCGATGAGTGCCTGGGCGAGCAGCGTCGCGGTGGTGGTGCCGTCGCCGGCGGCGTCGTTGGTCTGGATGGCGACGGACTTGACCAGCTGGGCGCCGAGGTCCTCGAAGGGATCCTCGACGTCGATGTCACGCGCGATGGTGACACCGTCGTTGGTGACCAGCGGGCCGCCGAAGGCCTTGTCGAGGACGACGTTGCGGCCGCGCGGGCCGAGGGTGACCTTGACGGCGTCGGCGAGCGTGTTCACGCCGCGCTGGATGCCCTCGCGGGCCTCCTGATCGAATGCGATGAGTTTAGCCATGTGGCTGTACTACCCCGCTTTACTTCTCGACGATGGCGAGCAGGTCACGAGCGGACAGCAGCAGGTACTCCTGGCCGTTGTACTTCAGCTCGGTGCCGCCGTAGCGGGAGAAGATGACGGTGTCACCCTCCTTGACGTCGACCGCGACGCGCTCGCCCTTCTCATCGGTGCGGCCCGGGCCCACGGCGATGACGGTGGCCTCCTGCGGCTTCTCCTTGGCGGAGTCCGGGATGACCAGGCCGGAAGCGGTGGTGGTCTCGGCCTCGACGATCTGAACCAGGACCTTGTCCTCGAGCGGCTTGATGTTGACGTTTGCCACGATTTTCCTCCGTGAAAGATGAGTTGATCTTCTTATGTGCCGGTTGTGGTGCCAGCACAGCCGTCGTCGCGGGTGAACAACTGTGGGTGGAACAACCTGACTGGCACTCTACCTTTGCGAGTGCCAGCACTCAACATTCACGGCTGCCAACCGTCTAGTCGACGGTGAACTCCCCCAGGTTGAGCACGGCAGCACGCCACAGCTGGAACTCCTGCGGCTGGTCCTCCTGGTAGTTGCGCACGGCACGGATGCCGTCCTTGACGCGGCGAATGTCGTCGAGGCTGATGTCCTCGCCCTCCGCGCCGACGAAGATGACGGTGCCGGAGATGGCGGCGGTGGGATCGGAGAAAAAGGAGGCGTCGCCGGTGGCGGCGGCGTTGCGGCCCAGCGAGGCCACCGGGTTCGGCTCGGCACCACGGACCTTGGCATCGGGGTTGAACAGGGCGGCGTAGTCGCTGCCGTCCTCCTGGAAGGCCACGGCCACGCGGTCCTGGCTGATGCCGCCGAGGAACTGGGCTGCCGAGTCCAGCTCGAATTCGACGATGTTGTGGGTGAGGTCGGGGCGGACCAGGAATCCGGTGATCATGTGCGTTCCTCTGGTTGTCGGGATGACGGGCAGACAGGTCACGCACACCTTAAACCCGCGCGCCCCATCTCGCAGCGCGAGGAGGAGGCGATCAGGAGGCGACGAGCGGGGTCTCCACCTCGAGTGAGGGATCCGTCCCCACGCTGAGCTCACTGGGGTCGGCCCCCTCGTGGATGAGCTGGGCCGCCAGGGCCGCGATCATCACGCCGTTGTCGGTGCACAGCGCAAAGCGGGGCACCCGCAGTTCAATCCCGGCGGCCGCGCACCGCTGCCCCGCCAGCTCCCGCAACCGCGAGTTGGCGGCCACTCCCCCACCGAGCAGGAGCACCTTCGCCCCGACATCCCGGCAGGCGCGCACCGCCTTGAGGGTGAGCACATCGCACACGGCCTCCTGGAAGGACGCGCACACATCCTCCACGGAGATGACCCGCCCCTCCCGCTCGGCGGCCTCCACGTAGCGGGCCACGGCGGTCTTGAGCCCGGAGAAGGAGAAGTCGTGGCGCGAGTCGGACTTCTTCATCAGCCCCCGCGGGAAGGCGATGGCCGCGCGGTCACCGCGTTGCGCCAGCCGGTCGATGACCGGCCCGCCCGGATACCCCAGCCCCAGGAGGCGGGCGACCTTGTCATAGGCCTCGCCGGCGGCGTCGTCAAGCGTGGAACCCAGCTCCCGCATCGGCCGGCCCACGGCCTCCACCTCGAGTAACTGCGTGTGTCCGCCGGAGACGAGCAGCGCCACCGAGTGCGGCAGCGGCTCGCCCTCCAGGTTGGCCACGGCCACGTGCCCGCCGAGATGGTTGACCCCGTAGAAGGGCACGTCCCAGGCGGCGGCATAGGCCTTGGCGGCCGATGCCCCGACCAGCAGCGCGCCGGCCAGGCCCGGGCCGACGGTGGCCGCCACCGCATCCGGCTTATCGACGCCCGCCTCGGCCAGCGCCGCCCGCATCACCGGACCCATCTGCTCGAGGTGGGCCCGGGAGGCGATCTCCGGGACGACGCCGCCGAATCGCGCGTGCTCCTCCATGGAGGAGGCGACGGTGTCGGCGAGGATGCTCACCTGGCCGTCGTCGGCAAGCTCGACGATGCCGACGCCGGTTTCATCACAACTGGTCTCCACACCCAGGACAATCATGGCTATGAGGGTACTACCGCTCGCTGAGCGAGGGCCTTTTCATCGTGTACGCATCAGCCCCGGAGGGCTGGTAGTAGCGCTTCCGCTCCCCGATGGTGTGGAAACCGAAGGCCTCGTACATGGCGATGGCGGCGGCGTTGTCGGTGCGCACCTCGAGGAAGATCTCCCCGTCGAGCCGGTCGGCCAACGCCATGAACTGGTCCATGAGCAACCTGCCCAACCCGCGGCGGCGATGCCGCGGATCGACGCCGATGGTGTGGATCTCGAACTCCGGGTCGTGCCGCGGCCCCAGCTGGGCGATACCGCCGTAGGCCAGGAGATCATCGCCGTCGAAGACCCCGAGGTAAAGGTTGGTGGGCTGGGCGAACTCCACCACGAAAACATCCCGTGGCCAGGGGTTGTCCCCGGGGAACAGCTGTTGTTCCAGCTCGGCGCAGCGGGCGGCGTGCTCGAAGCTCAGGCGGCGGATCTCCATTACAGCTCCACGTCCGGGATGGCCGCCGAGCGGGGCACCGGCTTCGGGGGCACCGCGTCCGGGCGGCGCAGGTAGAGCGGGACGAGAGGGTCCGGGATGGACTCGAGATCCGCCACGGCCACCAGGGAGGCGGCGTCCGGGGCGAGATCGTGGCGCGGCAGGTCCTGCAGTTCGGCGGGCAGGTGGGCGGCCAGGTGCTCCGGCACGGAGATCACGTCGATGCCGTGGACCTCGAGCTCCGCAGGCTTATCGACGCCCGGCCCCAACCGCCGGACCCCGTCCTCATAGCTGGCCCAGTAGATCTCCCGGCGGCGGGCGTCGGTGGCCACCAGCTGCCGACCGGCGGGCAGGCGACGGGCGATGGCGTCGTGGGAGCACACCCCGTGGACGGCGATTCCCAGGGCATCGCCGAAGGCGGCGGCCGAGGCCATGCCTACGCGCAGGCCGGTGAACGGGCCGGGACCGCAACCGACGACGACGGCGTCGAGGTCGGGGAACGTCACGGCGGCGTCGGCAAGCACGGCACGCACGGTGGGCGTGAGCTGCTCGTTGTGCGCACGCGTGCCGGGTATCACCCGGTCGAAGGTGCGGCCGGTGGTGGTGTCGACCAGGCCGGTGACCAGGTCGGGGGTGGAGGTGTCGATCGCCAGTACAAGCACGACACCAGCCTAGTGCTAGTTGAGCAGTTCCCAACCGCCGTGCTCGTTGGCGCCCAGCGGCAGCATGGCGCGGGCGTCGATGTACTGACCCAGCTGCACCGAGCACAGGTCGATGTCGGAGCGGTCGATGCGGTCGAAGGCGTGACCGCCGTCAGCCGAACGCAGCAGCAGGTAGTTGGTGTCCTCCGGCACCCCGGAGCTGCCGAGGTTGAGTTCGGAGGCGTCGACGTCGTAGTGACGGGAGATACCCTCCTCGCTCTCGAACGGGCAGATGACGGCGACGGCCACCCACTCCTCGCCGTAGAGATCCTGCGGGACCAGGCCCGCGATTGCCTGCCCGTTGGCCTCGGCGGAGGCGACACCGCGCTCGAGGGCGCCGGAGGTGGCGAAGCGGGTCTCCGCACCCGTCCCGGCGCGCATGCCGATGAGCAGGGCCAGGACACCGATCCAGGCGACGATGGCGATGGCGATGAGGTAGCGGCCGGTGGTGGACAGACGCACGGGATGACTCCTAGCAGGGTGGGTGATCAGACTAGGCCACCGTACTCCCTGAACCGCGGATGGTGCTGGACCTACAGCACCAGCAGGAGGAGAATCTGGCTGGCGACGATCTTGCCGATCATGGCCGTCGGGTACACCGTGGCGTAACCGCGGGTGGCCAGCTCCGTACCGGTCTGCCCGTTGAGGTAGGAGATGATCGCCGGGTTGGTGGTGGCACCGGCGGCCACACCCATGGATTCATCCCAGGTCAGACGCAGCACCACCATGCCCACCACCGCACAGATGAGCGCGGAGGCGACGGTGATGAACAGGCCCGCGGCCATGACCGTCAACGAGGAGGGATCGGTGAGCGCCTCCTTGAATCCGACCCCGGCGGTGGTCCCCACGCCGGCCAGGAACAGGGACAGTCCCAGCGTGCTCAGGGTGTTGACGGCGTGATAGGGCATGGTCCAGGTCACCGGCCCGGTGCGGTGCAGGGCCCCGAGGATGAGCCCGGCGACGATCGGTCCGCCACCGAATCCGAGGGAGAGTACCGAACCGCCGGGCAGGGGCAGAGGGATGGAGCCCAGCAGCAGGCCGGCCAGCAGGCCGAGCGCGAAGGGCAGCAGATCCGGGGCGGCCAGTGAGCGCTCGGAGTCACCGAGGAAGGCACGGACCTCGGCCATGCGGTTGGGAGGGGTGACGACGCGGACGCGGTCGGAGTAGTTGAGGACGTCCTCGGGGTGCGGGACCTCCTCGGCGTCACCGCGCCGGATGCGGGCGATCTGGAACCCGGCACTGACGGTGTCCAGGTCCGCGATCCGGCGGCCCACCACCCGCGGGTTGGACACGGTGATGCGCTTGTACACCAGGTCGGTGCCCTCGATGCCCACCTGCGTGGGTTGGCCGAGGGTGCGTTGGGCCTTCTCGATGGCCTCGCGGGTGCCGTTGATGAGCAGGACCATCCCCTCGTGGAGGCGGTCGGTCGGGGCGGCGAGGGTGTGGTCGAGGGGACCGCGGACGATGCGGGTGGCGATGATCTCCGCGTCCGCCAAGGTCGGCAGCTGCGCGATGGTGCCCTCGATGCCGGGGCCGATGACCACACCGTCCCACTGCAGGGGCGCGATGATCAGTCCCTCCTTTGTCGCGTCGGCGACGTGGTCGACCCGCAGGAGTCGCGCGCCGATGGCCGCGACGAGGATGGAACCGATGACCGCTCCCGGGTAGGCCAGGGAGTAGCCGATGACGGGCTCGCCGGCGCGGGAGGCGTCGATAAGCGCGCCACCCTCGACCATGTCCACGATGGCCGCCATGCCGGGGGTGGAGGTCAACGCGCCGGCGAACATGCCGGCGCCGATGAGATCGCTGAGCCCGAGGAGGCGGATCACCGCGTAGGACACCCCCACCAGCGTGGCCAGCAACACCACCATGAACAGCGTCAGCCGCCAGCCGCGGGTGCGGAACTCGGCGAAGAACGCCGCGCCGGCGCTCAGCCCGATGGCGTAGACGAACATCGCCAGACCCAGCTGATAGAGCAGGGGCGGGATCTGGATGTCCGGGTTCGCGGTGGAGACACCGAGGGCGACGAAGAGCACCGCCGCCGCCCCGAGCGAGATACCCAGGACGCGGATCTTGCCCAGGGCGAGACCGACGGTGAGGATCGCGATGAGTGCGACGAGGGGCTGGGCGGCGAGGAAATCCAACACGTGGCCCATTGAACGCCCGGTGGCGGATGGGGGCAAGCCGTGCCGCAGGGACCTGCTCCACCCCGTAATGCCGCGCCGCGTGATCATCCTCTGATAGGTGATCTCCGCCATCGGCTGCCTGGGGACGCGTGAGCGCCGCTCGAAGCGCCACCCCTCCCCTGTCCCGACCATGCCCGAATCCGGCAAATTCGGGCATGGTCGGGCCCTCTCCACGTGCGATCTTTGATTATGTCACTCAAATCACTTCAGTAACTTACGCATGGTACCGCCCCTGCCGTTGCGGCAAATTACCCCCGTAATGGGGGTCTGCAGTGGGTTTCATCAAGGGGATTTGCCCGCCAAACAAGTCTAAAGTCTCAACTTCAACTTGACTGTTATAGCCTTGGTCCCACAGCAAGTGTCCGCATGTTTCCGGACCCCCGATCCACGAAAAGAGACACAGTGATGAACAAGCGCATTGCGGCCACCATCGTCGGCTCCACCCTCATCCTCCTGCCCTTCCACGCCCCCAGCGCCCTCGCTGAAGGCACCGGCGAGATCATCAAGTCCGGTGACAAGTGCTACGTGGAGAAGACCATGACCGAGGAGGAGGTCGTGGGCACCCGCTCCGTCGCAGAGCACGCCACCCGCGACGGCGAGTGGCCGGTCGGCGACATCACCGGCCCGGAGGGCTGGACCTTCGAGCGTCCGGAGTCCACCGGTCCGAACACCGCCGAGCGGACCGTCACCGCCTCGATCCCGGCCGACACCCCGGTGGGCGAGTACACCGCTACCGTGTACCACTTCAGCCACAACAAGAACCAGGTGACCGAGGTCCTCCCGTTCACCGTCGTCGAGGAAGAGATCACCGAGACCCGCACCTGGAAGGACCGCGAGGAGATCCCCTGCGCGGTCGACGGCACCGGCCACGACAACGAGAACGGCGACGTTGACGGCGCGCAGTCCCAGGTCCTGTCCGAGAACGCCGCCAACTTCATCGACCACAAGGCCATCGCCCAACAGCAGGCCCTCAACGCCCCGGCAGCACCGGCCGCCCCCGCCGCAGCCGCCAAGGCTGCCCCCGCTGAGGTCACCCCGGCCCCGGCTGCGCAGCAGGTCCAGCTGGCCAACAACGGCACCAGCGGCGTTCTGGGTGCCCTGGCGGTCGCACTCCTCGCCGTCGCCGGTGGCGCGATGCTCCTGCTCCGTCGCCGCGCTTAAGCACCACCCGCTCTAAAGCACACCGCGACGCCCCTGCCTCGACAAGAGAGCAGGGGCGTCGCGGCGTTCTGGGCGGCTGCTGCGTTCACTGAGCGCGCTGGACGGTAGGCGATTAGGGTGTGGTGTGCTCGGCCTCACCCCAGGAGGAACCATGACCATCGAATCGTTCAGCCATGTCCTGTCCACCGCATTAGTCGAGACCCTCGAGCATCACACCGACCGCCTCCGCGGCGACAAGATCTACGGCGCCACCCTGGTGCGCTCCGGAACCACCCTCGTCCCCTCCCTCAGCGTCCTCGCCGATCTCGGCGGCGACGACAGCCTGTCACCCGTGCACCGCTGGTCCCCCGTGTCCTGCGGTCTGTCATTGCAGACTCCGCGCCTCACGGAGATCTGCGCGCTTTTCGACGCCCACCTCGACGCCACCCCGGCCCTGACCCGGGCCCTGGGGTCACAGCCCCTGCGGGCGACGTTCGCCCGCCTCGGCGCGGAGCCCATCCTCTACGTCTACGACGATGCCGCCGGGGGCATCGAACACCGCTCCTTCACGTGCCTCAACGCCGGCCGCGAATCCGAGCCCTATTACGTGCAGGCGGCGAAGCTGGTCGTCGGCTAGTTACTCCACCCACTCCCAGCTGATGATCCGCGCCTCTGATGAAGGGTCGCGGATCACGGCTGTTTCACGGTCGAATCGCACCAGCAGGTAGCGCTCGGCGATCTGCTCCACCAGTCCCCCGCCCCATTCGGCGACGACGACAGCGTCGGCGAGGTCGGTGTCCAGATCCAGGGCGTCGAGCTCCCCCAGCGGATCACCGGAGGATCCCTCCCCGAGCAGGCGGTAGGCGTCGAGGTGGATGAGCGTCGGCCCGCCCACCAGGGAGCGGTGTTCCCGGGCGATGACGAAGGTCGGGGAGGTCACCTTCCCTTTGACCTGCAGACCGCGGGCCAGCCCCTGGGTGAAGGTGGTCTTGCCGGCGCCCAGGGGGCCGTCGAGAATGACCACGTCACCCGCCCGCAGTGAGCGGCCCAGCTCCGCGGCGAATGCCTGGGTGTCGGCGGCCGTGGCCAGTTCGCGGGTGCCTTCCGGGGGAATGCTCACAGCTCGATGCCTCCCTCGTACTCACGGACGGTGCGCCCGGTGGGCCGGCAGATGATCTCGTAGTTGATGGTGTCGGTGGCCGCGGCCAGCTCGGTGGCGCTCATGCCGCCCTCCCCGAAGAGCACGGCCTCATCACCGGCCTGCACCCCGAACTCGTTCTGGCCCAGGGAGACGACGATCTGGTCCATGCACACGCGCCCCACCTGCGGGTAGCGCTTGCCGCCGATACCCACCTGCAGTTTGTCCTGCCAGGCCCGGGGTACACCGTCGGCGTATCCGGCGGGGACCACGGCCAGCCAGCCGTCCTCCGGGGCGGTCCACGTGTGGTTGTAGGAGGTGGATTCTCCCGCCGCGATCGGTTTGACGGTGAGGATCCGGCCGATCCAGCTCATGGCGGGGCGCAGCCCGGGATCCACACCCTCGATCGGCGAGAGCCCGTACATCGACAGGCCCACGCGGACGAGTTCATGGTGCAGATCAGGGCGGGTGAGGGTGCCCGGCGAATTGCACAGATGGTTCTCCGGTACCTCCAGCCCCAGCGAACGGGCCTGGGTGATCGCCCGCTCCAGGTCCTGTGCCTGGCGGTCATTCATGGGGTTGTCCGGTTCATCGGCGCAGGCCAGATGGGAGAACACGCCGGTGACGGTGAGGTGCTCGGCATCGCGCAGCAGGGTGAAGACTTGCTCCCACTCAGATTCGTCCACCCCCGAGCGATGCAGGCCGGTGTCGACCTTGACGGAGACCCGCGCGGGGACGGCGGCGTCGACCAGCGCCTGCGCGTGGGCCACCGAGGGGACCCCGAGCCGGATGTTGAGCGACAGCGCCTCTGCGACATCCTGCTCCGGCGACCAGATCCACGCGAGGATCGGTTTGCTCACCCCCGATTCCCGCAGCCGCACCGCCTCCTCCAGGGTGGCCACCCCGAAGCGGTCGGCACCGTGCTCCGCCATGACCTGTGCGACGCGCGCAGCCCCGTGGCCGTAGGCATCGGCCTTCACCACCGCCATGAGGAGCACATCCCCCACCAAGTCCTTGAGCAGGCGGGTGTTGTGGGCGATCGCATCCAGATCAATGCGGGTGGTGAGAAGATTCATGCCTGTTATTGTGCCACTCCCGGTGACCCGTGGTCAGACCTGCCCGCCCCACGCTCACCCTGCATCCCGTGCCGGACCGAGGGCCGCGGTCAGGAGCTGCGTGAGATTGTCCCGGGTCAGGGCCCGCGGGTTGTTCGCGGGCACGGAGGCCAGCGCCTGGTCCACCACCTCGGGGAGGTCGGCGGCGATGAGGCCGAGGGGGCTGAGGGAGGTGGGGGCGTCGAGAAGCGCGTAGAGGCGAGCCAGCCCCTCCCAGGCAGTCGGAGCCGCCAGTGCCGTGGCCAGGCGGCGCTCCGCGTCCGGTGCATACGGCGCGTTGAAGGCGAGGACGTGCGGCAGGACGATCGCATGGGTTAGCGCATGCGGCAGGCCGAACGTGCCGCCGAGGATGTGGCAGAGCTTGTGGTGCAGGCCGGACCCGGCGGACGCGAAGGCGACCGCCGACAGGTAGGCGCCGTAGAGGGTGAGGTCACGCCCGTGGATATCCTGCGGATCGGCGACGACGAGCGGCAGGCCCTCCGCGAGCGCCCGGGCCCCCTCCGTCGCCAGGGCCGCGTTGACGGGATCGGCGCGCGGACCCCACAGGGAATCGACGCAGTGGGCCAGCGCGTTGAGCCCCGAGACCACGGACAGCTCGACCGGCAGGCTGAGCGTGAGGTGGGAATCGTAGATGACGGTGACCGGCAGGACCCGGTCATCGGTACCCGTGGTCTTGCGCGCGTTCTCCGTCAGACCCCACACATTCGTGCCCTCGGACCCGGCGTAGGTGGTGGGCACGGCGATCGACGGAATACCGGCGTCCAGGGACACGGCCTTCGCCAGGCCGATGACGGATCCACCACCCACGGCCACCATGAGGTCGATGTCATGATGCTTGGCGACGTCCCGCGCCCGCTCCGCCACCTCCACCGGTACATGCTCGGCGGTGTCGGTGTGCCAGACGGCGACGTCGATAAGCGCAGTCACCTCGCGGGCCTGCGTGAGCCCGCGGGGGGTGGCGATGACCATGATCCGGGCGGCGCCGAGACGCTCGACCTCGGCGGCCAGGTGCTCGGCGGCGCGCCCGGCTCCCAGCATGACCCTTTGTGCGAGGGTGTCATGGGTGAACTGCAGGCTCATGCGGACCTATTCCACGGTGACGGATTTCGCCAGGTTACGCGGCTTGTCAATGTCGTCGTTACCGCATTCGCGAGCGATGTCCGCGGCGAGGAACTGCAGCGGCACGGTGGCCAGCAGGGGCTGCATGATCGAGGAGGTCGCGGGGATCTCGATGAGGTAGTTGGCGAACTCGCGCACCGCCTCATCGCCCTCCTCGGCGATGACGATGGTCTTCGCGCCGCGGGCGCGGATCTCCTGGATGTTGGAGACGATCTTGGAGTGCAGCAGCTTCACACCCCGCGGGGAGGGCACCACGACGACGACCGGTAGGTCATCCTCGATGAGGGCGATCGGGCCGTGCTTGAGTTCGCCGGCCGGGAAGCCCTCGGCGTGGATGTAGGCCAGCTCCTTGAGCTTGAGCGCGCCCTCCAGGGCGACGGGGAAGCCGACGCCGCGGCCGAGGAAGAGCATGGTCTTGACGGCGCCGAGTTCATCGGCGATGCCGGCCATGGTCTCCCGGATATTGAGAAGCTCCTCGATCTTGGCCGGAATCTCCTCCAGGGCAGCCCAAATCTCGGCGATCTCATCCGGGTACTTCGTCCCCTTGGCCTGGGCGAGAGCCAGGCCGACGATGTAGTTCGCGGCGACCTGCGCCAGGAACGCCTTGGTGGAGGCGACACCGATCTCGGGTCCGGCGTGGGTGTAGAGGACGGCATCGGACTCACGCGGGATCTGGGAGCCGTTGGTGTTGCACACGGCCAGGACCTTCG